>NZ_VFTY01000010.1:0-272935 GCF_006440715.1 Mesorhizobium sp. B2-7-3
TCCAAAACCCCTTCGGGCCAAAAGTGTTACCCATGTCTCCGGTATAAACCGTAACCTATGTGTCCGGAACGGACCTTGAGAAATTGGCTCCCCGGGCCGGATTCGAACCAGCGACCAACCGGTTAACAGCCGGTTGCTCTACCACTGAGCTACCGGGGAACGGAGGCTCTTTGAGCAAGTGGCGCAGCCTATAGCAAACCCGTTTCGGCTTTGCAAAGAAGCATTTCGCATTTTTCCGAGACTTTTTCGCTCAGGCGTTTCTCGCAATCGGCCTTGCCCACCCTCATATTAGCCGTCTTGGCGACGGGGCGCGGAACCGAAAGGGCGGTCGCGGCTTTCGTAAAATGAGATTGTCGAGCCCTAACACAGGCGGTTCTTCGCGATGACGGCAGCGGACGAAAACCCGATACCCGCACGAAAGATCTCGGTGTTCGGGCGCGAATTCACCATGCCGCAGTCGCGCGGCCTCAGAATCACGATCGGCGTGCTATTGACCCTTGGCGGCATTCTCGGGTTCTTGCCGATCCTCGGCTTCTGGATGGTGCCGCTCGGATTGCTGGTGCTCTCCTACGAAATTGCCATGGTGCGCCGCCACCGGCGCCGCCTGGTCGTCTGGTGGGAGCGGCGACGCCGGCCAAATTGAGCGGCCGATACCGATGCATGTCGCATGGCGATCGCCTTCGACGAGAATCAATCGTCGCGCTGTTTTTCCGTGTCGGTGCCGGATTCCTCCGAATCCGGTTGCTGGCCTGCTTTCAGATCTTCGCTGATCTCCCTCAGGACGGCTGAAGCCGAGGCCAGGCGCGCCCGGTCGCGGGGTGAAAGCCTGCCGGTGCCTTCTATTCTCAGGCAGTCGATGGCATAGCGCACCAATTCCTCGCATCCCAGCAGCGGCACGCTTTCGGTTTCGTGCGTTTCGTCCTTCGGTTTGGCCAGGGCCATGATGCAGTCCTCCCTGTTTCTCAACGCAAGCCGGTGGGCGGAGTTTCGCTCGATCATTTGCCATGCTTAACGGATTGCCAATGTGAGTGGGCGGCTCCGACGGCGATCTAACAGGGCGCGGAGCCGGCGCAAGGAAACCGTTTTGGAATGCGCGTGGCCGCTTGACGGCATTTTCGCCGCAACCTATTGGAACCGGGTGGAACGCCGGGAGCAATGAGGCCTCGTGGCGGAGTGGTTACGCAGAGGACTGCAAATCCTTGCACCCCGGTTCGATTCCGGGCGAGGCCTCCAATACCCGGGCTCCAGCGCGTCAGCGCCGGAGCCTGAAGTTCCGGTCGAAATGAACCGCGATTCTGGCGCGGCAAGCAGATTGGTTGGAGCATGAGCGCTGATTTTTCCGAACTTCGCGTCAAGATGGTCGATGGTCAGGTTCGCACCACCGACGTGACCAGCGCGCCGCTGCTCGACGCGATGCTTTCGGTGCCGCGCGAGGTCTTCGTCGGCGATCGCCAGCGCGATCTGGCCTATATCGACGAGGACATCCGCATCGCCGACAGCGCCGATGGCCCGCGTTACCTGATGGAAGCTTCGCCATTGGCCAAGCTGATGCAACTGGCCGAGATCAACCCGACCGACTCGGCGCTCGATGTCGGTTGCGGCACCGGTTATGCCTCGGCCATCCTGTCGCGCCTGGCGAGATCCGTCGTGGCGCTCGAAAGCGATTCGGCACTGGCGCAAACCGCCGCGTCGACCCTGTCCGGGCTTGGCTGCGGCAATGTGACCGTGGTTCAGGGCGCCCTGGCGCAAGGCCATGCCGCGAAGGCGCCTTACGAGGTCATCTTCATCGGCGGCAGTGTCAGTAAAGTGCCGTCGGCGTTGCTCGACCAACTCGCCGAAGGCGGCCGCCTGGTGGCGGTCGAGGGCCAGGGCAATTCAGGCGTGGCGCGACTTTTTGTCAAAGCCGGGGGGGTTGTAACCGGGAGAAGGGCGTTTAATGCGGCAATTAAGCCACTACCCGGGTTCGAACGTGAGCATGCTTTCGAATTCTGAATGATTTGCCTTGCAGCAAAGACCTTGTCATGGTCGCTTGCATTTGAACGATCGTTGCTGATCCCAGACTGGGGGCACTTTGGGCTGAGCGACAGGGAACATAAACACGCCACGCCGCCTGCTCTGGAAGGAGAAGCCGGCGCGGCGCGGTTCCCATGGAAAACGAATGAGGGATACACCGTGCCGTCAGTACGCAAGTCACTTTTCACCGCCGTCCTTGTTTCGGCGACCGCGCTATCCCCACTGGCTGCTTCGGCTGAAACCATCACCGGCGCGCTTTCAAAAGCCTATCAGTACAATTCCACGCTGAATGCATCGCGCGCCGGCGTGCGTGTCACCGACGAGAGTGTGGCCATCGCCAAGTCGGGCTGGCGGCCGACGGTTACAGGTTCAGCCAACATCGATTATACGAACACGCGCCGGGCAAATGGCGGCGGCAGTTCGAAACTGACAAGCGGCAGCTACGGCATTCAGATCAATCAATCGCTGTTCGACGGGTTTCAGACGAGGAACAATGTCGCGGCCGCCGAATCCCAGGTCAAGGCGTCGGTAGAAAGCCTGCGCAATACCGAGGAAAACACGCTGTTCAACGCGGCCATGGCCTATATGGACGTGATTCGGGACCGGCAGATCGCGGTGCTGACCGAGCAGAACCTGCAGTTCCTGAGCGAGCAGGCGCGCGCCGCGCGCTCGCGCTTCGAAGTCGGCGAAGGCACGCGCACCGATGTCGCGCAGGCCGATGCCTCACGAGCGTCCGCGGTGGCATCGCTGAGCGCGGCCCGCGCACAGGCGCTGGCCAGCGCTGCGACCTATCACCAAGTCGTCGGCGACGAGCCTGGCAAGCTCAGGCCCGCTTCGCCATTGGGCCGGTTGCTGCCGTCGAGCCTCGACGCGGCGATCGCCGTCGGCTCGGCCGAACACCCGGCCATCCTTGCCACTCAGCATCTGGTCGACGCCGCAGCGTTTTCAGTCAAATCGGCTGAAGGCGCGCTGTTGCCGCAGCTGTCGGCTTCGGCCGGCGTTTCGGAAGATTACCGCAAGTCCATTCCCGACATCACCGGTTCCAACGGCAATTCGACCTCGGCCAATATCGGCGCGACGCTGACCATTCCAATCTATTCCGGCGGCCGGACGTCGGCGGTCGTGCGGCAGAACAAGGAATCGCTGGGGCAAGCACGCATCCAGGTCGACGTTACCCGCGACCAGGTGCGCCAGGCCATCGCCACGGCATGGTCGCAATACACCGCCGCGCAGCAAAGCGTATCCGCCAACAGGCAGGTTATCGACGCCGCACAATTGGCGCTGAACGGCGTCATCGAGGAACGCAATGTCGGCCAGCGCACGACGCTTGACGTGCTCAATGCGCAGGCCACCGTGATTACCGCCAAGATCAACCAGGCCAATTCCCAACACGACGTTGTCGTGGCGAGCTATGCCATCCTTCAGGCGATTGGCCGCTTGTCTGTCGACCGGCTTGCGCTGCAGGTGACGAAGTATAGGCCCGAAGAGCACTACAATGCCGTCAAGGACAAGTGGATCGGCCTGCGCACGCCGGACGGCCGCTAGGCCGTTCGCTCGATCGGCGTTTTCTGGCTAGGATTCGATCGACACCGTTGGACCATCGTTGTCCTTTGGCCGGTGGCTGACGGGACCGTCACACGGCTTTGGCGGATTTGCTCTAATCTGTTGAAATCCCACATGTCCCCAGATTGGGGATTCTCGTGCGGCGATCCGTCGGTTACGCTGTCGCCATGATTCGAATCCGGCTTTTGCCGGAGCGGAAATCTGCAACGGGTCACAAGGGCGGCGGATGTGACGATGGCAACGGCAAGCAGCGCACAGCGCGAACCTTCCATGGAAGAGATACTGGCTTCCATCAGGAGGATCATCGAAGACAGCGACAATGGCCGCAAGCAGCCCGGCGAGGCCGACGAATTGCAGCAGGACCTGGAGCCGCCACCGAGCGCTGTGGCAGCCGCCGACATCGATGCGTTTCGCGCCGAATTGCATGCCGCTCCCGAGGTCAGGAAGCCGGTCGCTGTGACCGAAACAATCCAGGCGCAGCCGGCGATTGCGCGCATGGATGCGCCGCCGCGTGCCGATCCGGCTCCGGGCAGGACGCCGATGACCCTGGCCGAGGTCAGCGCCCGGGTTGCCGCCGAGCCTGCCGCCGACGCGCCAGCGGCTCCCGCGGAGGTTGCGACAAGTGAAGCCATCGTCGCCGATTGGCGGCGCGAGATCGCGGCGGTTGGCGAGCAAGCCAAGGCGATGCCGGACCGGAGCGTCCGCAAGCCAGCGGCACAGCCGGAGGTTTCGGCGAGCAAACCAGTGGCGGCGGAACCTGCGATCGACCCGGCTCCTTCAAGCGATGCTCCAACGGGTACGGCTGAGGCGCGCACGGCGGCGAACGAAACGCCCGTGGTGCGTCCCGCGATTCTGTCCGAACATACCGGCCGCCAGGTCGCGGCCGCCTTCGGCGAACTGTCCGACGCCTTTGCCAGCCGCAGCAAGAAGACATTCGACGAGATGGCCGAAGAAATGCTGCGGCCGATGCTGCAGGATTGGCTGGACAACAATCTGCCGACGCTGGTCGAGAGGCTGGTGCGCGAAGAGATCGAGCGCGTGGCACGCGGAGCCCAATAGCGTCCAGGCTTGCATCCCGAAGAAGCGCCGCCGCCGAGGCGGCGTTTCCGTTGTGGCTGGATCAGTCACTGGTTGCCGAACTGGCGAAGGCGAGCAGGTTGCCGTCGGAGTCGCTGACAATGAAGGTGCGCGAGCCCCAGGGTCTGGGTCCAGCGATCCATTGGCGTCAAGACGCCCACGGCCCGTCCGTTGAAATGAATAGGCCGACGCCTATCTGCTTGTGAAGCCTCAGGACATCCCTCGCGGTTGACTTGGCCAAGACCTTCCGATTTACACCGAACCAGCAAAATTCCCGACAGCGCGGACCGTTTTCCCATGCTTGAAAAGACCTACGACGCAAAAACCGTCGAGCCGAAGATCGCCAAGGTGTGGGAGGAAGCCGACGCGTTTCGCGCCGGCGCTGGGGCGGAGGAGGGGGCCGAGGCCTTCACCATCGTCATTCCGCCGCCCAACGTCACCGGCTCGCTGCATATGGGCCATGCGCTCAACAACACGCTGCAGGACATTCTGGTGCGCTTCGAGCGCATGCGTGGCAAGAACGTCCTGTGGCAGCCCGGCATGGATCATGCCGGCATCGCCACGCAGATGGTGGTCGAGCGGCAGCTGATGGAAAAGCAGATCCACCGCCGCGATCTCACCCGCGAGGAATTCATCGAGAAAGTGTGGGAGTGGAAGGCCGAATCGGGCGGCGCGATCTTCAACCAGCTGAAACGTCTCGGCGCTTCCGCCGACTGGTCGCGCGAACGCTTCACCATGGACGAGGGCCTCTCCAAGGCCGTGCTCGAAGTCTTCGTCACGCTCTACAAGGAAGGGCTGATCTACAAGGACAAGCGCCTTGTGAACTGGGACCCGAAACTGTTGACCGCGATCTCCGATCTCGAGGTCGAGCAGCAGGAGGTCAACGGCAACCTCTGGCATTTCCGCTATCCGGTCGAAGGCGTGACGTTCGATCCCGAGAATCCAAAAACCTTCGTTATCGTGGCGACGACTCGTCCCGAGACAATGCTGGGCGACACGGCTGTCGCGGTGAATCCAGAGGACGACCGGTTCCGGCATCTCGTCGGCAAGAATGTCGTCCTGCCGATCGTCGGGCGCAAGATCCCTGTCGTGGCCGACGAGTATTCCGATCCGGAAAAGGGGTCCGGAGCGGTCAAGATCACGCCGGCGCATGATTTCAACGACTTCGAGGTCGGCAAGCGCCACAAGCTGCCGGCGATCAACATCCTGACCGTCGAAGCGGCCATCAAGCTCAGGGATAATGAGGACTTCCTCGCCGGCGTCGAGGTGACGCCGGAGCGCCAGGCCGTATGGGACGAACTCGACGGCCTCGACCGTTTCGTTGCGCGCAAGAAGATCGTCGAGCTGATGGAGGCCGGCGGCTTCCTCGACAAGGTCGAGCCGCACCGCCATGCGGTGCCGCATGGCGACCGCGGCGGCGTGCCGATCGAACCGTTCCTGACCGAGCAGTGGTACGCCAATGCGGCGGAACTCGCCAAGCCGGCGATCGCCTCGGTGCGCGAGGGGCGCACCAAAATCATCCCCAACAGCTGGGACAAGACCTACTTCCAGTGGATGGAGAATATCGAACCCTGGTGTATTTCGCGCCAGCTCTGGTGGGGTCACCAGATTCCGGCCTGGTACGGGCCAGATGGGCGTGTCTTCGTCGAGAAGACCGAGGAAGAGGCGCTGAGCGCCGCCATCGAATATTATCTGGCGCTGGAAGGGCCGTGGAAGGCCTGGGTCGAGGACAAGCTCGAGAACTTCAAGCCGGGCGAGATCCTGACCCGCGACGAGGATGTGCTCGACACCTGGTTCTCGTCGGCGCTGTGGCCTTTCTCGACGCTGGGCTGGCCGGAGCAGACGCCGGAGCTGAAGACTTATTATCAGACCGACGTGCTGGTGACCGGCTTCGATCTTATCTTCTTCTGGGTCGCCCGCATGATGATGATGGGCCTCCACTTCATGGGCGAGGAGCCGTTCCACACCGTTTATATGCATGCGCTGGTGCGCGACAAGAACGGCGCCAAGATGTCGAAGTCGAAAGGCAACGTCATCGATCCGCTCGACCTGATCGACGAATATGGTGCCGATGCGCTGCGTTTCACCCTAACGGTGATGGCTGCCCAAGGGCGCGATGTTAAGCTCGATCCGGCGCGTATCGCCGGCTACCGCAATTTCGGCACCAAGCTGTGGAACGCGACGCGTTTCGCCGAGATGAACGAAGTCGCGCGCAATGACGATTTCTGGCTGAACGACGCCAAGCTGGCGGTCAACCGCTGGATCCTGACCGAACTGACGCGCGCCGCGCGCGAGGTCACCGACGGCATCACCTCGTATCGCTTCAACGAGGCGGCTGGAGCCGCCTACCGCTTCGTCTGGAACCTGTTCTGCGACTGGTATCTGGAACTCTTGAAGCCGGTGTTCATGGGCTCGGACGAGGCCGCCAAGGCCGAAAGCCGCGCCTGCGTCGCCTTCGTGCTCGACGAGATCTACAAGCTCCTGCATCCGATGATGCCGTTCATGACCGAGGAGCTGTGGGCGCAGACGGCGGGCGAGGGCAGGGATCGGGACTCGCTGCTGTGCCATGCCGCATGGCCGTCGCCGGATTTCGAGGACCATGAAGCGGCTGGCGACATCAACTGGCTGGTCGATCTCGTCTCCGGCATCCGCTCGGTGCGCTCGGAGATGAACGTGCCGCCGGCAGCCATAGCGCCGCTGGTCGTGGTCGGCGCCAACGATGTGACGCGCGAGCGGCTGGTTCGCGAGGAGTCGGCGATCAAGCGGCTGGCGCGTGTCGGCGACATCTCGCTCGCCGATGCGGCACCCAAGGGGTCGGCACAGATCGTGCTCAACGAGGCGACGATCTGCCTGCCCCTTGGCAGCCTGATCGACCTCACCGCGGAGGCCGGGCGGCTGCAGAAGGAACTGGTCAAGGTGACCGAGGAAATCGCGCGCCTGCACAAGAAGCTGTCGAATGAGAAATTCGTCGCCAGCGCGCCGGCCGAGATCGTGGAAGGCGAGCGGGAAAAGCTCGCCGAATATCGCGCCGCGCAGGACAAGCTTTCGGTGGCGTTGACCAGGGTTCGTGACGCCGGCTGAAAGGCAGATTCGCGAGACTTTAGCACCCTCTAAAATGGGTAGCCTTTTGCCTCGAAAATCGGCATTCCGTTGCGTTAATGTTGACGTAAACGGAAGTTTTTGCCCCATTGTTGCCATAATGTAACAATGGGGCCGAAGACCCCTTAAATCGGCTTTTTTTGGGCCTTTCTGGCCGTTTTTTTCCTTTTTTGGGAAAGGCAAACCTCGCCAAAGGCCCTTTTTTGGCGCCGCGGCATCCGCTCGCATTTTGTCCAAAATACGTTGCGGGAACATGTACATGTACGCCAATCAATTCGTTGTTGCACCGTTAACCTGAATTGGTTCTAGCTTGATGCACTAGTTATTCGGGGAGGACATCCATGAACAATTTGCATCTGAAAGCACTGCTGGGAGCAGGATGCTTTTCGCTGGCTGTGGTGGGTGCGGCGATGAGTTCGGCGCATGCCGGCGGCATTGAGCGTGGCGGATATGATATCGATCTTCTGTTCGATCCGGCGCCGTTCGCAACGGAAGCGGAAACGACCTATGTGATGCCGGATCGCAAGCTCAAGAACGCAAAGGATACGGATCCGCTCAACGGTACCGTCGTAGGCTCGACCACTGCCAACGATAGCGAGAATTACTGGGTGCCGCGCATCGGCGTTAAGGCCCAGGTCGTGCCGGGGGTCGACTGCATGTTCGACTACTCGCAGCCTTGGGGGGCGCACACGGCCCCTGGCCAATGGGTTGGCGCGCAGTCCAACATGGAAACTGAAATCAAAAGCAACAATTACGCGGGCACCTGCTCCTATAAAATGGATGCTGGCAAGGGCCAAGTCCGCTTCATTGGCGGTGTGTTTTACCAGGAAGTCTATGGTTTCAAGGAAGACCTTGTGACGCCGTTTCTGCCGAATTTCTCCGGTACCGGTCGCGTCGACCTGACGAGCAGCGGTTGGGGCTGGCGAGCGGGGCTGGCCTACGAAATTCCTGAGATCGCGTTGCGGGCTAGCCTCGTCTATAATTCCCAGGTGAGGCTGGATAACATTGCGGGCACCCTTGATCTGACTCATGTCGGTGGTCCGATTATTCCGATCTACGGTGAAGCTTCGATGCCGGATTCCGTGGAATTTAAGCTACAGTCGGGCATAGCTCCTGACTGGCTTGCCTTCGGCTCGATCAAGTGGGTCAACTGGAGTGTTTTACAGAGCATTCCGATCTGCTCGCAGGCCACGAGAGGGATTGCTGCTTGTACAACGACCTCTCCGCAGCCGGTCAGGTGGACTTCTCTCGATCTGATGTATCGTGACGGCTGGACCGTTTCGGGCGGCATCGGTCACAAATTCAACGATCAATGGAGCGCCGCCGGCCAGCTTACCTGGGATCGCGGTACCTCACATGGCTACGGCTCACAGACTGACACCTGGACATTGGGTGGCGGCGTCGCTTACACGCCCCGCCCCAATATCGAACTTCGTCTGGCTGGCGCGATTGGCGTGCTGACCAGCGGCCACTCCGGTACGCTTACCGATGAAAACGGGTACGTGGCCGGTACCGATGCCAGCTACGACTTCGGTAACGATCTGGTCACGGCGCTTTCTGGCGGCCTCAAGATCAAGTTCTAAGCTTTTGAAATTATAATGGAAGGCCGGGGCATTGCCCGGCCTTTTTTGTTGGCACCGGCATCGCCGATACGCCCATCATTCAAGCTTCGTTGCATATAATCCCCACTGGGGCCGCCTCGTCCAATTGTGACGTTTTGGCAACACTTCCTGAACAACCCCTGCGCTGGAAGTCAGGTCGAGGAAATTGCCCATTTCCCGCCATAAACCCGGCGCACCTCGATCTTGTCTCGGGACCCGCGCCAAAAGGCTCGGCGATGGGACGGGCCGCACCGCCCGCGGCAAGGAAGAGAATGGACGCCAAGGTCATCTCAAAGGCTAAGCTCCCTAGCCGCCATGTGACTGTCGGTCCGGCGCGTGCGCCGCACCGGTCCTATCTGTATGCCATGGGCCTCTCGGCGGCAGAGATCGCGCAGCCGCTGGTCGGCGTCGCCTCCTGCTGGAACGAAGCGGCACCCTGCAACATTTCGCTGATGCGCCAGGCGCAGGTGGTCAAGAAGGGCGTGGCCGCCGCCAACGGCACGCCGCGCGAATTCTGCACCATCACCGTCACCGACGGCATCGCCATGGGCCACCAGGGCATGAAGTCGTCGCTGGTGTCGCGCGAGGTCATCGCCGATTCGGTCGAGCTCACCATGCGCGGCCATTGCTACGACGCGCTGGTCGGTCTCGCCGGCTGCGACAAGTCGCTGCCCGGCATGATGATGGCCATGGTGCGGCTCAATGTGCCGTCGATCTTCATTTATGGCGGCTCGATCCTGCCCGGCAGCTATCGCGGCCGCCAAATCACCGTGCAGGATGTGTTCGAGGCTGTCGGGCAGCACTCGGTCGGCACGATCGGCGATGCCGAGCTGCTCGAAATCGAGCAGGCCGCCTGTCCCTCGGCCGGCTCCTGCGGTGCCCAGTTCACCGCCAACACCATGGCCACCGTCGCGGAGGCGATCGGCCTCGCGCTACCCTATTCCTGCGGCGCGCCCGCGCCCTACGAAATGCGCGACCGCTTCAATTTCGCCTCCGGCGAAAAAATCATGGAGCTCATCGCCAAAAACATCCGCCCGCGCGACATCGTCACGCTGAAGGCGCTGGAAAACGCGGCGACCGTGGTCTCTGCCACCGGTGGCTCGACCAATGCGGCACTGCACCTGCCGGCGATCGCGCATGAGGCCGGACTGAAATTCGACCTGTTCGACGTGGCGCGGATCTTCGAGAAGACGCCTTACATCGCCGATCTCAAGCCGGGCGGCAAATATGTCGCCAAGGACATGTTCGAGGCTGGCGGCATTCCGCTGCTGATGAAGACGCTGCTCGACCATGGCTATCTGCATGGCGATTGCCTGACGGTCACTGGCCGCACTTTGGCCGAAAATATGGAGCACGTTGCCTGGAATGAACACCAGGATGTGGTCCGCCCGGCCGACAGACCTATTACCCAAACCGGCGGTGTCGTGGGCTTGAAGGGAAACCTTGCCCCCGAAGGCGCGATCGTGAAGGTCGCGGGCATGGCGGAGTTGAAATTCTCCGGCCCGGCGCGCTGCTTCGATTCGGAAGAGGAATGTTTCGAAGCGGTGACGCATCGCAACTACCGGGAAGGCGAGATTCTGGTCATCCGCTATGAGGGACCGCGCGGCGGTCCTGGCATGCGCGAGATGCTGTCGACGACGGCGGCACTCTACGGCCAGGGCATGGGCGGCAAGGTGGCACTGATCACGGACGGTCGCTTCTCGGGCGCGACACGCGGCTTCTGCATCGGCCATGTCGGGCCGGAAGCTGCGGTTGGTGGTCCGATCGGTCTCGTCAGGGATGGCGACGTGATCACGATCGACGCGGTGAAGGGCACGATCGAGGTGGCGCTGTCCGATAGCGAGCTGGCGGCTCGGGCGAAGACATGGAAGGCACGTACGACCGACTATCAGTCGGGCGCGATATGGAAATACGCACAGACGGTAGGGTCCGCCAGGGATGGCGCGGTCACCCATCCGGGCGGTGCGAAAGAAACACACTGCTATGCGGATATCTGAGTTGTTGAAGTCAACACCAGAGTTGCTGAGGTCATCTGTCCTTCCGGCACTGGTCGCGGTTGCGATCTTTGGCGCCGTGGGCCAGGCCATGGCTTTCGACGACAAGGTGTTCGACGACAAGACCGGCGTGAAGCCGCAGTCGAGTCCCTGGGCGGTGTTCCAGTTCGGCTTCTCCGCCTACAAGAACGGCCACAAGGAACAGGCGGCCGAGGCCTATAAATACGCCGCCGAAAACGGCCAGATCGGCGCCACCTGGAAACTTGCGCGCATGTATGCCGAAGGCGACGGCGTGGCCCGCGACGATTATGAGGCATTCAAGTTCTTCTCGGAGATCGTCGACCAGGACGTCGAGCCCGGCTCTCCGGAAGAAAGTTACGTCTCCGACGCGCTGGTGGCGCTGGGCGACTATCTGCGCAAGGGCATTCCCGGCAGCCCGGTCAGCGAGAACGAGGTGGCGGCGCAGGAATACTACATGCGCGCCGCCGCCAACTACCGCAATCCGAACGCCCAGTTCGAGATGGGGCAGATGTTCCTGAAGGGTGAAGGCGGCGTGAAGGCCAGCGTCAAGCAGGCCGGGCGCTGGTTCCAGCTCGCCGCCGAGAAGGGCCATGCCGGCGCGCAGGCGACGCTTGGCCATCTGTTGTTCCAGAGCGGCAAGGTCGTGCGCGGCCTGGCGATGATGACAGCGGCCCTCGAGCGTGCTTCCCCGGCCGATCAGCCCTGGATTCGCGGCATGCAGGAAGAGGCCTTCGCCGCTGCCGGCGAAGCCGACCGTCGCACCGCGATCTCACTGGCCGACGATATCCTGACCAAGGGCAGCAACGTCGATCAGTAAGGTTCTTTCGAGGAACCAGAAAATCAGTTTTCGGTTGGTTCGGTCGGCACCATGCTTGGCGCGGGTGTGGAGATCGGCGTGACGTGCAGGTGCGGCGCCATCGTGTTTGCGGGGCAGCTATCGCCGACCTTTGTCCACGATGTGTTGTTGAGCACCATGTCGCAGCGGGCCAAATGACTCTGATCGGCGACCGTCAGGCAGGCGACCTGGCCGACCGGATAGGATTTTCCATTGGCAAGACATTCCTGCGCGGCGAAGGCCGGCACGATCGCGGCCGTGGCGAGTGCCAAGCCGAACGGACAAAGAGCAAATCGAATGGTCATGGGAACCCCGGCCGCCATGATGATCTCCCATCATGCGCCGGAATGTGGCGATATGAGGGTTTCTCTGGTTATCCGGCCGGCTGCAGCGCGAGGTTGATCGCTACCGGGACGTGATCGGACGGTTTTTCCCAGGCGCGCACATGTTTTTCGATCGAAGCCGATGAGAACCGGTTTGCGGCTTCCGGCGACAACAGCAGATGGTCGATGCGGATGCCGTTGTTCTTCTGCCAGGCGCCGGCCTGATAATCCCAGAACGTGTAGGTATCAGGCGCATCGGTGACCGCGCGCACCGCTTCGGTGAAGCCGAGGTTCAGCAGCCGGCGGAAGGCCTGCCGCGTCCGCGGCTGGAACAGCGCGTCGCCCAGCCAGTTCTCCGGAAACTTCGCGTCGATGGGCTCGGGGATGACATTGTAGTCGCCGGCCAGCACCAGCGCCTCTTCCAGCCTCAGGCGCTCCTGCGCCCACCGCTCCAGCCGCGCCATCCACGACAGCTTGTAGGGGAACTTCTTCTCGTCATCGATCGGGTTGCCGTTGGGCAGATAGAGCGAGGCGACACGAAGCGCGCCCTTGTCGGTGGAAAAAACACCCTCGATGAAACGGGCCTGCTCGTCGATGTCGTCGCCCGGCAGGCCCCTGATGACCTCGTCGAAAGGAAGCTTCGACAGCAGGGCGACACCGTTGAAGCCCTTCTGGCCATGGGTTTCGACATTATAGCCAAGCGCCTCGATCTCGGCACGCGGGAACTGCTCGTCGACCGTCTTGATCTCCTGCAGGCAGACGATGTCGGGCGCGCTCTCGGTCAGCCAATGGGTCAGGTTGCCGATGCGGGCGCGCACGCCGTTGATGTTCCAGGTGACGATTTTCATGACGGTCTCATTGTTCCTGCGGCGGGCGGCGTTCAACGAGTCCGATCGTATTGCCTGCCGGGTCCTTTATAAAGGCCATCCATTCGCTTTCCCCCGCCGGGCCGAACCGGCCCTCGGTGTCGCGATGGACGAGCGCCGGCGGCGCGGTGAAGGGAATGCCGGCTGCCTTGGCCTCGGCATAAAAGGCTTCGAGGCCTGACATGTCGAGATAGAGGGTGCCGGCCGGGATGCCGTCGGTGAACAACAGCCTGACATTGCCTGCCATGATGAAGGCGATGCCGGGCGGATCGTAGCGGGCATGAATGCTCATGCCGAGGACGTCGCGCCAAAAGGCCAGCGTCGCGTCGAGGTCGCGACCGGCTGAGAGCGCAACCTGACGAACCGCGCCAGTTGCGGGCATCTCGGTCCTAGATGGAGAAGCTGGTGCCGCAGCCGCAGGAGGCAACCGCATTCGGGTTCCTGATCTGGAACGACTGTCCCATCAGATCGTCGACGAAATCGATCACCGAGCCACCCATATAGACCAGCGACATGTCGTCGATCAGCACCGTGGCGCCATCCTTCTCGATGGCGACGTCGTCGTCATTGCGTGTGTCGACCAGATCGAATTTGTAGGAAAAGCCGGAGCAGCCGCCACCTTCGACGGACACACGCAGCGCCGTCTTGCCGGCTTCGGCCGAAACAATCCTGGCAATCCGCTTGGCCGCGGCCTCGGTCATATCGACTTTCATGGCAGTCTTGGCATCCGCGCCCATGGGCGTCACCTTGCTTTCGGTTTCACATGATAGGTATGAAGCGCGACGGGGCAAGTCAACTGCGGCAGCATCAGCCATGACAAATGAGCTTGGCGACATCGGTTTTGGCTATCGGCCGCGCGCGGCCTACGCCACGGATCCCGCACGTTCGCGGGGCCGTCTGTTCGACGAGGTGGAAAGTCCGACCCGCACACCGTTCCAGCGTGACCGCGACCGGATCATCCATTCGACGGCGTTTCGGCGGCTCAAGCACAAGACGCAGGTCTTCATCGCGCACGAAGGCGACCACTACCGCACAAGGCTGACCCATTCGATCGAAGTGGCGCAGATCGCACGTGCCCTGGCGCGGGCGCTGCGTGGCGACGAGGATCTCGCCGAAGCGGTGGCGCTGGTGCATGATTTCGGCCACACGCCTTTTGGCCACACAGGCGAGGACGCGCTGAACGAAAAGATGGCGGCGTGGGGCGGCTTCGACCACAACGCACAATCGCTGCGCATCGTGACCAGGCTGGAGGCGCGCTACGCTGAATTCGACGGGCTCAATCTGAGCTGGGAAACGCTGGAAGGCCTGGTCAAGCACAATGGTCCGCTCACCGACAGTAGCGGCCAAGGCCTGAAAGGGCCGGTACCGCAGGCGATCCGCGACTACTCGCAACTGCAGGATCTCGAGCTCGACCGGTTCGCCGGCATCGAAGCGCAGTGCGCGGCGATTGCCGACGACATTGCCTACAACACGCATGATATCGATGATGGGCTGAGGTCAGGGCTGCTGACGCTTGACATGCTGAAGGCCGTTTCGCTGCCTGGAACGATCCTGAAAGCTGTGCGCGAGCGCTATCCCAGGCTTGATGACGTGCGCACCGGCCACGAATTGATGCGGCGCCAGATCACGGCAATGGTCGAGGATGTGATCAAGTCGACCACCGCCAATCTGGAGCGGATCAGGCCGCTGAGCGCTGACGCGGTCAGGGCGGCGGGCGAAACGATGGTAACATTTTCGATCGAGATGGCGGAAGCCGAGAAGGAACTGAAGGCCTTCCTCTACAAGCACCTCTACCGGCACGAGGAGGTCATGCGGGTGCGTGCGGACGCCGAGCAGATCGTCCGGGACCTGTTCGACGTCTATTTTGCCGACCCGCGCGCCATGCCGGACGGCTGGCGCGAAGGGCTGGACCGCGCCGAGGATCGCATCAAAGCGCGCAGCGTCGCCGATTTCCTGGCCGGCATGACCGACACCTACGCGCTCAAGGAACACAGGCGTTTGTTTGACCGCACCCCGGATTTGAGCTAGGGCGGGCTCGATTTGCCGGCCGAAGGGCCGGATTCGTCATAAAGCCACCGAGCATACACCATGAACATCTTCGCCGATTTCACCGCGCGAGTCACAAAGGCTGTCGAAGCGCTAGACCTGAAGGACCAGGACGGCGTTTCGCCTGATCTGTCGCGCATCGCCGTCGAGCCGCCGCGCGACGCCAGCCATGGCGATCTCGCGACCAATGCGGCGATGGTGCTGGCCAAGCCAACCGGACAGAACCCGCGCGCGCTGGCCGAGAGATTGGCAGACGCCCTGCGGGCCGACAAGGATGTCGCCGCCGCCGAGGTCGCCGGTCCCGGCTTCGTCAATCTCAGGCTCCAGGACGGTTTCTGGCAGGCGCATCTGTCGGCGCTTTTGGGCGAGGGTCCCAACTATGGCCGCTCGACGATCGGCGCCGGCCGGAAAACCAATGTAGAATATGTCTCGGCCAATCCGACCGGGCCGATGCATGTCGGCCATTGCCGGGGCGCCGTCGTCGGGGATGCGCTCGCCAACCTGATGGCGTTCGCCGGTTACGACGTGACCAAGGAATATGTAATCAACGACGCCGGGTCGCAGATCGACGTGCTCGGGCGCTCGGCGATGTTGCGCTATCGCGAGGCGCTTGGCGACGATATCGGCGAGATTCCGGCAGGACTTTATCCCGGTGACTATCTGGTCTCCGTCGGCGAGGCTCTGGTCAGGGAGTTTGGCCGTTCCTTGCTGCAGATGCCGGATGACGAGGCATTGGCCATCGTCAAGGATCGCACCATAGATGCGATGATGGTGATGATCCGCGAGGACCTTGCACTGCTCAACGTGCATCACGACGTGTTCTTCTCCGAACGCACGCTGCATGCCGACAATGCCAGGAAGATCCGCTCGGCGATCAACGACCTGACGCTGAAGGGCCATATCTACAAGGGCAAGCTGCCGCCGCCCAAGGGCGAGAAGCCGGACGACTGGGAAGACCGCGAACAGACGCTGTTCCGGTCGACCGCCGTCGGCGACGACATGGATCGGGCGCTGGTCAAGTCCGACGGCTCGTTCACCTATTTCGCGGCCGACGTGGCTTATCTCAAGGACAAGGTCGACCGCGGCTTCGTCGACCTGATCTATGTTCTCGGCGCCGACCATGGCGGCTACGTCAAGCGCCTGGAAGCCTTGGCGCGGGCTATTGCCGGCGACGACGTCAAGCTCACCGTTCTCCTGTGCAATCTCGTCAAGCTGTTTCGCGATGGCGAGCCGGTGCGGATGTCGAAGCGGTCCGGTGACTTCGTGACGCTGCGCGAGGTGGTGGAAGAAGTCGGACGCGATCCGATCCGCTTCATGATGCTTTATCGCAAGAACGATGCGCCGCTCGATTTCGATTTCGCCAAGGTGACCGAACAGTCCAAGGACAATCCGGTGTTTTACGTGCAGTACGCTTCGGCGCGCTGTCATTCGGTGTTCCGGCAGGCGAGTGAGCAATTGGGCGAGGCGAATTTCGACCGCAACAGCCTGGCGGCAGCGTCAACGTCGTTGACCGACGAAGGGGAAATCGGCTTGATCAGGAAGCTTGCGGAATATCCGCGCCTGATCGAGTCCGCCGCTCTTGCGCTCGAGCCGCATCGGCTGGCATTTTATCTTTATGATCTGGCTTCCAGTTTCCATGGACACTGGAACCGGGGTACGGATAATCCGGACTTACGTTTTGTTAAGGTTAACGACCGACAATTGACGCATGCCAGACTAGGGCTGGTGCAGGCTGTTTCGGATGTTCTGACGTCCGGCCTGACGTTGATCGGGGCCGCCGCGCCCACCGAAATGCGTTAGGTTTGACTAAAAAACCTGTCACCTTTTGCCCACATTGCGCTGGTAAGGGCCAACCCTGCGCGACGTCCATGGCGTCCGAATGAGTGCGAGTTCGGGAACAATAATGGCAGACAGAACCCAGCTGAGAGTAGCCGACAACAACGACATCGCCGCCGATGATCCGTTCGCGGAGCTGACCAGGATCATGGGATTCGACCCCCGCCAGCCGGTCAAGCCGCAGGCGCCGGCCGAGCCGAAAGCCATGGTCGCCGATCAGGCTGCGGGAGAGGGCGATTTCGACATCGATCTCGAGAAGGAACTTATGGGCGAATTCGACGCTGCCGACAGCGTCGCCGCTCCGCTTGTCGAGGCTCATGAGCCGGCATTCGAGCCGGTGGCAATCGATGTATCGGATGACGATCTCGCGCTGTCGCTTGATGACGATTTTCACCTGGACATGGCTGAGGTCGATGACCGGACGGTGGCCGCCAGCCATGCCGGCGCCACGGAAGCTGTGCCGTCCGTCGAGCCTGCCGTCGACATCGATTTCGACAATACCGTGGCCAGCTCGCTCGAAGACGTTTCGGCCTTCGACGACGATCTGCCGATGGAAGACGAGCTTGCCGCTTCCCTCGACCGGGATTTCCATATCGAGGACGAGGCCGCCGAGCCCCGGTATGCCGTTGAATCGCCGGTTGCAGAAGTGGCGGCAACGGCCGAGCCGGCTTCCGATCAAGAATTCGACGATGCCGTTGCGATCTCGCTCGAGGACGAGCTGATGCTCGACGACCATTCGGCGGATCAGCGCCAAGTGGCTGCTGCCGAATATCCAGAGCCGGCGCCGGCCACCGCAGATGAGACCCAGTCGATCTCCGGCGAGGATTTCGATGGTCAGTTCGACGATGCCATGGCCGATGTCGACGTGGATTTTGACGTTCAGGCCGACGAGCCAGAAGCTTTTGAGGAGCCGCGAGCACATGAGTTGCTTGCCGATGTCATCGGCACGAAGGACGAGGTTCCAGGCGCTGAAGCCATTTCGGATGACGCTTTCGACCTGGATTTGGACGAGGCGTTTGCCGAGCCCGCCGAAGAGCCAGCCGCCGAAATTGCCGCGGCTCCCGCGCAGCCGATGGCGGCAGCCATCGCGCCCCCAGTGCAGGCGCCCATCACGGACGAACGAAGCCTCGAAGACGAGTTGAACGCGCTTCTTGGCGCCATGACCGCGCGCACGCTGCCGTCGGCCAGGGAGCCGGCCATGGCTCAGCCGGTCGTGCCCCAGCCGGCCGCCGCGCCTGTTCAGCCGCCACTCGTCTCGACTGCAAAGGCCGCGGAGGAACCTGTCGATCTTGTTGGTGATCTCGACTGGGATCTCGATGAAGCAGCGTCCCAGGATGTGCATCAGTCCGGTTCCGACCAGGCCGCCGACGTTGACCTCGACGACCTGCTGCTCGACGAGCTTCAGGACCATGATTTCGGCTCGGAGACCGCTGAACAGGGCGAGGTCAATTTCGACAATGGCGCCATCGACGCCATCCGGGCCGAGGGCGTTGACCCGCATGAGGAAACAGCTTCCCTGCAGGATCAAGCCGATTCGCTCGATTGGCTGGCGGAACGCTCCGCGCCGTCGGAGCCGGCCCGTTCGTGGAGCCGCGTGACACCGGTTCCCCAACAGCCGGCATTTGCCGCGCAGCCTGCCGCCTCGATGGCGGCCTGGACGGCAGCACCGGAAACGGCCGCCGTGCCGTCCTACCGGCCGGCCGAGCCGGTTGCAGCCGCTCCCTACGTGGCTCCATCGGCACCGCAGGCGCAGCAGTCCTCGCGTTATGAAGAGATGCCCGATGTCGAGACGGTCGATGTGCCGGAGCGCGTCGTGGCGCTGGCCGACGATCTCGACATTCCAGAGTTGCATTTCGAAGACGATGAGCCGGTAGCATCCGGTTATGACGATCTCGACGCCGAATTCGCCAGCCTTCTGACTGAAATGAATTCGGTGGAGGTCGCGCCTGCTTCTGCCACTAGCGCCGCCTATGCGGACGAATCCTACAATGCCGGGTTCAATCCGGGATACGGCGCGGCCAATCCGGGATATGGCGACGCCAATCCGGGATATGGCAACGCCAATCCGGGATATGGCAACGCCAATCCGGGATATGACGCGGTCAATCCGGAATATGAAGAATCCAGGCCGACCTATCAGCCGGAAGCGCGGACCTATGCGGCACGGCCGGCGGAAATGCCTGCCCGCGCGGCGGCGGCCTCGACCTATGCCGATGCTGCTGAAGGCTTCGATGATCTGCCCGGCAGCCAGCCGATCTCGCAGGCGGACGATTTCACCGTCGATGAACTCGACTACGATCCCGAACTGGACGAAGCGATGTCGGTTCCGGGTCTCGGCGAGCGGGAAGCCGCCCGGTCGTCCGGCCGGCGCGGCCTCTTCATCGCGGCGATAGTCGGTGCCGTGGCGGTCGCGGGCGGTCTTGGCGCCTTTGCGCTGTCTTTCGGCGGCAAGGGCGGCAGTGAGGCTCCGGTGATCGTCAAGGCCGATAATTCACCGATCAAGATCAAGCCGGAAAATCCGGGCGGCACCGTGGTGCCGAACCAGGACAACAAGGTCTATGACGCGGTGGTCAAGGGCGCGAAGCCGGCCGAGCCGGTCCAGCAGAAGCTCGTCACCAACGCCGAGGAGCCGGTGGACGTGCAGGCGAAGGACCCGGCCCGCGCCGTCGATCTTTCTCCCGACCAGAACGCTGCCGCCGGCACGGATGGCGGAGGCGACGTCTCGACCGCTGGTGCGGCCCCCGCCAACATTGCGGCGCCCACGCCGAAGTCGGAGGATCGCATCGCGCAGGTCCTGCAGGAAGCCGACAAGGGCACCAGCAACGATGTCGTTGCCGTTGCGCCGCGCAAGGTTAGGACCATGGTGGTCAAGTCCGACGGCTCGCTGGTGGCGCGTGAGGATCCGGCACCGGCCGCACCCCAGGTCGCCGCGGCGGAGCCGACCGATCCGGCACCACAGCATGTGGCGCCTGCCGCGCAGGCCAATACCGATCAGACCGGGGCCGACCAGACTGGCGCCGACCAGACTGGCGCCGCCCAGACCGGTACCGCCCAGACTGGCACCGACCAGACTGGAACCGTGGCGCCCGCCGCCGCGCAGGCCGACGATGAGCCGGCTCTGAAGCCCGCGGCCAAGCCTGCCAAGGCGCAGTCGGCCAACACGCCGGCCAAGGTTGCGATCGCGCCGCAGCGTCCGTCCGACCAGCCGGTCGACGTGGTCGGCGAGGTCAAGCCAGATCAGGTCGCTTCCATCGATCCCGCCTCGACCGCGACCGGCAGCGGTTCGTGGTCGATGCAGATCGCTTCTCAGCCGACGGTAGAGAGTGCCCAGTCGACCTACCAGGACCTGCAGCGCCGCTACGGCAGCGTGCTCTCCGGCCGCACGGCCAACATCGTCAAGGCCGAGATCGCCGGCAAGGGCACGTTCTACCGCGTGCGCGTTCCGGCTCAGTCGCGCAACGATGCGATCAATTTGTGCACCAGCTACAAGACCGCGGGCGGCAACTGCTTCGTATCGCGCTAGAGCCGGATGATTTCAGGTCGAGTCGACCTGAAATCTGAATCCGTCTCTAAGTCAAAGAGATAGAGCATGATGTCGTCCGAAAACAGCTTCACACTTTTCGGCATCATGCTCTAGACGTTGATCCAATCTCTCAAAGTCGGCGCGGCCCAAGGCCGCGCCGACTTTTTCATGTGGAAGCCTGTTTTGCAGCCGGCCGTGCGGTCAGGGATGATTCCCTTTGACCGCGCGAAGCCCTAGACTCCTGAAATGACCGAATCAAAATCCATGATCCTCGGCTGTGCCGGGAAAACGCTCACCCGCGAAGAGATCCGTTTCTATCGCAATGAGTGCCCGTGGGCCTTCATCCTGTTCGCCCGCAACATCGGCGAGGCCGAGCAGATCCGCGATCTCGTCGCCGAGATGCGCGATTGCATCGGGCGCCCGGACGCGCTGGTGTTCATCGACCAGGAAGGCGGCAGGGTGCAGCGCCTGCGACCGCCGCTGGCGCCGAACTATCCGGCCGGTGGCGCGCTGGGGGCGCTTTGGCGCGACGATCACGACGCTGGCGTGCGCGCCGCCTGGCTGATGGCGCGGCTGCATGCCTTCGACCTCCTGCGCTATGGTATATCGGCGGATTGCCTGCCGGTGCTCGACGTCCCGATCGAAGGGGCCAGCGATGTCATCGGCGCGCGCGCCTATGGCAAGGACCCGCGTCCGGTCATCGAACTCGGCCGCGCCGCGGCCGAAGGCCTGATGGCGGGCGGCGTGCTGCCCGTGATGAAGCATGTTCCGGGGCACGGCCGGGCGTTTGCCGACACGCATTTCGAGCTGCCTGTCGTCGACGCCTCGCTCAGCGATCTGCAACGGCACGACTTTGCCCCGTTCCGCGAACTCAACCATCTGCCGATGGCCATGACCGCGCATGTCGTCTACAGCGCCATCGATCCCAAGAACCCGGCGACCACTTCCGGCAAGGTCATCGACGAGATCATCCGCCGCGAGATCGGCTTCGACGGGCTATTGATGAGCGACGACACCTCGATGAAGGCACTTTCTGGGGATTTCCCGACAAAGGCCGCCTCGATCCTTGCGGCCGGCTGTGATCTGGTCCTTCACTGCAACGGCGTTTTCGAGGAGATGGCGGGGATCGCATCGCGCACCAAAGGGCTTGAAGGCAAGTCGCTGGAGCGCGCCAAGCGGGCAATGACCTATATAAAGAAAAGCGACACGGTAGAAGAAACCGAGATACGCGCTGAATTCGCCACCTATTTCGACGCGGTGGCATAGCCAAGGGAAGTGACAGGGCAGTGGCGGAAGCATTGGAAAGCAAGGCTCCGAAGGCCGCA
Organism: Mesorhizobium sp. B2-7-3; assembly: GCF_006440715.1. Classification (NCBI taxonomy): domain Bacteria; kingdom Pseudomonadati; phylum Pseudomonadota; class Alphaproteobacteria; order Hyphomicrobiales; family Phyllobacteriaceae; genus Mesorhizobium; species Mesorhizobium sp. B2-7-3. The sequence continues at coordinate 22,123 of NZ_VFTY01000010.1, forward strand.
CCGATGGACCGCCTGTGGGCCGAGAATGACGATTCACGCGTCACCGGCGATCCGTCGCTGGTCGTTGACGTGGCCGGCTTCGAGGGCCCGCTCGACCTTCTCCTGCATCTTGCCCGTACCCAGAAGGTCGATCTGGCGCGCATTTCGATCCTGGCACTGGTCGAGCAATATCTGACCTTTGTCGAGACGGCGAGGGCGCTGCGGCTCGAACTTGCCGCCGACTATCTGGTGATGGCGGCTTGGCTGGCCTTCCTCAAGTCGAAGCTGCTGATCCCCAAGCAGCCGGGCGAGGAGGGCGAAAGCGGTGAGGAACTGGCGGCGTTGCTGCAGTTCCGGCTGAAGCGGCTCGAAGCCATGCGCGACGCGTCTGCGCGTCTGGTCAACCGCAACCGGCTCGGTCGCGACGTATTCGCGCGCGGCATGCCGGAAATGGTGATCATCGAGAAGCGCAACGCCTATTCGGCGTCGCTCTACGACTTGCTGACGGCCTATGCCCAGCAGCGGCAGAAGCAGGCGATCAACAACGTGACGATCGCCAGGCGCGGTGTCTGGTCGCTCAAGGACGCGCGCGACATCCTGACCCGCCTTGTCGGGGCTGTAAGCGACTGGACGACACTGGAAAGTTTCCTGATCGTGTACATGACAAGCCCCGAGGAAAGGCGCACGGCGATCGCCAGTTCCTTCGCGGCAACATTGGAACTGGTGCGCGACGGCACGATGGACGTGCGGCAGGATCAGACATTTGCCCCGATCTATTTGCGCGGCCGCACGCAAGCAATCAAGGCAGTCGAGGTGGCATCATGAGCGAACGCGCCAACGCTTCGGTTGTCCCGTTCAAGGTCGAGGACGAGCCTGGGCAGGAGTTGTTCTCCGAGGATGTGGCCGAGCAGGTGCAGAACCCGGCCGAGCGTCTGCATATGGCGGAAGCCGTGCGCATGGCGGAGGCGATCGTGTTCGCCAGCGCCGAACCCGTCAGCGAAAAGCAGCTTGCCGCACGCCTTCCCGATGGCATCAATGTCGCGCTAGCCATGAGGGAGCTGCAGCAGATCTACGCCCGGCGCGGCGTCAATCTGGTGCGGGTTGGCGATGCCTGGGCCTTCCGAACCGCTGGCGACCTGGCTTTCCTGATGAGCCGCGATACGGTGCAGCAGCGCAAGCTGTCACGGGCGGCGCTCGAGGTGCTGGCGATCATAGCCTACCACCAGCCGGTGACGCGCGCCGAGATCGAGGACATCAGAGGTGTCGAAACCTCGAAGGGCACGCTCGACACGCTGCTCGAAACGGAATGGGTGCGCATGCGCGGCCGCCGCAAAACGCCCGGCCGCCCCGTTACCTATGGCACCACCGAAACCTTCCTCGACCATTTCGCACTCGAGGAAATCCGTGATCTTCCAGGCATGGAGGAACTGAAGGGCGCCGGCCTGCTATCGGGCCGCATGCCGTCGAATTTCTCCATCCCGCAACCGCCGGCCGATCCCGACGCGCTGACCGAGGACGAGGATCCGCTGACCGACATCGACTTCGAGGAGCTCGGTCTGCTGACGCCGCGCGTCACGGAAGATTGACCACGAGCGCCTTTCAAAAGCTGCTTTGCGGCTTTACATGCGCCGTTTGGTAGCGGGCCGCATCGCCGAAAATGCGTGACATCCGTCGGCCTTTCATAAACTCTGTCGCGGTTGTGTTTGAATCCCAAAGCGAAAACGCATAGATCATCGCCAGGGAAAACATTCGAGAGAGATTTGGTTATGGGTTCATTTTCGATTTGGCACTGGATGATCGTGCTGGTGATCGTGCTGCTGGTGTTCGGCCGCGGCAAGATTCCCGAGCTGATGGGTGACATGGCCAAGGGCATCAAGAGCTTCAAGAAGGGCATGGCCGACGACGACGTTGCCGACGACAAGCGCACCGTCGAACACCGTGCCGATGAGACCGTTTCGGCCGCGAAGGAAAAGGCCAGCAAGAGCTGAGCCAAAAGTTCTAGTCGGAACAGATTGCCATGTTTGAAGTCGGCTGGACCGAAATGCTGGTGATCGCGATCGTCATGATCGTGGTCGTCGGGCCCAAGGATTTGCCCAACATGCTGCGCACATTCGGCCGCACGACGGCGAAGCTGCGCGCCATGGCCGCCGATTTCCAGAAGCAATTCAACGAGGCCTTGAAGGAAGCCGAGCTCGACGACGTCAAGAAGTCGGTCGACGAACTCCGGGGTCTCAGCCCAGTCGCCGAGATCAAGAAGCAGCTCAATCCGTTCGAGCAGGCGGCGGCCGATGTGCGCGCCGGCGTCGACGCGGCGATGAAGCCGAAGCCGGCCGCCGATCCATCGGCCCCTGCAGCGGCGACGCCCCAGGCGGCCGAGCCGTTGAAAAACGGTGCAACGACCATGCCTGGCGTCAATGGCCCGGAAGTCACGCCCCCAGCATCGATGTTCCCGGCGATGACCGATGAATCGGTGGTGGCGGCTTCCACGGAACCGAAGGCATCCAGGAAAACCGCCAAGGCGGTGCCGGCTTCAAAAGCGCCATCCATTAAGGTGGTGGCGGCAAAAGCCTCACCCGCGGGGGCGGCAAAAACCGCACCCACGCCCAAAGCGTCGACAAAGGCCACGACAGCGGCAGTTCCTGAAACCGCGGCTGTGACGAAGCCTGCCGTCGCCAAGGCGCCTGCAGCCAAGGCGCCTTCTGCCAAGGCGTCCGCGAAAACCGAACCGAAACCTGCTGGGGCCAAGAAGCCGGCAGCCAAAAAGACGGCTGGAGCCGCCAAGTGAGCGTTTCGGACAAGGAAAAGGACGAGATCGAAAAATCGTCGGCGCCTCTGATGGAGCATCTGATCGAGCTGCGCAGGCGCTTGATCTGGTCTCTCGGTGGCTTCTTCGTAGCCTTCCTGGTTTGCTTCTTCTTCGCCAAGAGGCTGTTCAACCTTCTGGTTGTCCCCTTCAAATGGGCGACGAAATGGGCAGGGCTGGACCCGCACAAGGTCGAGCTGATCTATACCGCGCCGCAGGAATTCTTCTTCACGCAGGTCAAGCTCGCCATGTTCGGCGGCATGGTCATCGCCTTTCCGCTGATCGCCACGCAGATCTACAAATTCATTGCGCCCGGGCTCTACAAGAACGAGCGCAATGCCTTCCTGCCGTTCCTGATCGCATCGCCCATCCTGTTCCTGATGGGCGCCTCGCTGGTCTATTTCTTCTTCACGCCGATGGTGATGTGGTTCTTCCTCGCCATGCAGCAGGTCGGCACCGATGACCAGGTACAGATTTCGCTGCTGCCGAAAGTGTCGGAATATCTCAGCCTGATCATGACGTTGATCTTCTCCTTCGGCCTGGTGTTCCAGCTGCCGGTGGTAACCAGCCTGATGACGCGCGTCGGCATGCTGTCGTCCAAGGCGCTGGCCGAAAAACGCAAATGGGCGATCGTCATCGCCTTCATCGTTGCCGCGGTGCTGACACCTCCGGATCCGATGAGCCAGATCGGCTTGGCCATTCCGACCATCCTTCTCTACGAGGTTTCCATCTGGGCCGCGCGGTGGATCGAGCGCGACCAGGAGAAACAGCGGCTTGCGCGCGAGAAGCAGGAAGCCGGCGAGACCGTGGCCGACAAGGCGCCGGACGAGCCGCCAGCGCCGGCGGCCTCGTAGGGCATCGGCGGCGGCGGAAAACGACAACCGCCGCCCGGCCCATCTTGCATCGATCAAGGATGCGGTTTACGCCCCTCAAACCCAGCTTGAGGACGGACACCATGCTTGACATCAAATGGATTCGCGACAACCCGAAGGCCCTTGTCGAGGCGCTCATCAAGCGCTCGTGGTCGGCGGATGAGGCGCAGTCCACGGTTGACGGGCTGATCGCCAAGGATGAGGCGCGGCGCGAACATGTCACCGAGCTGCAGACCAGGCAGGAGCGCCGCAACGCCGCCTCGAAGGAGATCGGCAACGCCATGCGTTCGGGCGATGCCGCCCTTGCCGAGAAACTCAAGGCCGAAGTCGGCGAGATCAAGACCTTCATCCAGAACGGCGAGGCGCGCGAGCGCGAGCTTGACAAGGCGCTGAACGATGCGCTGGCGGTGCTGCCGAATGTGCCGTTCGGCGACGTGCCGGTCGGCAAGGACGAGCACGACAATGTCGTCAAGCATGTCGTCGGCAAGGTGCCGACACGGCCGAACTGGGTGAAGGAGCATTTCGAGATCGGCGAAGCGCTCGGCATGATGGATTTCGAGCGCGCGGCGAAACTGTCGGGATCGCGCTTCACCGTGCTCAGGAGTGGTCTGGCGCGGATGGAACGCGCCATCGGCCAGTTCATGCTCGACCTGCACACGACGGAGCATGGCTATGAGGAAGTGATCCCGCCGCTGATGGTGAAGGACGACGTTCTGTTCGGCACCAACCAGTTGCCGAAGTTCGAGGAGGATCTGTTCTTCACGCCACATGGAGAGGGCAGGCTTGGCCTGATCCCGACCGCCGAAGTGCCGCTCACCAACCTCGTGCGCGAAGAAATCACGGCGCATGAAAAGCTGCCGCTGCGCTTCACGGCGCTGACGCCCTGCTTTCGTTCCGAGGCAGGCTCGGCGGGACGCGATACGCGCGGCATGCTGCGCCAGCATCAATTCTACAAGGTCGAGCTGGTCTCGATCACCGACCAGGAATCCTCGCTCGCCGAGCATGAGCGGATGACACAATGCGCCGAGGAAGTCTTGAAGCGGCTTGAGCTGCCGTTCCGGACCATGGTGCTCTGCACCGGCGATATGGGTTTTGGCGCGCGCAAGACCTATGACATCGAGGTCTGGTTGCCCGGCCAGAACGCCTATCGCGAAATCTCGTCCTGCTCTGTCTGCGGCGATTTCCAGGCGCGCCGTATGGATGCCCGTTACAAGGACAAGGATGGTAAGGGCAACCGCTTCGTCCATACGCTGAACGGTTCGGGCACCGCTGTCGGCCGCGCGCTCATAGCTGTCATCGAAAACTATCAGAATGAGGATGGCAGCGTAACCATTCCTGAAGTGCTGCGGCCTTACATGGGCGGGCTGGAAAAGATCGAATCGAAATAATGCGCATTCTTCTGACCAATGACGACGGCATCCATGCCGAGGGCCTGGCGTCGCTCGAGCGCGTCGCCCGCACCCTTTCCGACGATGTCTGGGTGGTGGCGCCGGAACAGGACCAGTCGGGCTATGCGCATTCGCTGTCGATCTCGGAGCCGCTGCGGTTGCGGAAAATCGGCGAGAAGCATTTTGCCGTGCGCGGCACGCCGACCGATTGCGTCATCATGGGCGTCAAGAAGATCCTGCCCGGTGCACCCGACCTGATCCTGTCCGGCATCAATTCGGGCGCCAACATCGCCGACGACGTGACCTATTCCGGTACCGTCGCCGGCGCCATGGAAGGCGCGCTGCTCGGTATCCGGTCGATAGCGCTCAGCCAGGGCTACAGCACTGTCGGCGAGGATCGCGTCGTCCCCTATGAGACCACCGAAGCGCTGGCGCCGGCACTGCTGAAGAAGCTCGTCGCGACGCCGCTGCCGGACGGCGTCCTGCTCAACGTCAATTTTCCCAACTGCCTTCCCGAGGAAGTGGCCGGCACGGTGGTCACCACGCAGGGCAAGCTGGTGCACGGGCGCGGCCTGCCTTATTACTGGCTGCGCTTCGGCCGCGAGCCGGTCGAGGGCAAGCAGGGCACCGATCTCTTTGCCCTGCGCAACAGGCTGGTGTCTGTGACGCCGCTGCAGCTTGACCTTACCGCGCATGAGATCCGTGACCAGCTGAGCAAGGCGCTTGCATGAATCAGGGCTTTCCAATCGATGATCGCGAAGGATTTGCCGCTTTCCTGCTGCGCCTGCGCGGCAGGGGAACGGTGCCGAAGGCGCTGATCGCGGCTTTCGAGGCGACGCCGCGACGCGGCTTCCTGGCAGCGCAATACCACCAGATCGCCTGGTCGGACCGCATGCTGCCGATCGAATGCGGCGAAGCGATCGAAGGGGCGGATCTGCAGGCGGCGGTGATCGCCGCATTGGCCATTGAAACGGGAAACCGCGTGCTCGAGATCGGCACCGGTTCCGGCTACACATCGGCTGTCATGTCGCGGCTGGCGGCGCGGATCGTGACCGTGGATCGGTACAAGACGCTGGTCGAGCAAGCCAGGCAGCGTTTCGAGGCACTCGGCATAGGCAATGCCATCGTGCGGCAGGCCGATGGTTCCAACGGATTGCCCAATGAAGGGCCGTTTGACCGCATCGTCGCCTGGGCTGCATTCGACAGTTTGCCGCGCTTCCTGCTCGACCAATTGTCGAGCGGCGGCATCGTCATCGCGCCGATCGGGCCGGAGGAGGGCGAGCAGGTGCTGGCCAAGCTCACCAAGGTCGGCAGCCGTTTCGAGCGCGAGGATATCGGCCTCGTGCGGCTGCAGCCGATCCTGCGAAGCATTGCAGCGGTTATCTAGTTTCCGGCCGGCCGCCGGATCTCTTTCGGGCTCGCCATCGTGCCGCTGATCATCCCCAAATGTTTTAAGAAAATTTTCGTCGGATTCTAATGGGTTAACCGGCCAGTAACATTAACGCGCTTTAATCCTGTCCAGTTGGTGCAGCGTTTGTGCGGGTTAGTGCGATGCAACTCAGTGTTTTGAAGACAAATAGTCGCAATCTGGCGCGGGGCTGCGCTGTTCTGATGATTGCAGGCGCGGCGGCCGGGTGCAGTTCCCAGGCTTCGCGGTTCAACAGTGTCGACGACGTCTTCACGTCCTCGACCAACAATCAACGTGCCATCATCAACAAGCAGGATGCGGTGCAGCCTTATCCGGGCGATGTCTCGGCTGCTCCGCTTGATGGCAGCCACACGCAGTCGGTGAGCCGTTCCAGCCTCGATCCGGTTTCGAGCCGGCCTTTGCCGCCGCCGGCTTCCGCGCAGGCGCAGCCGGCTCCAGCGCTCGCGCCTGCCGCCAATCCGGTGCGTGTCGCATCGGCGCCGGCCTTGGTTCGGCCCGCTCCTCATGTCGACAGGACGACGACCGGCACTGTCGCGCCGGCCGCCAAGCCTTTCAAGAATGCCCAGCCCGACGAGCCGAGGATGGCCCAGGCAGGCACGCCGCACGCGACCGAAATCACCGTCAGGGACGGCGAGACCATTTCCGGCCTGGCGGCGCATTACAAGGTGCCGGCCGATGTCATCATGAAGGTGAATGGCCTGAGCCCGACCAAGGGGCTGAAGACCGGCCAGAAGATCGTCATCCCGGCCTATGCCTATTCGAGCAAGGCCGAGCCGAAGGTCGCCGACGCAAAGCCGGCAAAGGACGGCAAGCATGACCTGCCGGCCAGCGCGCCGGACAAGGTGGCGGTGCTGCCGCAGCAGCCTAAGCTGAAGGAGGGCAAGTCCGCCGCCCAGGTCGATGCGTCGGCCACGGCGAACCAGCCCAAGGAACCCAAGCCGGCGCAGATGGCCAAGGCAACCGGCGCCGCCGGTACGTATACGGTCCAGTCGGGTGACACGATGTCCTCGATTGCCAGAAAGACCGGCGTCGGCGTGGTCGCGCTGAAGCAGGCCAACGGCATGAAGGACGGCATATTGAAAATCGGCCAGACCTTGAAGGTGCCGGGCGGCGGAACGGCGACGGTTGCCAGCGCCAAGCCGGCCAAGGTCGATCCGGTGACCACCGCAACCACGCAAGCCCCGGCAAAGGCCACGCCTTCGGAAACGCTGGCCTCCTACACGCCGCCGAAGAAGGACGCCAAGGTCATCCAGCAGGCCGAGGACGACGACGCGGTGGCACCCGATGCCACCGGCATCGGCAAGATGCGCTGGCCGGTGCGCGGCCGGGTGATCTCCGGTTTCGGATCCGGCAAGGACGGCGTCGATATCGCCGTGCCCACGGGCACGCCGGTCAAGGCGGCCGAGAACGGCGTCGTCATTTATGCCGGCGACGGCCTCAAGGAATTCGGCAACACGGTGCTGGTGCGCCACGAGAACGGCCTGGTCACCGTCTATGGCCATGCCAGCTCGATCGAGGTCCAGCGCGGCCAGAAGGTCAAGCGCGGCCAGGAAATCGCGCTCTCGGGCATGAGCGGCACGACGGATTCGCCGAAGCTGCACTTCGAAGTGCGCAAGAACTCCGCCCCGGTCGATCCGTCAGGCTATCTCGAATAGAAGAAAAAAAGCGATATGCGGGCCGCCTGACCTCCAGTCCAGCCCGCCGGCTCAGCCCGTTCCGCAAGGAGCGGGCTTTTTCAGTTCTGTCGAAGGCCGGCCCTCAAGCGCGGAGATGATCACGCAGCGTGTCGGCGATCATGACCTCAAGGCTGCTGGCCTTGATACCGAGAAGCACCTCGGCGTCGGAAGAATCCACCAGCAAGGGGTTCTCGAAAAGATAGCTCATCTCGATGAGCTCATGCATACCCAATGCTTCCATCTCGGCAATCGAATAAGAACGGATTTCTGAAACCTCCTGTCGAAGCATCGCAGCGGTTTTCTGGATGAGCTCCCGGGGTGAGGCGTATTGCGAGGGGACGTGAAACGCCCGTCCCCATTCGCCCGTGAAGCGGGAAGCCGCGACCAGCGTCCTGGCGACGTCCTTGGTGAAGGCCCAGGCATGCGTCGCATCGAGGTTTCCAATGAAAGCGGTAGGCTTCCCTTCGATGATGGAGGGCAGGGCGACCAGCGAGAAGTAGCTGATCGCGCTGTGGCCGAGATAGTCGCTGGACCGCACTTCGATTGCCGGCACGTCGGCACGGGCGGCTCGCTGCCACATGATCGCCCTGGCCGTTCCCTTCTTCGAAGTAGGATCCAGGGACAGGTCGGAACGAAGCGGGCTATCGGCATTTTCCCCATAGCCATAGAGGTTGCCCAACACGATGAGTTTCGCGCCGACCGCTTCGGCCGCGCGCACGGTGCCGTCGATGATGGGGAAAAAATCGGTTGGCCACCTGTGATAGGTGGCCATGGCGCACATGAAGATGGCATCGGCGCCTTGGCAGACACGCGCGAGTTCCGACGCATCGGTAGCATCGGCCTGCATGGGCCGCACGTTCCGCAATGCGTTGGAGCCGACGCTTCGGCTGGTGAGAACGACATCATGTCCTTCCTCGCCAAGAAGGCGAGCGGTTTCGCGACCGACCGGGCCCGCTCCGACAACAACATAGAAACTCATGGTGTAACCTCTCGTCCAAGTTTGATGGAGAGGCGTGAGTACAGGTCGACGGCATTGAAAATCGCGCGGGAATTGCCAAATCTCGGACAGGTTTTGCCATGAATCGAGAGAGAGCATGCAGTCGCAATACGCTCCGGCTCAAGCCGTGTTCGATGTAACAATGGCCTCCCGGCATATCGAAGCCGGAGTCCACCGCCTGTCCCGGGCTCCACACCATCGCATCATGGTGCATGCCAGCGCGGCGACACGCTCCTACTGCGATCAGGTTGGGCGATATTTCGTCAGGCGCGCCGGGGATATCGACCTGGTGCCAGCCGGCCAGGAGGGCGGCTTCGAGGCCGAAACCCCGTTCGACACGATCGAGATTGCGTTGCAGCCAGCGCTGATGGAAAGGGTGGTGGCGGAGCTTGGCGGCAAGGGGCAAGCATTGCGGCTCGACACGCGCCACCTGCTTCGCGACCAGCGCATCGCACATCTCGCCTGGGCGCTCGGGAGCGAACTGAATGCAGATTCGCCAAGCGGCCCTTTGTTTGCCGACAGCATTGGCGCCGCACTGGCGGTGAGGCTGCTCGGCCTTGGTGAACCTGATATCGGTCGAACGAACCGTTTGTCGGATACCCAGCTCAAACGCGTGCTGGAGCACATCGAGGCGTCTCTTCACGAGCCGCTTTCGATTCATCGACTAAGCCGCGTTGCCGGCGCGAGCAGCTCGCATTTGCGGACATGGTTCAAAGTGGCAACGGGCGTCACCTTGCACCGCTATGTGTTACGGCGTCGCGTTGAACGCGCACGCGTTCTGCTGCAGCGAGGCGACCTCAGCACAAGCGAAGTAGCTGAAATGACGGGCTTCGCGCACCAGTCACACCTGGCGCATTGGATGCGCCGCGAGATCGGTCAAACGCCGCGCGATTTGCGACGGACGCCGCCGCCCAAATGACGCTGTCGGTCGATCGGGTTGGCGACGCGATCCAACGCCTCAATCCTTCAATGGCTTGCCGAGCCTGCCGGCCAGATCCTGGGTGAATTGCCAGGCGACGCGGCCTGAGCGGCTGCCGCGTGTGGTGGCCCATTCCAGCGCTTCGGCGCGCAACTGCTCGGGGTCGATGTCGAGGCCATGATGGCTGGCATAGCCGTTGACCATGTCGAGATATTCGTCCTGCGAGCATTTATGGAAGCCGAGCCACAGCCCGAAACGGTCGGATAGCGAGACCTTTTCCTCGACCGCTTCCGATGGGTTGATGGCGGTCGAGCGCTCATTGTCGATCATGTCGCGCGGCAACAGGTGGCGGCGGTTCGAGGTCGCGTAGAAGATGACGTTGGCCGGACGGCCCTCGACGCCGCCTTCGAGTGCTGCCTTCAGCGACTTGTAGGACGTATCGTCATGGTCAAAGGACAGATCGTCGCAAAACAGGATGACGCGGAAGGGGGCCGCCTTCAGCAGGCCCATCAGCTTCGGCAGCGTGTCGATGTCCTCGCGGTGGATTTCTATCAGCTTGAGTGGCAGGCCGGGCTTCGCCTTGGCATTGATCTGCGCGTGTACGGCTTTGACCAGCGACGATTTGCCCATGCCGCGGGCACCCCACAACAGGACGTTGTTGGCGGCGAAACCGGCGGCGAAGCGCTCAGTGTTGTCGACGAGGATGTCGCGGACGCGGTCGACACCGCGGATCAGGCCGATATCGACGCGGTTGACCTTGCGCACCGGCTCCAGATATCCGGGATCGGCCTGCCAGACGAAGCAGTCGGCCACGTCGAGGTCGGTTTCAGGCGCCGGCGGCGGCGCGAGGCGGCTGACCGCCTCGATCAGGCGGTCAAGTTTCTGGTTCAGGGCGTCGATGCTGGTATCGGTCATGTCGGGTCTTTTTTGCTTCGGTTTTTGCGGTGGCAGGTAGGTCCGGTTCGATTCCGGCGGTTTCGAAACTGGTTGCAACCATTTGTTCGAGCGTGATCTTTTCCGAAAGCTGGCTCGCGGTTTTCGCGATCCTGCTCTAACACGGCTAAACAGGCCGGAAAAGCAGCCGATTTGCCCGGCCGCGCAGTTGCATTGACAACTTTACCGACTATATTCCGGCCAAATTTCTAGGGGCCGCCAAATCCCGCTTGATCGTTTGGTGGCTGTTTTTCAAAATTCAGGAGTACCTCGATGTTCGTGACACCGGCATACGCCCAAGGCATCGGCGGCGCCTCTCCCGATATGTTCATCAGCATTTTGCCGTTTGTCCTGATTTTCGTGATCATGTATTTTCTGATCATCCGCCCACAGCGCACGCAGCTGAAGAAGCGCGGCGAGATGCTGGCGGCGGTTCGTCGCGGCGACACTGTCGTCACCGGCGGCGGCTTTGTCGGCAAGGTGACGAAAGTGATCGACGACAACGAGCTGGAGATCGATCTTGGCGGCGGCACCAAGGTGACGGCGCTGCGCTCGACGATCGCCGATGTGCGAGTCAAGGGCGAACCGGTCGCCAACCAGAACGCCAAGAAATAACCAGATTCAAGGCGGAGCGATCCGCGGACACGCTCTGACGGACGACGCCCTATGCTTTATTTCTCGCGCTTCAAGATGATCCTGATCTGGCTGGCCGTGGCCGCCACAGTGATCCTCGCCGCGCCCAACCTGTTCCCCGCCAGCACGCTGGCTCAGCTGCCCAGTTGGGTGCCGAAGCGGCAGATGACGCTCGGCCTTGACCTGCAGGGCGGTTCGCACATCCTGCTGGAGATGAACCAGAACGATCTGATCAAGGATCGGTTGGAGACGACGCGCGACGAAATCCGCACACTGCTGCGCGATGCCAAGATCGGCTATACCGGTCTTGCCGGCAGCGGCAAGACCCTGCAGGTCCGCATCACCGATCCCGCCCAGCTCGATGCCGCCAAGAAGGCATTGAAGACTTTGACCGATCCTGTCGCCGCCGGCTTGTTCACCGGCGGTTCCATCCAGGAAATGGCGCTGGATGATTCCGAGCCGGGCCTGCTCAAGTTCACCGTCACCGACGCCGGCATCAAATACCGCACGTCGACCGCGTTGGCACAATCGATCGAGGTGGTCGAGCGCCGCGTCAACGAACTCGGCACGACCGAGCCTATCGTGCAGCGGCAAGGCGAGGACCGCATCCTCGTCCAGGTGCCTGGCCTGCAGGATCCGCAGCGGCTGAAGGAAATTCTCGGCCAGACCGCGAAGCTGACCTTCCAGATGGTCGACCAGTCGATGCCGGTGCAGGACGCGCTCAAGGGGCGCCCGCCAGCCGGTTCGTCGGTGCTCTATTCCCAGGACGATCCGCCGGTTCCATACCTGATCGAGAACCGCGTTATCGTGTCGGGTGAAAACCTCGTCGACGCACAGGCGACGTACAATTCGCAGAACAACGAGCCGGTGGTTTCGTTCCGCTTCGATTCCAAGGGTGCCGCCCGCTTCGGCCAGGCCACCGCGCAGAACGTCGGCAAGCTGTTCGCCATCATCCTCGACAACCAGGTGATTTCGGCGCCGCAGATCCGTGAACCGATCCTTGGCGGCACCGGCCAGATTTCCGGCAATTTCACAGCCCAAAGCGCCAACGACCTCGCCGTGCTGCTGCGCGCCGGCGCGCTGCCCGCGACATTGACGGTCATCGAGGAGCGTACCGTGGGTCCGGGCCTGGGCCAGGATTCGATCCATGCGGGCAAGGTCGCGGGCATCATCGGTTCGATCCTCGTCGTGGCATTCATGTTCGTCGCCTACGGTTTCCTCGGCTTCCTCGCCAATATCGCGCTGGCGGTGCACGTGGCGATGATCGTCGGGCTGCTGTCGCTGCTCGGCGCGACGCTGACCTTGCCCGGTATTGCCGGTATCGTGCTGACCATCGGCATGGCGGTCGATTCCAACGTGCTGATCTACGAGCGTATCCGCGAGGAGCGACGCGCCGGCCGCTCGGTGATCCAGGCGATCGACACCGGCTTCTCGAAGGCGCTGGCGACCATCGTCGATTCCAATGTCACCTCGCTGATTGCGACAGTGGTGCTGTTCTATCTCGGTACCGGACCCGTGAAGGGCTTTGCCATCACCTATGCCATCGGCATCCTGACCACGGTCTTCACCGCTTTCACCTTCACCCGCCTGCTGGTGTCGATCTGGCTGCGCCGCGCACGTCCGAAGGAACTGCCGCGCGCACCGGTGACTTTCGTTCCGCCGGGCACGAAAATTCCGTTCATGGGTATCCGCCGGTGGACGTTCGCGCTGTCCAGCACATTGTCGATATTGTCCGTCGTGTTGTTCATGAGCGTCGGCATCAATTACGGCATCGACTTCAAGGGCGGTTCCCTGATCGAGGTGCAGTCGAAGAGCGGCGATGCCAATATTGGTGACATCCGCAGCAGATTGACGGAACTGAACATCGGCGAAGTGCAGGTGCAGCAGTTCGGTGCACCCAACGACGTGTTGATCCGCGTCGGCACGCAGGATGCCGGTGAAAATGCCGAGCAGACCGTGATCGACAAGGTGCGCGGCGAGCTGCAGGATCAGTATAATTTCCGTCGCGTCGAAGTGGTGGGCCCGACGGTTTCCGGCGAGTTGGCCAAGCAAGGCACGATCGCCATGATCGTCGCGCTGGCCGGCATCCTGATCTATGTCTGGTTCCGCTTCGAATGGCAGTTCGCGGTCGGCGCCATTGTCGCGACAGTGCACGATGTGGTCATGACGCTCGGTTTCTTCGTCATCACCGGGCTCGAGTTCAACCAGTCGTCACTGGCGGCGATCCTGACCATTATCGGTTATTCGCTGAACGACACGATCGTGGTCTATGACCGCGTCCGCGAGGATCTGCGAAAATACAAGCGAATGCCGTTGCCGCAGCTGTTGAACAACGCCATTAACGAGACGTTGTCGAGAACGACGCTGACGTCCGTGACGACCAGCTTGGCGCTGCTGGCGCTGGTGCTGTTCGGCGGCGAAGTGATCCGCTCCTTCACGCTGGCGATGCTGTTCGGCGTCGTGTTCGGCACGTATTCGTCGATCTTCATCGCGGCGCCGTTGCTGATCCTGTTCAAGCTGCGGCCGCAGGCTTCGGCCGACGAGGAAAAGCCGGTCAGCGGCGGCAAGGCCGTCGCGACCTGACGCGGCCGCGAGGGGTGATAGAGTGATGGCCGGCAAAGGCATCATCATCCGCGAGGCGCATTTCCCCGGCCGCGCGCCGATCGAGGCCTATGGCAATGGCGGCTTCCGCTTTGCCGACATGTCGCATCGCGGCTCTCTCATGTGCCTGCCCACAGGCATCCATGGTTGGGAGCCGGCAAATCCCCTGGCGCTGACTGTCGCGGATTTCGACAGGCTGCTCGCCGAGGCCGACAAGGTCGAGATCCTGCTGGTTGGCATGGGTCGGGATCTCAGGCCGTTGCCGGCGGCACTGCGGGCCGCGCTGAAGGATGCCGGCATAGCGTCCGACCCGATGTCGACTGGGGCAGCAGTGCGGACCTACAATGTCCTTCTGGCTGAAAACCGCGCCGTGGCAGCCGCGCTCATCGCTGTCGATTGATATGTCGCAGAATACTGAAATCGTCATGGATGCGGTGCGCGTCGCCGACCATGATCGGTATCTCACCGCGCTCTACGCGCCGGCCGACAAGCGCAAGGCGCTGTTTTCGCTGTACGCATTCAATGCCGAGATATCAGGCATTCGTGACCGCATCCATGAGCCTTTGCCCGGGGAGGTCCGGCTGCAATGGTGGCGCGATGTCATCGCCGCCGGCGGCGAGGCGGGCGCGGGCCATCCCGTTGCCGAAGCCTTGAACACCACCATTGCGGCGTTCAAGCTGCCGAAACTGGCCTTTGAGAACATGCTCGAAGCACGCATTTTCGATCTCTACGACGATCCGATGCCGTCGCGCACCGATCTGGAAGGCTATTGCGGCGAGACGGCAGCCGCGCTGATCCAGCTTGCGGCAATGGTGCTCGATCCTGTCGAGGCGCCAAGGTTCGCCGAACTGGCGGGCAGGGCAGGTTGCGCGCAGGCAATGACGGGCCTTTTGCTTCTGTTGCCGCTGCACCGCGGGCGCGGGCAGTGTTTTGTCCCGGCTGACATCCTGGCGGCCGCGGGCTCGTCGCCGGAAGAGTTTATTGCCGGCGATGGCGGTCCTGGCGCCCAGCGCGCCGTGGCCGCGATGATCTCGCTGGCGCGCGAACATCTTTCCGCCTTCGAGCGGGGTGCCGCCGCGCTGCCGGGGTCGTTGCGTCCGGCATTCCTGCCGCTGGCGCTGTCACGCGCTTATCTCGACAAGATGGAAGGCTCGCGCCGGACCCCGCTCGGGGGCGTGGCACGGCTGTCGGCGTTGCGCCGGCACTGGCTGCTGTTGCGCCATGCGGGCAAGGGCTGGCCGACACATTGACGTAAACGTCAATCGTGTTAAGAAGTCCGCCTGCCGAGAACTGTCGCCTAAGACGACAGGCTGGCCCGGAGGAGATTCCCGTTCATGAGCTTGCCCGTGCTGGTCGTGATCGTCGTTCTGGGCATCGCGCTGTCGGTAGCCGCCGTGCATTTCACCGGCGGCAGCAATATGGTCACTCTGACCGGCGCGGATCAAGCCACGGGCCGTTTCGCAGAGGACTTTCCCGACGAGATTGTGACCGCGGTTCGACTAACCGCGGACAGCCGATCCGCTTTTCTCGATCTTGCCCATGGCCGCACGGGCATCGTCCACGGTATCGGCGACTGCTTTCTGACCCGCGTCGTAACGCCTCGGGACGCCGTTGTGTCCAAAACCGACGAGACGAACACGATCCACCTGCGGCTGACGGACTTCACTTGGACGGGCGGCCGCTTCCGCTTCGCCAACGCCGCCGACGTGCAGGCCTTGCTGAACGCTCTTGGGCCGCGAGACACGAGTTCCGCGAAGGAGGCAGCGTGATGGACAGCTATGAGTTTCCGCAGGTCACCCAACTGGCCATTCCGTTTTTCGTCGCCGCGATCCTGATCGAGCTCTGGCTGGTGCGGACCGGTCGCGCCAAGGGCTCGTTCGAGACCCGCGACACGCTGACCAGCCTGATGATGGGCACCGGCAATGTCGTCGCCGGGCTGCTGCTCGGCGTCGTGTCCTACTGGGCGCTGTTGTGGCTATGGCAGTTCCGGGTCTTCAATCTCGGCCTGTCGGTTTGGGTGTTCCTGGCGGCCTTCCTGCTCGATGACCTGCGCTACTACGTCTACCACCGCATCGCGCACCGGGTGCGCTGGGTGTGGGCGGAGCACGTCAACCACCATTCCAGCCAGCACTACAATTTGTCGACGGCGCTCAGGCAAAGCTGGACCGGCCTGTTCACCTTCATGTTCGTGCTGCAGGCGCCGCTGGTGCTGCTCGGCTTCCATCCGGCGGTGATTGCCTTCACCTTCGGTTTCAACCTGGTCTGGCAGTTCTGGATCCACACCGAGACGATCGGCAAAATGTGGAACTGGTTCGAGTTCATCTTCAACACGCCCTCGCACCACCGCGTCCACCACGCCACCAACCCGCGCTATCTCGACGCCAACTATGCGGGCACGCTGATCATATGGGACCGCATGTTCGGTACCTTTGTCGAGGAGTTGGAAGAGGACCGCCCGCGCTACGGAATCGTGAAAAATCTCGGCACTTTCAATCCGCTGAAAGTGGCGTTCCACGAATGGATCGGCATGTTCAGGGATGCCTTCGCGCCGGGGCTGACAGTGAGCGAGCGACTGAACTACCTGATCAAGCCACCAGGCTGGAGCCATGACGGCTCACGCGAAACTTCGGAGACGCTGAAGGCTGCTTATGTCAGGCGAAATCCTGCGGAGGCGGGCAAGCCAGGCTTGCCGTTAGCGACCGCCGAGCCGGCCGAGTAGCTGTCCGATCAAGAGGGCTTGTCGCTATCGCGCATCAGCGCTTCGTAGTCGCGGCCGCCGTAGAAGATGTTGACGATGTGAACGACATCGCTTTCGACCACGTAGGCTATAACAGCGGAGTGTTCGAAAGGAACCGTCCTCAGTCCCGGCGCGATGTCATCACGCGGGCGACCGCCACGAGGGACGTTTCCAACGCCCAGGCAGCGTTCCTTGATCCGGTCAACGAAACCGTTGGTGATGCTTTCGCTTCCGCTGCTCTCAAGCACATAGGCGGCGATAGCCTCAAGGTCGGATATAGCTCCTTCGCTAAGAACGACGGCGAGACGCTGAATCATCATTGTCTCGCGCCAGTTGCGAAATGCGGTTCTTTACTCTGTCGATTGCCTCATTGAGCGGAACGGCGGGTCTCGTATCCTCGATCGACGCCTTCACACGCGCCCTGATCGAGGCCATGCGCTCGGCGTGTTCCTCTTCTTCGCGTTGGAAAGCGCGAAGAGCTGCGCGGATAACCTCGCTGGCCGAGCCGAACGAACCGTCCTCGACTCTTTCGCGGATCATGCGTGCCATCGCGGGTGTGACGGTGACGGATAGTTTCTCGGCTGCTTCCATGGAACGGCTCCGCTCGGCGTAAAGTAGGATAGTATCCTACTTTACGCCGAGCGTCCATCAGGCCGCGAGCTTATTCGGCAGCCTCAGCCGTCTGCGCCGGCACACCCAGCCATTCACGGCAGTCTTGCAGGGCACGCGAGGTGATGGCGTGGCGCTTGGCGACGGTCTTGTCCTTGCCGCGCATGCGCTTGCCCTCGCTCTTCGGCGCCTCGACCGGCGGGAACAGGCCGAAATTGACGTTCATCGGCTGGAAAGAGCGTTTGCCCGGCTCGTCGTCGGAAACGATGTGGCCACCGGTGATGTGGTTGAGCAGCGCGCCGAAGGCGGTGGTAAGCGGCGGTAGCGATGGTGCATGGCCGAGCCGCTCGGCCGCGGCGAAGCGCCCGGCGAGCAGGCCGATGGCGGCGCTCTCGACATAGCCTTCGCAGCCGGTGATCTGGCCGGCGAAGCGCAGGCCGGGTCGCGACTTCAGCTGCAGCGAGGCGTCCAGCAAGGTCGGCGAGTTGATGTAGGTGTTGCGGTGCAGGCCGCCAAGGCGGGCGAAGTCGGCGTTTTCGAGGCCCGGAATGGTGCGGAACACGCGCACCTGTTCGGCGTGCTTCAGCTTGGTCTGAAAGCCGACCATGTTGTAGAGCGTGCCCAGCGCATTGTCCTGCCGCAACTGGACGACCGCATAGGCCTTCACCGTCGGATTGTGCGCATTGGTGAGGCCCATCGGCTTCATCGGTCCGTAGCGCAGCGTCTCGACGCCGCGTTCGGCCATGATCTCGATCGGCAGGCACCCGTCGAAATAGGGCGTGCCTTCCCATTGCTTGAACTCGGTCTTCTGGCCGTCGACCAGCGCCTGCACGAAGGCGAGGTACTGATCCTTGTCCATGGGACAGTTGATATAATCCTTGCCGGTGCCGCCAGGCCCGACCTTGTCGTAGCGCGACTGGAACCAGCAGGTATCCATGTCGATCGTGTCGAAATGGATGATCGGCGCGATGGCATCGAAGAAAGCGAGCGCATCGGCGCCGGTCGCTTCGGCGATCGACTGGGCAAGCGACGGCGCGGTCAGCGGCCCGGTGGCGATGATCGCCTGGTCCCACTCCGCCGGCGGCAGGCCGGGAACTTCCTCGCGCTCGATGGTGATCAGCGGATGTGCCTCGAGCTTTTTCGTCACTGCGTCGGAAAAACCATCGCGGTCGACGGCCAGCGCGCCGCCTGCCGGCACCTGGTTGGCGTCGCCGGCGCTCATGATCAGCGAGCCGGCCAGCCGCATTTCGGCATGCAGCAGGCCGACGGCGTTGTTTTCGGCGTCGTCGGAGCGGAAGGAATTGGAACAGACGAGTTCGGCCAGGCCATCGGTCTTGTGGGCATCGGTGCCGCGAACCGGGCGCATTTCATGCAGGATGACGGGAACACCGGCCTCGGCCGCCTGCCATGCCGCTTCGGAACCGGCGAGGCCGCCGCCGATGATATGGATTGGATTTTTGCTCATGGCCGCCGGAATAATCGCTTGCCGCGGCGATTGCAATTGTCGCGTGGCGGTAACGCGAAACGCCTGGTCGGGAACACCTGCCCCTGAATACAACGACACCCGCCGGGGGAGGAGGTCCGGCGGGTGTCGTTTTGGGGGTCGACCCTCAGGAGGAGGTGAAGGCCGACCGTATTCATCATCGCCGGGGAGGAGGTCGGCTCAGACGAAATTCTCTTCGCATTTTTAGAGAGGGCGAAACCTCTGGGGTAAAATTCGTTTGTCCCGGGGAAACAGCGCCCGCCGCGGGAGGAGGTGCGGCGGGCGCCGTTTGGGTGGCCAACCTTCGGGAGGAGGTGAAGGTTGGGCCTATTCGTCATCGCCGGGGAGGAGGTCGGCTCAGACGAAATTCTCTTCGCATTTTTAGAGAGGGCGAAACCTCTGGGGCAAAATCCTTTTGCCCCGGGGAAACAACGCCCGCCGCGGGAGGAGGTGCGGCGGGCGCCGTTTTGATGGTCAACCCTTGGGAGAGGTAAGGGCGGACCGAATTTCGCTTGGGTCGGGGAGGAGGTCGACCCCAGCGAAATTCCTTGGTTAGATCGCCTGGCGGGCGATGATCTTGATTTCGTCGCGGACGATACCGAGATCATGCAGCTGGCGGTTCGAAAGGCGACCCAGCTCGGTAACCGTCTCGCGATAAACGCGCCAGTTACGATAGTTGCGGATCAAGTTCATTGTCGTTCTCTTTTTCAAAACTGGTTCGGACCATTTGCGGCCCGAAGGATTAGACCGCCTTGCGAGCGACGTAAGGGATGTCGCTGCGGCTGATGCCGAGGTCGGTCAGTTCACGGTTGCTCAGGCGGCTCAGCTCGGAGACGGTGTCCCGGTAGCGGCGCCAGTTGCGGTAGTTGCGGATCAGGTTCATGGTAGTTCTCGTTTCGTCTTTCTTGCGGATCATTCCGTTTGTGTACGAACCATAAGTAGGGGGACCCATATCGATTTAAAAGCGCTATGGCTGCATGGCAGCAATGCAAATTGTGCAATGCAACATTAACGCGGTTTCACCGACCCGACACAAAGAAGCCAGAATCAGAAAGTGCCGTGACGTCAACGGTTTGGGCTGATCGGCTGAAAAAAGACCAACTGGGGGAGAAGGGGAATGGCGGGCTATTCATCACGACTAAGGTCCGATATCGCGCGGTGGCGGCAGGCAGGCCTGATCGACGCCGCCACAGCCGATTCCCTGACCCGTGACGTCGACGCCAACGGCCGCCAGTCGCTCAGCTTCGGCTCGATCCTCGCGATGATGGCAGCCCTGCTCTTTGGAGCGGCCATCCTGATCTTCGTCGCCGCCAATTGGGAAGCGATCCCGCGGCTGGCACGGGTGGCCGCGCTGTTCGCCGTTATCCTTGGCGGCTATGTCGGCGGGGCGGTGCTGAAGACGCGCGACCATGCGGCGATCGGCGAAGCCCTGTGGGTCGTGGCGGCGGCCGCGTTCGGCGCTTCGATCGCGCTGATCGGGCAGATGTACCATTTGTCCGGCGACGAGGCTTCCGCCCTGGTCACCTGGGGCGCCGGCACGGCATTGGCGGCCGTGGCGCTGCGCTCCAACGCGCTGACCGTGACAGCGATCGGTATCGCCGATGCCTGGCTGTTCCTGAAAGGGTTCGACTATTACAGCCGTAGCGAGTTTCCGCACGCCTTCATCGTCATGGCGGTGGTGCTGTTTGCCGTATCGTTCTGGACCCGCAGCCAGCCGGCGCGGCATCTGATCATCCTGTCGCTGCTTTTCTATTTGGTGCTCCTGGCCATGGATCACGCGACACTGCCGGTAGCGATCCCTCTGGTCATCGTCTCCGTCGCGCTTTTCGCAGCTGCCGTTCTTGCGCCGGAACCGGTCGACAGGATCGTGCAACTCGGCGGTCGTTTGCCCCTACACGCGCTGCTCGGCTTCCTCACCGGCCTGGCCATCATCCAGTTCGAACTGGCTGACGAGAGCACCTACAACAGCGGTTTCGTCATCGCTTCGGTCGTCGCATTGGCCGGCATCGTCGCGGCTGTCGTGTTCGCAGGCCGTGAGAGCCGCGGGCTGCGCTGGCTGGCCTATCTCGGCTTCGCCTTCGAACTCGCCATCATTTATGTCGTGACGCTTCAGTCGATGCTCGACACCGCCGGCTTCTTCCTCGCCGCCGCGCTGCTGCAGGGCGTGCTTGCGATCGTCATCATCCGCGTCGAAAAACGCATGAAGGGTCCGGCCATTGGGGGAGCCACGGCATGATGACCGGGAAGAGGCTTGTCATCTCGGCGCTGGTGCTGGCGCTCGTCCAACTCGGTTTTCTCAGTTGGATCATTGCCAGCCGTGCGGCGATCCTGCGTAACGGCAAGGAAGTGCTGCTGAAGATCCAACCAGTCGATCCGCGCGACTTGCTGCGCGGCGACTATATCGTCCTCGGCTATGACATCTCGCGCATACCGGTGAAAATGATCGCCAACATTGCGTCCGACAAACAGTCCAGCGACGACACCTCGATCGTGGTCCGGCTGAAGAAGGGCGCCGACGGCTACTGGACGCCGACCGCCGCCTGGTTCGGCACGGCACCGACGCCGGCCGCCGCGGACGAAGCCGACATTTCGGGCCATGTCGCCGCAGGTTGGGATCTTCGCGGCGAAGGCATGACGATCGCGCCGGATTACGGCATCGAGCGCTTCTATCTGCCCGAAGGCGAGGGGATGGCGATCCAGAGCGACATGCGGGTGCGCCCGTTCGGGATCAAGCTGGCGCTCGCCGCCGACGGCACGGCGCAGATCAAGGCGCTGATGGATGGCGACAAGACGCTTTTCGAGGAGCCGCTTTATTAGACCGTGGGACGCGCGATAACGACGCCGGTCCTCTTCGCCAGGTTTCGCAGGACGCTCCTTCGTCTAGCGAGCGTCGGGTGGCCTGCCACCCGACGCTCAAAGCGCGAAAAAGTGGTGCGGGTAGAGGGACTCGAACCCCCACGATCTCTCGCCAGAACCTAAATCTGGTGCGTCTACCAGTTCCGCCATACCCGCGTGGCCCGGCAATCCCATGTAGCCATCATTCTGTCAATGTCGGAGACAAGATGTCGGCTCAGGGCCGGAATGTTGGTTATTCGCCTAAACGCGAAGACTGTTGAAAATTAGGCTCGCCTGTGACAAAAGGCGTGTCAAATGTGACGGAACGCGACGATCCGCTTCTACAAGATGTGATAAGAAGTAGGAAAAACAAGAACTTATTCACATTTTGGAACGCAGTTTGGGAGAGTTTGAGCCGTATTTCCGGTCAAATCGCCAGGTTCCGTACCAAAAGCCATTCCCGGCAAGAATTACCGGCAGGCTGTGAACGGCAGGGAGCCGTTTGGCAGCCTCATTGGTGAAAACAAAGGTTTTACGATGCAGGTCACCGAAACTCTCAATTCCGGTCTCAAGCGCGAGATCAAGATCACCGTGCCGGCCGGTGATATGGAAGCCAAGCTGATGGCGCGGCTGTCGGACGCCCGCAACAAGGTCCGCATCAACGGCTTCCGTCCGGGCAAGGTGCCGGTGCAGCACCTGCGCAAGGTCTATGGCAAGTCGTTCATGGCCGAAGTGGTCAACGAGATCCTCAACGACTCGACCCGCTCGATCATCACCGGGCGCGGCGAAAAGGCCGCCATGCAGCCTGAGGTCATCATGACCGAGGACGAGAAAGAAGCCGAGAAGATCCTGGCCGGCGGCGCCGACTTCGAGTTCCGCCTCAACTATGAGGTCATTCCGGCGATCGAGATCAAGGATTTCTCCGACATCAAGGTGACGCGCCAGGTGTTCGACGTTCCGGATTCGGAAATCGACGACCAGGTCAAGCGCGTCGCCGAATCGGCGCGCAGCTACGAGCCGAAGACCGGCAAGGCCGCCGAAGGCGACCGCGTCACGATCGACTATGTCGGCAAGATCGACGGCGAGGCTTTCGCTGGCGGCGCCGGCAACGACCAGCCGCTGGTGCTGGGCTCCAAGGAGTTCATTCCGGGCTTCGAGGATCAACTGATCGGCGCCAAGGCCGGTGACGAGAAGCAGATCACCGTGACCTTCCCGGAAAACTACCAGGCGGCGCATCTGGCCGGCAAGGAAGCGACCTTCGAGGTCACCGTCAAGGAAGTGTCGAAGCCCGGCGAGCTCGAAATCAACGACGAGACCGCCAAGAACCTTGGCCTGGAATCGCTCGAGCGCCTGCGTGACATCGTGCGCGGCCAGATCGAGAACCAGTTCGGTTCGATGACGCGCCAGAAGGTCAAGCGCCAGCTGCTCGATCAGCTCGATGCGGCCTATTCGTTCGAAGCGCCGTCGAAGCTCGTCGAAGCCGAGTTCAACAACATCTGGGCGCAGGTCAACCGCGACCTGGAAGCCGCCGGCCGCACCTTCGCCGACGAAGAGACGACCGAGGAAGATGCGCGCGCCGAATACATGCGCCTTGCCGAGCGCCGCGTGCGCCTTGGCCTGGTGCTGGCCGAGATCGGCGAGAAGGCCGGCGTCACGGTTTCGGACGAGGAACTGCAACGCGGCCTGTTCGAGCAGGTTCGCCGCTTCCCGGCCAACCAGCAGCAGGAAGCCTTCGAGTTCTATCGCAGCAATCCCGAGGCGCTCAACGCGCTCAGGGCGCCGATGTTCGAGGAGAAGGTTGTCGACCACCTGCTCGAACAGATCTCGGTCACCGACGTCAAGGTCAGCAAGGAAGAGCTGATGGC
Organism: Mesorhizobium sp. B2-7-3; assembly: GCF_006440715.1. NCBI lineage: Bacteria > Pseudomonadati > Pseudomonadota > Alphaproteobacteria > Hyphomicrobiales > Phyllobacteriaceae > Mesorhizobium > Mesorhizobium sp. B2-7-3. The sequence goes on from NZ_VFTY01000010.1 coordinate 45,882, forward strand.
CGACGACGAGGAAGACGAGACCAAGGCCAAGGCGAAGCCGGCCAAGAAAGCCGCGTCGAAGAAGGCCGAAGCCAAGGCAAGCGATGCCGCTGACGAGACGGAAGAGCCGAAGAAAAAGGCCGCGCCGAAAAAGAAGGCCGCCAAGGACGCCGAATAGGCCACCCATTGCAGTGAATTCCGAAAGGCCGCCTCCGGGCGGCCTTTTTCGTTGCCAAACTGCAACATCGGATTCGTTCCTGATGGGCACCGGTGGCGATACGAAGCCTTGATCATTATCTGGTTGGTTGGAAGACCAGAGGTAATTGGTGATGTCGTTGGGGGTGTTCGTGGGAATGAGGCGCGCTGCCGCCACGGTGCTTTTCCTTGCCTTGGCCTGCGGCGCTGCCGGGGCCGGTACGGACAATTGGCGTTTTGACACGGCCAATGACGGCCTCGTCACGGCGTCGGTCTATGCCACCAACAAACTGATCACCGGAGGCGGCGCGCTGAGCTACAGCCCGGTGCTGACCATCGCTTGCCGGGCTGACGGCGAGCCGGCCTGGACCGAATGGCTGCAATTGAACGACGCGGTCTCCGCAAGCCGGAAAATCACCATGTCGGTGACCATCGACGGCGCCGGCAAATTTGACGAGAGCTGGTCCGTCGGCACGCGCGGCAGGCAGCTGATGCGCGACGGCGCCGATGGCATCAAGCGCCTCGTTCCGGCAAACCGCCTGCTGCTGTCATGGCGCTTCGGATTGTTGTCGGGGCGTGGCCAAGCCGATTTCGACCTCGCCGGCTTCGACGAGGCGGTCAGCCAGATTGCCGGCAGCTGCAAGACCGATCGGCCTTGATTTTAGAAGAGTGGCGATCTTTTGGGCTGTTGCCACTGGAAGATTGATCCGCGAGTGCGCGGCATCAGCATCGTTCTTTCCACAATTGAATGATTTCAAATTCCGGCCAGGATAATCGCCAGCGCCGTGGCGTTGCCGTCTCGCGAATACAAGACCTAGATCAGCAGCAGGCCCTTCATGCTGGAATAGCCCTTTCGCCCGATGATGATGTGGTCATGCACGGAAATGCCCAGCCGCTTGGCGGCTTCGATGATCTCTTTCGTCATCTCGATATCGGCACGCGACGGCGTCGGGTCGCCGGAGGGGTGATTGTGGACCAGGATGATCGCGGTGGCCGACAGTTCGAGCGCGCGCTTGACCACTTCCCTGGGATAGACGGGCGTGTGGTCGACCGTGCCTGTCTGCTGCACCTCGTCTGATATCAGCGCGTTCTTCTTGTCGAGGAAAAGGATGCGGAACTGCTCGCGCGCCTCGAACGCCATGGCCGAGCGGCAATAGTCGAGGAGCTGCTGCCATGACGAGAGGATTTCGCGGCCCTGAACCTCGCCGCGCGCCATGCGCTGGGCGGTCGCCGCGATGACCTTCAGCTCGAGCGCCACGGTCGGGCCGATGCCCGTGACCTCCTGCAATAGGCCGACGGGCGCGCCGAGCACTTCGGCCAACGTGCCGAAGCGGGCCAGCAGCGCCTTCGCGACCGGCTTGGTGTCGGCGCGCGGGATCAGGCGGAAAAGCAGGAGTTCCAGCAGTTCATAGTCGGGCAAGGCATCCGGGCCGGCCGAGGCAAAGCGCTCGCGCAGACGATCACGGTGGCCGAGATAGTGAGGCTTTTCGGCGGGAGCCTGTCTGGCCTTCGTGGCTTGCCGCACTGGCACCTCGGAGAAGAAACTCCGCTCGTCGTCATCGCCCTGTGTCGCCATGTGCCGCCCATCCAGCCCGAGCAATGATCGCTGATCCCCGCGAAACACTAGGACGGCGGGCGGGGGCGGTCGAGGTCTTTTCGGCGGCAAGGAATAAGTTAGCCACCGACCTCGACGCAATGTTGCGGCAATGGGGGTCGCGCAAGCTCACGGCATCGCCATTGATGGCCCCGCATCGGAGAACCAAGATGCCCAGCCTCGTTCGTATCCTGCTGTCTGCCGGGCTGCTTCTGAGCTTCAGCCCTGCAATGGCTGCCCTGGTGATCGATGCCGTACCCGCCGGTAGCCGCTCTGATCAGAACCTCCCGATCCATTTCATCCAATACGATGATCCCTGCACAGACGGCCGTTACAGCGACGGCCAGCCGTTAACTGCCGGGAGCTCCTGCGCATGCTGGACCGCCGGGAGCGTTATCGGGAACGGCACGACAATTACCGGCGCGAACGCTACGATCCCTGCATCAATGGCAGGGTTAGCGATGGCCGTCCGCGCAGTTGCCGGGCAATAATGCGCTGGCTACGAGATATGAATGAGGACGAAGACTGGCGGCCGCGCAAACACTGGAAATAGGCCGCTATTCAAGACCCTCGCCACGGCGTCCTAAATCGGCAGGCCGGGGCGGTCGAGCTTTTTGGGCGACAGCGTGAAAATCTCGCAGCCGGTGTCGGTCACGCCGATCGTGTGCTCATACTGCGCCGACAGCGAGCGATCGCGCGTCACCGCCGTCCAGCCGTCCGACAGGACTTTCACATGCGGCCGGCCAAGATTGATCATCGGTTCGATGGTGAAGATCATGCCGGCGCGCATTTCCACGCCTTCATTGGCGCTGCCATAATGCAGGATGTTGGGGGCATCATGGAACAGCTGGCCGACACCGTGGCCGCAGAAGTCGCGCACCACGGAGCAGCGCTCCGCTTCGGCGTAGGTCTGGATGGCGGCGCCGATGGCGCCGGTGCGCGCGCCCGGCCTGACCGCGGCGATGCCGCGCATCAGACACTCATGGGTGACCTCGAGCAGGCGTTCGGCGGCGCGCTTGATCGTGCCGACCGGATACATGCGCGAGGAATCGCCGTGCCAGCCATCGAGGATGTAGGTCACGTCGATGTTGACGATATCGCCATCCTTCAGCGGCTTGTTGTCGGGAATGCCGTGACAGACGACATGGTTGATCGAGGTGCAGGACGATTTCGTGTAACCGCGATAGTTGAGTGTGGCCGGCAGCGCGCCGTTGTCCATGCCGAACTCGAAGACGAAACGGTCGATCGTGTCCGTGGTGACGCCGGGACCGACCATTGGCACCAGCTCGTCCAGGCAGCGCGCGGTGAGGTCGCATGCCTTGCGCATGCCGGCAAAGCCTTCCTCGCCATAGAGGCGGATCTGGCCGGTGTTTCTGAGCGGTGCAGTGGCGGCGTCGAGATAGGTGACCATTTTGTCCATATAGAAGGTGGCGCGCGGCAGGAGTGAGACGCGTAAGTGCCACCAGATTTGGCACTTGGGGGCGAAAGGTTCAAGGAAGAACTGCCTGATGCGGTCTCAGCCGCCCGGATATTCGCTTGCCGAGGCAATGCTTTCCCGTTTTTTCGCGGCGTTGCTTTCCACTGCCGGGCCGCCTGGTGCCGGCAGGCTTTGCCTTTGCCGCTGCAGCAAAGCGGCGACTTTCCGCAGTGACGACACATTTCCGTGGCACAAAACGAACGAAGCAACTTTTGACGACGAACGGCGTTGCTTGGGCGATGCCGGTTCGGGAGATGTCGAATGGACAGATTGCAATTCGAGGTGCCGGTGCGCATCGCACCAGGCCCCGGCTTGCCCGTCGAGGAAATCTACAGCGTCGAGCAGGCGCTCGATTTTCTGCAGGATTGGCCGGCACGCCGGCAGGGGCCGGTGTATCAGAAAGCCTTCAATGCCTGTTTCGGTGCCACGGTGGATGTGGTCGAGACCGAAGACGCCTGCCGGGCGTTCATGGCGTTCTGCCGTGTCACCGGACTGATGGCCGGCGACATGATGGTGCCGCGCAAGCGCGGCGGCGAGGCGAGAGCACTGCCGGCCTGAGGGCCGCCGGGTGAACCAGTTCGGGTTCGAAAGTACATGACAATTCGCGTGCGCGACGCATCGGCCGGTCACCGTTAAGCTTCCGTTTCCACCTTCGCTGTTAGCCATTGCTTGTTCGGCAATGGTTGATTCGTTGCGTCAGTTTCATGGTTCGGAAGATGTACCCAGAAAAAGTCCGTGCGTTCCCGATCGATCGTCAGCTATTCTTGGTCAGGGAAGTTGCCGCCAAGCTCGGCAATCTGCATGGCGAGACCGCCACCTCGTTCTGGAAGGCAAAAGCGACGGAGTTGCTCGATCTCGTTGTCGGGACGGGCAGGGACAGAACGGCAGCCAGCGACGAAGTGCGCAGGTTCTTCCTGGCCGTGCAAAGAGAATTGTTGGCTGAGTCGAACAGTGAGTCCGTGCCAGTTCTTTCCGCCTGAAGCGGCGGACGCCGATCAGACGATGGCATCTCCGATCAAACAATGGCACCCCTGATCGAAAATGAGCCTAAGTTTTAGCCATTCGTTCATATATGCGTGCTTTCTAATTGATCATGGTATTCAACTGCTTCACCCGGATACGGCTGACGGCGGCTGGCATAGGTCGCAGCAGAGCCGCGAACGTCGCCACCATCTTTGCCCTCACCCTGCCGATCGTTGTCGGTGCGGCGGGTTTTGGCGTGGAAACCTCCTATTGGTACTATAACAGCTTGAGACTGCAGGCCACGGCGGATGCCGCGGCCTATGCCGGCGCGCTGGAGCAGATCTCGGGTTCCGATACGCCGACGATCGTCGCGGCGGCGACCCAGTCGGCCGCGACGAATGGGCTTGGCGCAGGCACGATCGTCGTCAATACGCCGCCCGCGTCCGGACCGAACACGGCCAAGAAAGCGGTTGAGGTGATCGTCGGCCAAAAGCTCGATCGGATGTTCACCCTGATCTTCACTCAGACCCAGGTTCCAGAACAGGCGAGGGCCGTGGCCCTCATCACCAATGCTTCGAAGGCCTGCATACTCGCGCTCGATCCGACCGCCTCGCAGGCTGCCCTGTTTTCAGGCAACACCGGCGTGAAGTTCACCGGCTGCTCGGTGATGGCCAATTCGATCGCCTCGGATGCCATCAAGCTTCAGGGATCGGCGGGTCTCCAGGCCGATTGTCTGATAACGGCGGGCGGCGTCTCTCTCAGCAATCCCGTCACCACCGTTTGCGCGGCCCCGATCACCCAGGCGCTGCCTGCCGCGGATCCATTTGCCGGCTTGCCGGCCCCGGCGGCCTCGAACCCCTGCAAGAATATCAATGGCAACAAGACGACGCAAACGATCCAGCCGGGGACCTACTGCAGTGGACTCAGCCTCAGCGGCGATGTCACCCTTTCGCCTGGGGTCTACGTCGTCCAGGGGGGCGATTTCAAAGTGAATGCGAACGCCAACGTCTTCGGTGACGGCGTCACCATCTACCTCGCCGGCGCCTCGCGTGTGTCGATGAACGGCAACGCCACGGTCAATCTGAGCGCGCCGACGTCCGGCAGTTACTCGGGCGTGCTGATGTATGGCGACAGAACGGCCACCGGCGGACAGAGTACCTTTAACGGCACGGCAACCTCGCTGCTGACCGGCGCGCTCTACTTCCCCAGGCAGCAGGTAAACTATCTCGGGAATTTCTCCGGCAAAAGCGGGTGCACTCAGGTTGTCGCCGACATGATCCAATGGTCCGGCAACGCGACCATCAATCAGGATTGCACGAGCCTGGGAATGGGCGATATTTTCGCCGCGCAGTCCGTGATGCTGGTCGAGTAACCTTCCGTGGATCGCCGATCGTACTCAATTCTTAAAGATGAGGTAGGCGCTGCGGCCGTTGAGTTCGCGATGGTGCTGCCCTTCCTGTGCCTGGCGCTGCTCGGCATCGTCGACGGCTGGTCATACGTCACGAGCTCACTGTCGATGCGCGCCGGCGTCAAGACAGCGGCAAACCTGGTGCTGGCTGGGTCGACTGACGATGCGGCAACGCAGGCCGTTGCCCTTTCGAGCTGGGAGAAGCGGCCGGACGACGGACAGGTCACGCTGAGCCGGATCCACAAATGCGGGACGACGGTGGTCGACGCCTCGACGCTGTGCAGCGGACCGAAGTTGTCGGCGGTCTTTGTTCAGATCCAGGCATCGGCCACCTGGACCCCGCCCTTCACCTTCGGCGTCTTTTCCGCCCCCAGCACGATCGGCCACCAGGAGTTGATCCGTGTTCGGTAATGCGAGGGGCTTCAGGGCCGATCGATCGGGCGGAGCCGCGCTCGAATTCGCGCTGATCGCACCGTTCCTCATCATGCTGCTATTCGGAATCTTCGCCTTCGGCTGGTCGATGAATTCGGCCTCAAGCGTTCGGTACACGCTGGAGGCGTCCGCACGGTCCCTGCAGCTTAACAACACGCTGACTCAGGCCGACATCCAGGCGATCGCGACGCAGAAACTGCTTGCGCTGGGTCTGAAGGATGTCAACGTCACGATCGCCATCGATCCCGTGAGCGGCGGCTTTCGCATGGCGCACCTGACCGCTGCCTATGCGTTCGTCATAGACTTCCCGTACTTCAGTGCCTTTCCGATCAATTATGCGACGACCGTTACCGTGCCGCTGGTCGGCAGCTAGACGTGGGCTGTCCCTGCCATGTCGGCGAAGGACGTTTGGAACGGTTCCATTCCGCCCAGTAACAGGCTCTTTTGCAGGGCGGGATTGCCGAAATTTTTACCCAAGATATCAAGAGTCTTTAAACTCCTGCCCTTTACGAAAGCACGTATGGCCTCGTGGCGGAGCGGCTACGCTAGAGACTGCAAATCTCGGAAGCCTCGGTTCGATTCCGAGGCGAGGCCTCCAAAATCCCGATGCGGCTGGATTGTCGACCGGGACAGGATTGGAGCCCATCCCTGGTCCATTCCGCATTACGCTAAGCGGTTCCGCTTGGGTGCAAAAAGCTCTAACGGAACAGATATCTCGACACCTCGGGGTTGCCGCGGCGCCACATCACGTTATCGAGGAAGTAGTGGTGTACGTTGATGAAAATCAACACGATGAAGAAGAACAGCGACGATCCAAGGACCTCCCGGTCATAGGGGACAATGGCGGTCAGCGCGGTCGGAATCAGCCAGAAGCCCAGACCACCGAGGAGGAGGCCAGCACTGATGAACTCCAGGAGCCGCACTCTGTAGGCCGGACCAAGAATCGACAGGATTCTGGATTGCGGAATTTTTTCGGCATCGCGCGCATCACGCTCGACATTGCTCTGATAGCGCCAGACCACCGCCAGGTACTGCAAGGAATGGAGCGCCGGCACTACGAGCAGCCAGAGCGGATTTGTCCTTACGATCAGAATCCAAAGATATAGCGACGCGCTGTAGGCGATGATGCCGTTATATGGCAGGCTGCCGCCATTCCTGGTCCAGCGATTGATCAGCATCACAACCGTGGCAGCCGTGGAAGCGGCCGCGGCCGAGAGTGCAATCGCATTGAGCCATGCAGGGGTGGCAAACGTGTAATATTCCAGCCCCAGGTATTTTCCCTGGCTGACCGCCGTGTTCGTCTGAAGCCACGCGAACAGCCAAACGGCATAGCTGTTGACCAGCAGGATTTTCTTGTCCGGATCGGTGAAGAACCGGCGCTTCAGGACGGCATCCACCATCAACATGCCGTAGCCTTGCTTGACGTAGTGCCAACCCACGAAAAAGAACATCGCGTTGGTTGCATTCCCCAAGAGCCGGGCGTTAGCCGTTATCGAGCCATAAGCGAAAAATGCGCCCATGAGCAGAGGAACGACGATGCCGGCGAAGATGTAGCGGATCTGCAGGTTCCTGTCGTATCCGTCGCCACGCAGCTTCCGCCCAAAATTGCGGTAGAAGAGTTGGTAGGAGTGGGCGAAGTGCGGATAGTTGATCAGATAAGCCAGGAAAAGCATCGTCGCCGCAACGAGCCCTTCGTATCTCAGCGGCACGAAATACAGCACGGGCAAAATCAGGAATGCGCTGCCGCCAAGCATCAGAAAGTCCGCGAGCGGACCAAAGAGATATTTTGGAGGCGTTGCCGCAGGAGCGCGTGTATCCGCCGAAAGGTGAACTGCCATGTGAGCGCTCCCTTACGGTCCATTTAACCACCGGCCCGTTTGCTCGACAAGGTCGAGAATCCGAGCGGTCACCGCAACAGGCTTGAGCATCGGCCGCAACGGACGCCGTGATCCTCAAATTGTCGATGCGGTGCCGCCCTGCCAAATCTGCCGGGCACTCGCTGTGTAGAATCGGGAAGGAGAGACCGAGGTCTGAAAAATCTGGTACGCCCAAGGGGAATCGAACCCCTGTTACCGCCGTGAAAGGGCTTCTAAGCCGTCCAGCGCTGTCCATTCATATTTCCTGAACCCGTTGTCCTGTAAGGCTTTGCATCCAGTTATGTTTGTGCTTGTCCAATACGGTCTACGCCTGTATATTGGACAAATAGTTGGACACGGGACGGGCGGGATACCTTCATGGCAAAGCGAGTTCGTGATGCGACACTGGACAGCAAGGATGCTCGGGCGAAGCTCAAGCCGCGCGGCAAACCATATTACAAGAGCATCGGCGCAGGGCTTCACCTTGGCTATCGGAAGGGCAAGGATGCGGGGCGTTGGGTCGTTCGCATGTATGTCGGCGATCAAAATTACCGCGTCGAAACAATAGCCGATGCCGACGACCAGTTGGACGCGAACGGCTCGACACTGCTGACCTTCTGGCAGGCGCAGGATAAGGCCAGGGAACTCCACAAGGCTATGTCTGGTGATACCGGCAAGGTTGCGGGCGCCTACTCCGTCCAAGTTGCCATTGAGGATTATCTGCTTTGGATGGAAGGCAATCGGAAATCCGCAAAGGATGCGCGTTACCGCGCCGAAGCGCTGATTTTGCCCGAACTTGGCAGCGTCGACGTCTCGAAGCTTACGGCCAACCAAATCCGGAAATGGCATCGCAAGGTTGCGACAACCGCGCCGAGGCTCCGCACCAAGGCGGGCAAAGAACAGCGGTTCAAAGATCTCGGGGAAGATGCGGACGCAACCCGCCAGCGCCGAGCAACAGCCAATCGCGTCCTGACCACTCTCAAAGCCGCCCTGAATTATGCATGGCGGGAAGGTAAGGCAACTTCAGATAGGGAATGGCGCCGCGTCGAACCGTTCGAAGATGTCGAGACGGCCCGCGTTCAATACCTCTCCATCGCCGAGGCGCAGCGCCTTGTGAACGCCAGCGGCGGCAAGTTCCGGGATCTTGTACAGACCGCATTACAGACCGGCGCCCGCTATAGTGAGCTTGCACGGCTGCGTGTGGAAGATTTCAACGCCGATGTCGGCACCCTAACCATTCGCGCCAGCAAATCCGGCAAGGCGCGCCATGTGGTGCTGACCGACGAAGGCGCAGAGCTTTTCAAGCAGCTCACTGCCGGCAAGAATCATGGCGACCTGGTGCTGACCACCGAAGCCGGCGGGGTATGGGAAAAGTCCCATCAGTTCCGGCCGATGAACGAGGCTTGCAAGAACGCCAAGATCGTTCCGGCGATCGGCTTCCACGGCTTGCGGCATACTTGGGCAAGCCTTTCCGTCATGAACGGAATGCCGCTTCTGGTGGTGGCGAAGAACCTGGGGCACACTGATACGAGGATGGTGGAAAAGCACTACGGTCATCTGGCGCCGTCCTATGTGGCCGATGCGGTGAGGGCAGGGGCGCCACGGTTCGGCACAGTGCAGATAACCAACGTCGTTTCGATGGGAGGGGCATGAAATGCCGTCCTTCTGGAAAACGCCGCGTGAGATTTTCCGAGCCACTTTCGAACGCGAGGCCATGGCCGAAGTGGACGGGAAATATGTGTCTGTGCACAAACTGCATGACAAATGGCACCAGGTGCTCTTGCAAGAGGCCCGTGTCTGGGAAGCTTCGGGGATGCAGCCTGAAGATCTGCCCGTCTATGAGGCGACCGTCGCGCCGACGAAGGAACTCATAGCAGCATCGAACGCCGAGACACTTCGATTGATGCTTGACCTTGCCGCGCGTGGCAAATGGTTTGCTGTCGGTCGCCGTGTTGCTGACAAGGACGAAGAAGCTATCCCCGCTCGATATTGGCCGTTCCTCGAACTGGACATGAAAAACGCCACAGCCAAAGGCGAGGGCATGGAGTTTCGTGCATTGCGGTGCGCCTTCATCGCCGACGTTCCGGCGGATGATCCGATCCGCACAGAAATTGAGCGCGCCAATTCCATGCAACCAGCATTGCCGACCAAATCGGCAACTGTTGCCCCGGCGGCGCGGCGGCGAGGGCCTGCACCGCAAAAGCTTCTCGGTGTGAAGGCGGCGATGGCCGATTTCGACCGGGCCATTCTCGACGCCATGACCGAGGAAGCCATGGTCGCGCAGTTTAAAGCTTCCCGCGATACTTGCCGCCGCGCTCGTCGGGAATTGTCGGAGTTTAAGTGAAACTATCTACCACCATCGACAATTAGCGACAGTGGAAACTGCCGTCCATCTTGGGCCTGTAACAACACAGGGAAACCCAAATGGACTACTCTTTCGAAGCTTACAGCATTCCCGAGTTTTGCGCCGCTCATCGGATCAGCCGCGCGACGTTTTACAATCTCGTCAATGATGGTCATGCACCGCGCACCATGAAGGTGGGCGCCCGCGTCCTGATCTCCAGGGAAGCGGCGGCGGATTGGCGCAAAGCCTGCGAACTTGGCGCGGCCAAGGCGGAGGCCGCATAATGCAGTTCGATCTCAATCCCGACCAGCAAGTCCAGCACGCAGCCGAATGGCTCGCCGGTGGCGGCAAGACCGGCGCGGCAACCGTTCCTGAGTTGCGCAGCCGCTTCGGCATCACGGCACCCCAGGCAATCGAGGCCATTCGCCTCGCCAACGCCCTTCGTTTGGCGAGGGCGCATTGATGACCTTCAGCGATGACATGATCGAAAAGGCCTCTTGGTTCATCGCCTATGCTGGCGAAGGCCGGACCCATTGGACCACGCGGGAGATGCTGGCGCAGCGCTTCAAACTGACACCGGACGAAGCGTTGACGTTGTTCAAGATCGTGAAGGGAGGCATCAGCAATGCAGACGCCTCTTGAAAACGAGGCCGCCGCCCCGATTGCAGTCGGGAACGGCGGCAAAGGAAGGTTGACGCGTAAGTCTAACGCCGACCGCATTACGCCGCAAGAGAGGTGGAAGCGCGCCAACCCGAAAAAAGTCTGGGCTCAACAGTCCTTGCGGAGTGCCTTGAAGCGGGGGCTGGTCATTCAGGAGCCGTGCAGGGTCTGCGGCAATCTCGATGCCGAAGCACATCATCCGGACTATGACCGGCCGATGGATGTGGATTGGCTTTGCCGGCGTGACCATCAGGCAGAGCATCGGCGCCTTCGGTGCGAGGCAGCCGAATGAGCGCCCGCAGCTTCACCAAGGTAGCGCCGGCCGTCTGGCGCTCCCGGCGGTTTATCAGCTTGCCGGACGAGGCGAAGGTGGGATTTCTCTATCTCCTCACCAATGCCCATGTGACGAGTGCCGGGGTCTACGACCTCCCGCCTGGGTACGCTTGCGCGGATCTCGGCTGGACTGATGCGGCGTATGAGAGCGCACTTCGCGAGCTGGTCGAGGTTGAGTTGATCGACCGCGACCGCGACGTGATCCTCATAGAACGCTGGTTCAAGCATAACCCGCCGACCAACGATGACCACGCCATAGGCACACGGCGCCGCCTCCAGGCAATCGAGAGCGACCGGTTGCGAGAGAAGGCCGTCGCGGGCTTCGATGAGGTCAACGCGGCTCGTATCGAACGGGAAGCACAGAAGGCAGCGGACAAGGCCGCAAAGGCCGCTGGAATGTCCAGATCGGTGGCTGAGACCATCGGAACCACTTCGCGTCTGATGGGCACTCGATTGATGCGGGGTGGCCAATGAGACCCTGTAGACACCCTGTAGTGACCCTGTGCACACCCTCTGTAGGGGTAATTTTACACCCTGTGCCAGGGTGTGCACACACCAAGACCAAGACCGAGACCTTAGACCGAGACCTGAGACCGGCTCAAATCGCAAAGGCCCAACCCGCCATCAGCGCCGCAAGAGGGCTTTGGAGAAAGAGGGAGCCAGGATCGAACGTCGGCTCGCGTCAGGAAACTCGCTGGCCTAATTGGAAGAACTGTATCAACGCCGAAATAAGATCTTCCGCCGTTTCGGAATCGAGCTGCAACTCGATCACCTCGTCGTCGTCGCCAACAAGTTCCACGCTGCCAACAAGCGGGTCTTTCGAGACGACTGTCAGATCGTTTCCTTGGTATTCGGCAGCCACGTTCGTCCTCCCTCAAAAGCTTGTCTGCGACGGCGCCCCGAAGAGCCTACATGTTGCTGGCTGCGTGATGCTGAGGCGGAGCCGGTCTGTTCCTGGCGGGCCGGGGTTTGATGTGAACCGGCCTATTGGCGAGTGTTTTCACCATCGGCGAGTTTACGTGCTGCTTAGCAGCTACGCGCTCGCGTTTCACCAGCTTGGCGACAAAGCTCCGCACCTCGAACATAAAGGGCTCCTCCCAGACGCCCTCCCGCACTGTGAAGCTACGCTTCTTCAGGACGTTCGCAAAGGAATTTCCCGACCGCCGGCTCGGCCCCCGAGTTGGTCAGCTGCCAAATGCCAGCCAGCGGCGAATGCGCCGCCGTCCGAAGCCTCCAGAGCCGCTTGCCTCAGCCATCCTGGCAACCGCTTTCTCGACCAGCCGAGCCGATGCATCCGTGTGTGCGGCTTGCTCCGCCAACTGTCGGCGAAGCGCCGATATCCTTTTTGCCCGATCTGTGTCGGGCATTGTCGGAGTGTGAAATTCGGAATTGTAGATCATAGCACCACCTCAGCCCATGTTGCTGGTCTTGATCTTCGTCAGGTGCTCTCTGGCTTCACAGACACGTCTGTGCGCGCCTCGTATCGTGTCACAGAGGGTAAGGTCGATGCCCACGCCGTAGCGCTTGTCCTGCATCCGCTCGACACGTTTGAGCTCGGATTCAGCTTGGCTCACGCTCAGCCTGGCCTTGGCAAGCTCCAGATCGAAAAGTTCAAGCATTGTTTCGCGTCCGTTGGAATCCCTTCCATTAGGAAACCCTCATATTCTGCTTTGGTTCCTCGTTCCCTGCTTGCGATGGGGAGCGTATGACAGCGCCCGATCCGCAACTGGAAGCCTACGTCGCAGCCGCAGAAGCCGCGCTGGCGGACCTACGTCGCTACGTCAGGAGCGAGCCAATCCCCATCGTACAAGAACGGCCGGCACCCTTTCCGGAGCCCGATCGCCGCCCCGAACTGATCGGCAGGGACTGGATTGAATCCGGAGAAGCGGCGAGCCGATTCAACATCTCGAAATCGAAAGTCCGAAGGTTGTGTCGGGATGACGACCGGCTGTCGTGGAAGGTGGTTGGTCGCTGGTACGTATCTGTGCCTGGGATGAGGGTGACACTGGGCTTCGAGTAGCGTGTACGTTTTGGACGTTTTGAACGTTTCCGCCTGTTGGGGATGGACGTTTCGAAGCTCACTCTCTGTGGCATCGAAACCCAACAAAAGGCGAGTGCGCCGTGATCCAAAACATCCTTAAGACCATCCGTGGCCAGGCAAAGAGCGTTGCCGATCTGGAGCGCGCACTTGGTCAGATCGACATCCCCGGGCTCGAAGCTGATGCCGATAAGCTGGAGGGAGATCGGCGCATCGCACTGCTGGATGGCACCGACAAGGATGTCGAACTGGTCGAGCGCAAGATCGAGGTCGCCAACCGTGAGGTCGAGCGCGCCTATGCCGCCAAGGCCGAACTGGAGCGCAGGATTGAGCAGGCCCGCAATTCGGAGGCAGACCAGGACAAGGTTGCTCGATACCAAGCCGCCAAAGCCCAGGCTGATGCAGCGGCCAAAGCGCTGGCGAAGGAATATCCCGAGATTGGCCGCAAGTTCGTAACGCTGATCAAGACGGTGATCGAGGCGCGAACCGCAATCGAACAGGCAAACCAGAATCTCCCCGATGGTGTGTCGCCGCTGCTCGATCCAGAGTTCGCCGTCCGTGGCAGGCATGGCGAGCCGGAGCGAACCCTCAAAACTGAGGAGGTCGCACTCTGGTGCTATGCCAACTCATCGGGCATCCAGGTCCTCCCTCCGGAGAAGCAGCTAGAATTGGACGCTCGCTTCAAAGGCTCGGATCAAGGGACGGTAAGTAGCGATAGCAGCGGAGGCCACACCAGCGTTGTAAGGCGTCGACTCACCAAGCGCTCCTATCTACCCGCATCCCAGACCGAGAGGCCCGACAGCATCCTCACCATCAAGATGCCGGGGCTGAAGATAGGCGACGTGCCATTCTGGCAAGCACTGCCTTATTCGGATCTGGGTTCAGTGCGAGCCAATCTGGACAAGATCGCATCAATGCGCCCCGCACCAGCGGTGAACGATAGCGAGATCCGCATCGAGTATCACGAGACCACAAGCGCCGACCCTGCCATGGCAGAAGCGGCCGAGTAAGCACCGATGGGCATGTCCTTTGGGTATCACACCATCAGGCCGGACGGTGAAAGCTGCCCGGTCCTACCAATCGCTTGCGCGTTTCTCGTCATGACGCGTGAGCACAGCAGGCAGGACGGCGTTTGGTTCCGCTGCCCTGCCTGCACCTCAGATTGCCATTGCGTTCCTGTCAGTCCGCAACGGCATAGGGCCGAGAGCTTCACAGCGGTTGATCTCGGCCCGCTCAATTCGGGTTGCCACTGTGCCGGCGAAGATCGGCAGACTGGCGGCAAGGGTCGGATGATTGCGGGTGCATCGTCCGGCCCGCTCCCACAACTCCAAGGTACTTCCCAGCTCATAAACCGTATGCGGAGCGGCGTAGCACATCGCACGTCTAGGGACAGGATTTCAAACTTCACTTCCGTTTCCGTTTCGAGGCCGAGCCCATGAATTTGGCGACGTTGACGGTTTCGGCGCGGCAATTGGGCGATGTCCTCGACCTTACGGACAGGCGCGTTCGTCAGCTTGCCGAGGAAGGTGTGTTCGACCGCGTCGAGCGCGGGCAATACCCTTTGGCCGCTTCAGTGCAGGCCTACATCGCCACCATGGAGGCGGACGAGTCGGACGAACTTCGACGCGAGCGTATCGGCTTGATGAAAGCCCAACGGCGCCGGCTTGAGCTGGATAACGAATTCAAGGAATCGACTGTCGACGAGATCGACTGGCAGGAGTCCGTCATCGGCGTCCTGGCGGCATACTGGCACCTAAGGGCGATCTTGGTTTCGACCTGGCTGCACGACGCCATGAGCCAGCACGGGTTGCAGAAGGATGCAAAAATCATCGCCGGCAATGTCCACAATTGGATGATTGCCAGCCGGCACGAAATCGAGACCGACCTAAGGAAGGCCGCGCAGGAAGCGCGCCGCCAGAAGATCACAATCAAGACGTTCGACGAACTCGCCCGGTTGCTGGCCAAGATCGGCGCGGCAAGCATCGCGGGCGTAGCAAAAGAGGAAGACACATGATCCCCAACACCTTCGCTGCCCACTGGCGCCGCGCAATCGAAAGCGGCGATGCATCCGGCTTCAAAGACCGTGAAGACCTCGTCGGCTTTTTCACCGCAACGGGCGCCAATACCGGCGCTTATGACACGTTCATGAAACTGACGGACGACGAAAAGGACCACGTGGTCGAAATGCGCAGCCGCTATTCCGGCGAATCTCTTGAGGCTGCAACTCGCGCTCACGCCAAGCGGAGCGAGGCGGCACAGGCCATCATTGCCAAGAACAGGGCCAATCTTGGCGGTGGCGATCCCGCTGTTGCTGCGGCTGCCGCCAAGGTTCCCGAAAAGTCGAAGGTGAGCGCTTGGGACCGCGCCATCGCTGCCACCAATGAAAAACTGGCGAGGGGCGTCTGATGGCTGCTTTAACTGAACGCCAGCCGACTGGCGCATTCTTGCTTTACGACGCGAGCAAAATGGGCATTACGCGTGGAAGCGCCGTCGCTGGCGGCAGTTTCGCAGTCGGCGAAGTTCTGAAGATGACGGCGAACCAACTCGTCTCCTACGACGGAACCGGCACCGTCGTCGGTATCGCTTTGTATGCGGCCCGAGCGGGCGACTTTGTCACCTACATCGCCGGTTTCGCTGAGATAAACGGCAATCTCGTGACGTCGACCGAACAGACGGATGGCACGGTTCTTTCCGGTGCTATCGCTGGTCTCGCCGCCAAATACATCATCATCCGCCGCTAGAAATAAAGGGCGCAACACTAATGGCAAAAACCATCACCCAGCGCATCGCGCTCGACGGCGGCAACGATATCAAGGCGCAACTTCTGGCATTGGGCGCGGCCGGCGAGAAAGCTTTCAAGCAACTTAAGGCGGCGGTCGACAAGGCGAATTTCGACAAGTTCACAGCGAGCCTTTCGAAGGCGCGAACTGACCTCGCAACCGTCGGCAAGAACCTGGCCCTGCTGGGTACTGGACTCGCGGCGGCGGCCGGCGGCGCTGGTGCGGCAGTGCTGGGGCTCGCCAAGTCCGGATCCGAAGCGGCCGACGCTGCCGGTAAAGCGGCACAGAAAACCGGCTTGCAGATCGATGCTTATGGAAAGCTCGAATTTGCGGCCAGCCAAGCCGATGTCGGTAACGAGCAATTCGTCTCTGGCATGTCGAAGTTGAACAAGGCGATTGCGGAAGCGGCGGCGCTGGGCACCAAGGCGGCAACCGCTATCAATCAGACTGGCGTGGAGGTGATCCGCTTCGGCGCCAAGGCCAAGGATGCTGCGACTTCGGCAAAGCCGGTTGCCGACATCTTCACGCGGCTGGGCGTCAACATCAGAGACGCGAACGGCAAGCTGAAGACCAACGAACAGATTTTGCTCGACGTCGCCGACGCCTTCGCCAAGCTGCCAGACGGCGCGCTGAAATCGGCTCTGGCAATCGAGTTGTTCGGCAAGGCTGGCGCGGAATTGCTGCCGTTTCTCAATGCCGGCAAGAAAGGTCTGATCGATCTCGGCAAGGAAGCCAAAGCCCTGGGAATAGTCTTCAGTCCCGAACAGGTCGCGGTCGCGGAAGATTTCAACGATACGCTGGCATCGCTCGGCAAGTCGATCAAGGGCACGCGCATTCAACTCGGGCTGCTGTTCGCGCCGCTGTTCACCACGCTTGCAGCGGGGCTGCGCGACGAGATCAACAAAAATCGAGACGCCATCGTCGGTTTCGGGCAGCGGGTGGCCAGCCTCACCGCTGGCGTGCTCGGGGATCTTCTACACCTCCTGAGCGGCAACTCGCAAAACATCAAAAGCCCTTGGATCCGCGAGTGGTCGGCAGCAATCATCCAGTTCGGCAATGATGTCGCGGGCGTTTTCAATGGCCTGGTGTTGCCTGCCTTCAAGTTGCTTCGTGAGGGCGCACAATTCGTCGCCGATCAAATCAACCGAGTTTTCGGCACCGACATAACAGCCGGTGAGCTTGCGCTTGGCGCTGCCGTGCTATCGGCCGTCGGCGCCTTCGCCGCGCTCGGGTCGACCATCGCGGCTGTTGTGGCGGGCATCGGGTTCCTGGCCGGTCTTGTCGGCGGAATTCCGTTGGCCATTGCTGCGGCTGCGGTCGGGGCTGGCATCGCCATAGGCGTGTTCTGGGCCGATATTCAGGCCGGCGCCGCCGCTGCGTGGCAGTTCATCACCGAAGGCGCTAGCGCGGCCTGGGAGGCGATCGTACAGGGCGCGTCTGACTTGTGGGCGCAGATCGTCAATGCCTTCCAGGGGGGCCAGCAACAGGCCGTGGATGCCTTCAACGGCATTGTCGAATCTATCGTCTCAGCCTGGAACGGCCTTGTCGATCGCCTGGGATCGATCGCGCAACAGATCGTTGACACCATCGCCAACTGGTTTGGCACCTTGCCGCAACGGATCACTGCAGTCTTCAACAGCCTGGTTAGCATCGCCAGCAGCGTGCTCAGTCGCGTCTCGTCGCTGGTCGACAGCATCGTCTCGAAGATCCAGGCGGCGATCAGCGCTGCGAAACAGCTTGTCGGCCTTGGCGGTTCGTCCGGATCTGGTGGCGATTCCTCGTCCGGATTTGCATCTGGCGGCTTCGCCAGCGGCCCGGGCGGCCCGAAGGGCGACAAGATCCCGGCATGGCTGTCGGATGGCGAGGCGATCACTCAGACACCGGCTGTGAATTACTATGGGCGCGGCTTCTTCGCTGCACTCAACGACATGCGCATTCCACGAGAAAACCTGATGAACGCTCTTCGCGGCTTGCGCGGCTTCAGCCTCGGCGGCTTTGCTGACAGCTTCAATCGCTCGATGGCAATGCCGAGCTTTGCTGGCGGCGGTTTCGCGGACGTGAAGCTCGCGCCTGCCTCCGGCTTCTCCGGCAAGACCGTGAACGTAAGGCTTCAATACGGCACGAGCCCGCAGGATGTCATAGACCTGATCGGGCAGTTTGATCCTGTGCAGCGGCTTCAGCAGTTCGCCCTCAGTGAAGCGACGGCCAGCGCCGGCCGCAGGCCAGGTAGGAGATGAAAATGTCTGACAAGGAAACGCCAGAGAGATGGTGGGCGCCGCCGGCCGAGCACGTCGCGCGCGTCGAGCAGAACCGCCAGGACTTCATGAAGCAGTTCGGCGACTTCGAAGCGGCGGCATGTGATGGCTTCTGGCTGGGCAGCTCGCCAGATGGCCAATACCTTGCGCTCCAGTTCGATCGGCCGGACGGAACCATTGAGCGGATCGCGATCCATTGGCAGAACGTCGATTCGTTCTTCACCGAGCTTGCCGGAGCGATCGAATACGTGGGGACGCGACAACTCGCCAACGTCAAGCCGGGCGGGTCCGCATGAAGCCGGCGCTCGCCCTCATTGCCTCTTGCGCCATCGTGTTGGCGCTGGCGTGGCCGTTCTAACGGTTGCGCTTCGGTCTTTTGTCCGGCGGCATCCACCAATCAGGCGGATCATATTCCTTTGGGCGTCTAATGAACCCGCCACCGAGACTCGGGACAAGTTGGGGGAGCAAAGAGCGTTCAATCTGGTCTTTGCTGATCGTAAATGTCAGATCGGCGTAAGCATTTGCCTTGTCTGGCGGGGAACGATTGGGTGGTGCCACCACTACCAGTCTCTTTTCCTTGAACCGTTCCTTAAACACCCGCGCAGTGGCCGCTTGATCGGAATCGGCGCTTACTAGGAATGCCCAATCATAAATGTCATCAATCCCGTCCATAATCAAAGAAAGCGCTACGTTGATGTCGGATTGCTTCTCAGAGTGCCGGCCAAGTTCTTCGTTAAAGATGTAGTGCCCTTCGATAACCTGGACGCCGCTCGCGATTTGAGCATTGTTAAACGTTCTGTGGCGTCCGATTGTGTCGGCTCTGTGCATCTGCATAGCTGTGCAAAGCACCACCTTTTGAAGAGCCAGATCGTGGGGAGCACATAGCAGTTCAGACAGTCGCCAGAGGTTACACCATTTGAGAAACGGCTCGCTCATTTCACGAATAGGATGATACAAATTGAAGCCGTCGATGTATGCGGCCGCCCGGTTTGCAACCTTCCCCCCTTGATTTTCCCCCACGGTTCCCTTACCTTTTTGGCAACAACGTCCCGCTGTTTTCAGCGGAACAGCCCCAGCGCGAGGCCTCGGCCGGTGTCTGGGGTTTCTTTTTATCTCGCGATTCGTGAACTTGGCAAACGCCCGCTGACCTGCCCAGTCTTTAAGTCGGCTTATCGACTAGCGGCCTTTTGCGCTTCGGCGGCACTCGCGTAGATTCCCGATCGGAACATTAGCGTCATCTAACGGTTCTACCTATGCGATGTGTTCCCCGGACCCTATGATCGGCAAAGAGCGATGGCAGTGGTGTTGGCTTTTGATTTCGTCCATTTTCTCGGGTTGACCGGGGACGAACTGCTAGTCGACGTCCTATCGGTCGCAGCGTGCTTGCTGCTTTTTGATACTGTGGCGCCCCGCCGCCCATATCGATAGGAAGCGGCGTCGCGGTCGCGTCCGGGCAGGATCGCAGCCCAGGTGATCGTCATCTCGAAGTCGGCCGGCTAACCGATCCAGACAAAGCAGCCCGCTGGGCTACGCCCGGCAGCTTTTTAGTGTTCTGGTCGGGAACAGCTCGACCAGTCGCAAGTTTCGGCGAAGGCGGCGGCGCGTCCGGGTCTTTCGCGACGCTGGCCGGCCCGCGCTCTACAGTGGGGTGGGGTGCGGGCCTCAATGGAACATAAGTCAGAGACAAAGGTTCGGGAGCCAGCCGCCCACTCCGGCGGCTCTCCACTTCTGTCAGCTGCCCGCTGGCTCCGGCCGGCGGGCATTTTGTGCGCATGTGGGAACTTGGTATTTCTCGGCAAGTTCGAAACGTGGCAGCTCGCGGGGAAAGCGGGCCCGGTCAGGGGGGACATCCTGACCA
Source organism: Mesorhizobium sp. B2-7-3 (assembly GCF_006440715.1). Lineage (NCBI taxonomy): Bacteria > Pseudomonadati > Pseudomonadota > Alphaproteobacteria > Hyphomicrobiales > Phyllobacteriaceae > Mesorhizobium > Mesorhizobium sp. B2-7-3. The sequence continues at coordinate 66,054 of NZ_VFTY01000010.1, forward strand.
GCAGCGGGGCCCGTACTGCCAGGAGGCGGGCCCACGGGGTGGCGGGCGTTCTGCATCTCGTTTATCATCGTCCTTCATGGGGATACTTCGACCACGGCAGAAGCCAAAAAAAGCTTACCCGAACAGCGACCGCTTCTCCGAAGACGGCCAGCATCTTTACAGCGCGTATGCGCCAGCAGCAGCCCGCAAAGCGGCGCGTCGCAGGTATGCCAGGACTGGATCGGCGGGTCTCATCGCTGCAGCAATTGTGCTGGCGGCCATTTGGTGGTTCGTCTAGCTGGTCAGCTTTCTCCACTTGGGGACGATGATCGCCTCGGACTGTCAATTAGCGGAACCTCAACGTTCACTGTTGAGCTTTATCGCTCCATCTTTAAAAATCATTGGCGCGGATATTCATCGATGCGCGGAGCGTCGTTCGATATGGCGCTTCCGCATAGACAATAAGTTCAACTTCGAACTCGACAGGAACGATCTCCGGCGCGTCGTTGTGGAAAGTGATGTAGACCGTGACGTCGGCAAAGGGTGGCGGTCCGTTGCGATCCTCCCACCCAGGAATGCGCACGATGCCCTTGAGTGTTCCCATCCTTGTGTCCCGCTCTACCGGCGTTCCGGAAATCGAAACCTTCGACATCGCCATCCCAGCTGCAAATTGGTTTTCGTCCATGCGCACGGCTAAAACGTCAGACGGAAACCGATTCCAATTTACTACGTGAAGAACCGCATCCTCGAGGCTGTTGATGACGTGAGCGGCGCTTAGGGTTGCGGGCGCGTAGCCCAGGGCAAATTCCGTCTGTCTACGCTGCTCCCGTAACTGACCCAACAACGGCCGGACTGCGATCGCCGCCGCGATGGCGGCCATCCATCCGCTCGCTGCGCCGATCCATTCTCTGGCGCATATCGCGCCACCTTCTCCGTCACGGCAAATGGTCGAATAGTCTGGCCAGATCCTTGAAAGCAGCAGGGCGGCCACGGCGACGGCGGCAAAGCCCGCTGGGACACGCCAGCCTAAATCGTCGTTCCTCTGCGTCATGTGAAAGGCATAGCACGAGCGGCTGCTTGAAAGCTTAGTCGAAAATCTAAAATCCGCGCAGGCCGCCCTTCGGTGGCTGGAAGGATAAGCGGAACCTAATATCTCCCGGCGGCTTATGCCCCGATGAGCACTCGCGGCGCCAATTTCCTCGACCGGTGGATGGCAGAGCATCTGCCAAATGCGATCACGGACGATCCGATCGCGGCGAGCGACCTCGCCGACGAGGCAATGCGGGCGGCCGAGCGCGAGGGCATCGACCCGGCGGAGATCACCGACGAAGTCGGCAGCGTCTTCGAAGTCATTCTGGAGGCGATGCAGCACCGCGATGGCAGCTTGGCCGACTGACTCGCGCCCATCATGGATTTCCGTCCTCGCTGGATTTCCGCTTTGGAAATGCGATCACCTTCGCCTCAGGCTCTGGCTCCAGCGGCTCATGACCGGGCCGCTCATGCCAGAAGACTTGCCGCAGATCGCGTTGGTCGACCCGCTGACCGCAGTGCGGGCACTTGTAGAAGTGCAGATGCTCTTCAATGTGCCTCCCTCCATGCAATTTGCCGGGAATCGGGGGGCCAAGGTCAGATAGCTTCGTCATGCGGGTGGCAACATCCGGCCACGCCAAACGTTCCGGAACTATTTTAGCTAAAGCTTATTGAATCGACGGTGGTCGTGAGTGAGTTGATGCGTCTGAAGTTTGTTAAGCCAATGGAGCCCGAACTGGTCGATACCCCGCCACAAGGCGATGAGTGGATCCATGAGATAAAATTCGATGGGTACAGGACCCAGGTCATCAAGGATGACGACGGGATTCGGCTGATCACCAAAAACGGCTATGACTGGACCGGCCGCTATATCCAGCTTGCCGGCGAAGCAGCAGCGATCGAAGCGAAAGACTTCATCATCGACGGCGAGGCGATCACCATCAACGAAGCCGGCCTGTCTGACTTCCATGCAATGCAGTCAGCCGTCACCAGCCGAACGCCATCTCGCGACCTCTATCTGGTGGCGTTCGACCTCCTGCACCTCAATGGTCACGATTTGCGCGACATGCCGGTGGAAGACCGCCGCGACATTCTCCAGGCATTGATCCCGACCGGCGGCCGCATCCAGTTCAGCGAAGCAATGCCGGGGACCGGCGATGCCGTTTATCACCTTGTCGACCAAGCCGGCCTGGAGGGCATGGTTTCAAAGCGCAAGGACAGTACATACCGCAGCGGGCCGACGATGAACTGGCGCAAGATCAAGTGCTATGCCGAAAAGGAAATGGACATCATTGGCGTGCAGCGTGAGGCGGGGAAACCCGCGATGGTGCTCATGGCCGACAAAGGCCGCTATGCCGGTGGCGCCTTCGTCACTGTCAAGGCTCACAAACGGCAAGCGTTATGGGATCGCGTGCAGGGGAAGGTCGGCGGACCTGTTCCAAAGGGGCTTAAGAGCGACAAGGCAGAATGGCTGAAGCCGGGTCTGGTCGGCCGCGTGCGGTTCCTGAAGGGCGAGGAGAAGCTACGTCACGCCAAGCTGCTCGATTTCCGGGATAAGCAATAGCCAACGCTTGCCTGCCGTCAGGAAGGCGGAGGCTGTCGGCGAGGGCGGCGCGATCGAGTAGCCGTCCCGAAGTAGACTCTTGCCTTTCGGGTCCCTATCTCTGGTGCATGTGCGGACGCGTATTCGTAAAGACCACAATCCCCGACATGGTTCGTCGGTTCGAATTCGCCCATCCCGGCGAGGTCGAACGGCTCGGCAACAGCTTCCCGCTGTGGAACGGCGCACCCAGCCTGACCTATCCGATCATCATCCGTGAAGAGCTCTCGACCAGCATGGCCGGCTTCGTTTCGGCGCGCTGGGGCTTGGTCCCCGGTTGGGCTCGCGACGGTGGCGGGCGCCCGCCACCTGTCAACGCCCGCTGCGAGACCATCGCCAGCAATGGCTTGTTCCGCAAGGCTTACAATTCGCGCCGCTGCCTGGTGCCCGTCGACGGCTATTTCGAATGGCAGAAGCTGGACGCGTCGGGCAAGAAAAAGCAGCCCTACGCCATCGCGATGAAGTCTGATGAGCCCTTCGCCATGGCGGGCATCTGGGAAGAGTATGCCGACAAGGTCACCGGCGAACTGGTGCGGACCTTTGCCATTGCCACCTGCGAGCCGAATTCGCTTATGGCGACCATCCACGACCGCATGCCGGTGATCCTGGCGCCGGCCAACTACATGCGCTGGCTTGGGCCGGAGCAAGACCCTCGCGATCTGATGAAGCCTTTCCCGTCCGATCTGATGAAGATGTGGCCGATCGACAGCAAGGTCGGTTCGCCGCGCAACAACACGCCCGATATCATCGACGAGATCGGTCGCGGGCCTACTGATCTGTTTGAGGTCTAGGTTCTGCCGTTCGTGAGGTGCGTCTCGATCTTGCTGAGCGCCTTCCGAATGACGTCGACCGCCTGCAAATTGAGTGCGAAATCGAAATTACCTTCGGCCGTCTCGAAAATCAGGACGCCGACCTTCGTTTCGTCGTCCCGCAGCATGCCGATGCCAATTCCGGTGGGCATATACGGTGGTCTATCTGCCATGGGTTTCCTCCTTCAGAGATAGCGTTCGCCGTCGCCTCGGTGCTCGAAACAGAACCAATGCGGCTCGTGGCGAGGCCGAGCAAAGCCGAACCCTCCGTGCTTCGCGCAACCCGTGTGCTCGCACATGTGCCATAAAACTCTGGCGCGCTCGCGCGGCGCTGGTGTTATGCCGTCGGGAAGCCTGATCGGTTCGTCGCTCATCGCCGAAAGATTCCACAAGACGGCTTGACGGGCAAGGAATTTGTTCCTTTTTTGTTCTGATGGCCCACGAACCCATCGACACGCTAGGCAAGGCGACCCGGCACAATATTAATGCGCTTCACCGATCGCAGTCGGAGAGACGACGATGAAAGATATTCCTGGGATCGGCAAGGTGTTGCTAATATACAGCACCCCGACTGCTTCTCAATCGGTCTCGCGCGGAACGGCTTCCATCGGGCCACCCGTTAGCGTCAAAATGACAGCGAACAATGCGAGACGGCGAAAATGGACAAGCGGCAAAATACGAGAACCATCGAGATGTGCTGTCTTATAGCCGTGCCAGTGTCACTGCTCCTCACTGTGATATTCGCTGGAATGGTCATTGGCTGAACTGGTACGGCCTCTCGGACTGTCAATTAGCGGAACCTAACGTCACTGTGAGCTTTATCGCTGCATGAGTACGCGCGGCACGAACTTCCTCGACCAGTGGATCCGGTCCAACGTTCCGACGACAGTCGGTGCGGACGTCATCTCAGTCGCCGAGCTGACACAAAAGCTTTTCGCCGATGCCAAAACGCTCGGCATCAGCAGCACTGAGATCGAGGAAGACACCGGCAGCGTCTATGAGACGGTCCTTGATGCGATCGTCCACCACAATGCCGGGTTGGCCGACTGACTGGCCCGCTCACATCGGCAGGTCAGTTGGAATTCGGATTGGATCGGCGACATCGAAGCCGACCGCTCGCGGTTCGCATCAGCAGCAGGCGACATGCGCTCAGTGTCGGCTATCCCACCTTGGGTGCATGTCAGCCCTTCGCTCACGGGCTGTCCCGGAAACAGCCTGAGGAACTCTGGACGTAAGCCGTCACCTCGTGTCGCCGCAATCTTACGGAACTCCCAGAGTCCAAACATTGGCGAATTCTCCCTTAAAATCTGTGCGGGAGTCTGACGTCGGCGTTACTACACGCCACCCGTTCCTTGCCTTGCTCATGTCACACCGGGGCCTTGAGTAACGTCGTCAGCGCTGTGACCACCTGAGCCATGAAAAAGGGTTTGTGGATCATGATGCTATTCGACACTCCCCCACGTGAAGCAGCGGGGTCGGCGGTGACGTAGACGACTGCAATCTTGGGATTTCCCAGCCGAGCGTATCGGGCAACTTCCCAGCCCCGCTGTTTTCCTGGCCCGAGATGAATATCCGTGACGAGAGCGCCGATTTGCGATGGTTGGCCGTCGAAAACCATCATTGCAATTTCGGCATTGCTGGCGAGGAGCACTTCGAAGCCCGCTGAGGCGAGTGCGAATTCAAGGTCAAGCAATATGACCGGCTCGTCTTCGGCAACCAGGACTTTGCAGCCATGCATCGTGGACCGTCCGTTGAGCGTTGGCGCGCGAATCCTTTCCAACAATGAACGGACGGGTATGTTCCAGCCACCGATGGCAAATGATCGCGAAGGTGTTGCCAGCACCGCGATGGCAGCTTGGCCGATTGACGATAGGGCTTGCCAACCATGTCGAGAAAAGGAATATAATCCTCTCTGTTGCGGCGACCCTTCAACGAAACGGAGATCGCCAATGGCCAGGTCCAAACCATCAAAACAGCTTTCCCAAGCTGAAATCGAGCGCTTTCTCGTCGCGGCGGAAGCGCTGCACAAGAGCATCATAGAGCCGTTTATATCACCACACTGTGAGCATTACCGCGCCACGCGAACCCTGCATGAGGCGCTGTTGAAGTCAGTGCGGGAAGTGACGGGGAAGGAAGTCGAGTTCATCCAGTGGAACACCACCGGACCGGTGCGGCCGGCGCCTTCTTCGTCAAGGAGTTGCTAATGTAGGAACTTGACCTCTGGTCGCGACCATGGTCCTCTTTTCGGTGGGGGCAGCATGCCGACACTGAGAGATCCACAATACCGCGCGTTTGCACGCCGTGAGCTTTATAGACGGCAGGGCGGGAGGTGTGTTTACTGCAACCGCGAGTTCACCAAGAGCGGCCCAACCCGAATGACCATCGAGCACCGGAAGGCCAAGATGAAGGGTGGCAAGGATGACCTTAAGAACCTCGCCGCCGCCTGCTGGCACTGCAACCATCACCGTGGTGAGCAGATGAACGAGACCAAGCAGCGCAAAGAGGCAATGGCAAAGGCGATCTAAAAGCCGAAGTCGGGGCCGTTACCCGGCTACAGCGTGACCTATGGCGATTCCTAGGCCGATTGCGAAGCCCAGCACCAAGTTCGCTGCCATCTTCAGGGCAAACGCGCTGTAGCGGCTCCCCTGGCTGTTCTGAGGGGCTTTCAGGGCGCTGGCGATATCATCAAAAGCATGGTCCATGCCTAGAATCTAGATCGGAACCGGGCAAATGTGAATCCCCGGTTTGTTCTCAGCGCCCGCCTGAGCCGTCAGCTTTTTAACAACTGCAGTAACGGTTGATTCAACCATTGCTGGTATTTATCCCAGAGTGTGGTGGCGGCTCCGACAGTGCATGGGGATGCTGGGTTGCCGAAGCCGCCTGCGCAGTCCGGGTTGGGATCTGACCGCGCTGTCTCAGAATAGGACAGCGCGGTCAACGATCCGTTAATTGCGATTCCCCGGCAGAGCGGGCATTAGCCGTGGAGCATCAACGCATCGTGGTGATTTGCTGGCGCCTGTGTTGGCGTGTTCGAAACACGAAGGATGCTCACCTAAGACGCTGGATGATCGCGCTTCCAACTTCGTCGTAAGACCCCGACACCAGCCGAACCCGACCGCGCTTGTCGAGTTCTTTCAAAACGTCGGACCACACCATGACGGCGAGTGAAGCGAAGTTTTCGACCTTCGCCACGCATTCCATCATCATGTCGTCGAAGCCTTCCAAGGCCTCTAATGTCATCGCATCTGCATGGATTGCGCGAAAAGGCGTCATCCCACCGTCCTCTCGATCGTGACTTTCTTCCCGCGTGAAAGAGCGACAAGCAGTCCGAGAATGATGTCGCCGAACACCCACAGCCAAAGCAGCATGCCAACCGCAAGTGTCCCGCCGATCGCAGTGCCAGCCTGTCCGGCTGCATCTGTTGTGGCTTGGTAGTGCTCGCTGGAAAGCTTGATGGCGTAGAATATCCAGAGCCCCATCAGCGCGTTGAAGGCCAGGAACATCCACCAGAAAATCATTCCGAAGAAACCGCGCTTACGTTTCTCGATGCGCTCTATATGCGGCATAGTGTAATCCCCCCTGTTTATTTCCCCGGCCAACAATTGCGCAAACAAGGCGCGCACGCAAGCAGGCTCCCCGAAGGGAGCGGCTTGTCGATTTCAGCCGTTGCCGACGATACCGCCGGATGCCTGGGGATTGCGCAGTCTCACGCCAGCGCCGCCACCGTTCTCCGGGATGAACTGGACGCCGGCTGCTTCCAGCGCAGTGCGGATGGCATCAACTGTTCTTTCCTTCAGTTCCTCGCCAGCTTCGAATCGGGAAATCGTAGCCTGCGCCACCTTCGCGATGGCGGCCAAATCCCTCACACCCAGACCTAGCGCAACCCGCGCCATCTTGCATTGAATTGGCAGCATTATAACCCTGTTATCATTTCAGATTGACGTTATCACGGCGTCACGTTAAAAGAACAGTGTAGTCTTTTTATAAACACAGGAGCAATCCACATGCCGAAACTGACGTTTCCGGCGGCCGGCGAAGCTATGCCCGCTGCTGAGGAAATGCACATCATCACCGGAAGGTTTTCCCGCCGGCTCATCCTGGCCGGGCTTGCCTCTCTGCCGGCCATAGCTGGCGCTACAGCGGCGTTACCGGCACCGCTGGCCCTTCTGATCACACCGCCGACACTGCCGACCAGGGAAAGCGCTCATGCCAAACTTGGGCGCCTCGAAGCCCTGTTAGACACGCTGCCGCCAGAAATCGCCGCCGCCTATCGTGCGCAACTGTACGGGTGGATTGACCATATTGCATGGATGCATGAGAGCGGCGCGCCTCGCGCTGAAATTCACGCCTACATTCGCAGCATGAGGTACAACGATGAAGTCTTCGATCGATTCAAGGCGGCATTGTCGGGGACGACGCTATGAATGCGCCTGTCAGCCTTCTCAAGCCATACGGGATGCCTGCCGGGGTAGATCCCCGGACATGGCGGCAAGCCGTCGAGAAGCAGCTTAACGACCTCCTAGACCGCGCCATGAGCCTCATTACGGCGCTCGACCTGATGGAAGCCGACTGCGACCTGGAGGACGGCGCGGATGCCGAACCGTGGCTTGGCTGGTGTACGCTCGGCCCGCAGACCGTCAGTAGTGGCTTCCATGAGGGCAGGGGCAGCCCTTACGACGATCGCGAACTGGACAACAGCGACGACGAGGACGACGGCACGATGGAGCCGACACTAGGCGCGCCGAACCGCCACCACAATCAAGAGCATTGGGCGGCTGGAGCCCGTGGCGACCATGAGCGGGAGGTTTGCGTCGACCGCGAGCAGCCCGACCACTATTAACCAGAAACAGGTTGATTGATTTGGCCCGGCGGCTTCGGCTTCCGGGCCTCAAGGCTCCGAGGACACCTCGTACCCGCATTCGCGGCACTTGAACAAATGGTTTTTTTCGCCGCTCACTTGATTGCTCAAAGGCTCCTTTTTTGCCCGCAATATCCAGCAGCGCGGGCATTGCGGGGATTCCTCAATGAGGGGGTGAAATCTATGAATGCGAGCAGCCGCAGAGGCAGCGTAGTCCAAGGCAGATTTAAGCTTTGCCCCCGTTTCATCGTGAAGCGCGAGCTTGCGCCGTAATGCTCCGGCCCGCCTTTCCTCGGCGAAAGCCAACTCGCCGGCCTCGTGCGTGAGCGTCTCCCTAAAATCGACCATCAACCCCTAGAGCCCGAAAGAGAACACCTGGGGACTGCTCACAATCGCCGCGCAAACGATAGCGGTTTTCATTGGAAGCCCTCTTTGTTAGCAAAAGCTAATAAGAAGTTAACGCTACGTAAGATCATCGTCAATTGTAGAATCGGCCCGCGAAGCCCCGTCATGGGTCCTACACACGAACGATTTCTGAGGAGACGTGGCCCCAGCCTAATTGCAGGGCGGCTTCTGCGACGCGTCTTATATTAGCAAGAAACGATATGTTAACGGCTGTGACGCACCCTTCCACATCACGGGACGGGAAAACCACCTCCCTCATCGACGTTACAACGCGCGCTCTGGACGCCGGAAAACGCTCGACCAATGCGGAGCAAAACGCATGAGTGTCGTCGGAACAGCTCTCGAACAATTGCTGCGGTTGATTTATCGCCGAGCCCTTAAAATAGCGGCGTTTCCGGAGGATGAAAGGGATTCACACTACGATCTCATCCGTCTGTCATGTTGCGCGGCCGCCGAGCACATTGGGCAAAGCCCTGACGAGGCAGCCGTAACGGCCAACGACATGGTTCAGTTTGTTCGCGCACTGGTCGGAATCATTGAGGTGGGCGGCGGATCAGTCCAAGAGCGAAGCGGCGATCGGCCTATGCCGACGCGGCATTTTGGTAGCCGAGAGAACAGCACTAGGCGCATCTAGCATCTTCGTATGGACCTGCCGGCAAACGCGCGATTCTGGATGAATATTGGCCAAATCTTGGACAAGAGCCGAAAGAAAACAGCTAAGTGCTTGAAAAACCTGGTACGCCCAAGGGGAATCGAACCCCTGTTACCGCCGTGAAAGGGCGGTGTCCTAACCGCTAGACGATGGGCGCGCTCAGACGAAGCGGCTTATACTGGCGTTGCGCGCAACCGGCAACCCGTTAGGTGCCGCCTTGGACAACTTTTTTCCAGCCTGCCAAATCAGCGTTTTCGCGGGGGCGGAAGAGCTTGCGATTTGCGGTGACGTCAGGCGCCCCGGCATCCTCGGGTGTCCGCGATGGAGCTTCGCTCCTGCTCTGCCGGTGGATGACGAAGTCGGGGACTTCCGCTGGCAGGCTCCAGCCTGCCAAATCGCCGCTAGCCGTCGTCACCGCCGCTGCGCCGGCGGCAGCGCCAGTTCCAGTCACGCTCGGGGCCGACGTCGACATGAACCGATTCGGTGTGGCAGTAGGTGCCGACGCCGCCGCGGCCGGGCATGGTCCTGATGTAATTCGCAAGCTCCCACTTGGAGACGCCGGGCACCTGGATGTCGGCGGCGGCGCAATACATGTGCAGCGAATTCTTGGCGCCGTTGGCGCGACGGTTGCGGGCCGGATCGCGATAGCCCGAGGTCACCATCATCTTGCGGCCGTAATGGCCTTCGATCGTCTTCAGCACGCGCACAAGGGACGGCTTCAAGCAGGCCACGTCGACGCTCTCATTCTGCTTCAAGAGACCGTTGGGCGCGAGCCGAGCCATGCCGGCGGCGGAGGCAACCTGATAGGAGCCGCCCGAGCCTTCGTCCTCGTTGAGGTCGACGTCGCTTTCATCGTCGAGGCCGGATTTGCGCTTGATCTCGAACAGGGCCGTCTGGCGCACGCCGGGCAAGGCGTCACTGCCGGTGATGTGACCGGCATCGCCGCCGAGTGAAGCCAGTTGCAGTGGCTTCTGCGTGGAATCAGCAGAGGCAAATGTGATGATCGGTTTTGCCGCGGCCGGGGCAGGCTTAGGCTGCACGGCAGGCTGTTCGCCCGATCGGGTGTTGACCAGCGGAGCAGGCGTCGCCGAAGCCGGGGTGGCGCCAAACATCGAGGCCAGGAAGCCTTTTTTCTTCGGCGCGTCGGCTTGCGGCGCCTCGCCGGCGGTCACGTACACCGGATTGTTCATCACCGGTGCCGCGGCTGGCGTCGGCGCCGTCGCGGCGGCATCGGCGGCGGCGATCTTCTGGGCGACCGCGTCTGTCTGCCGCGCCGTCTGTACCGGCTGCTGCAAGGACTGCGGTGTCTGTCCCGCGATCGTTTCCGCGCCGGCCGGTATGGTGAGCGGGAAAGTGGCCCCAGGCTTGGCAATCGGTACGTAAGCAACCTTTTCGGGGAGTGCCGTGTCGCTTTCGCTCATCACGGTCGTCTGCTCTGTCGCCACTTGCGACGACGAATCAGCGGCGAGAGGCTTGCCCGCGGAGGCGGCGTGGAGGTCCGATTCGGAAGCATTATAGCCGGGCATTCCAACCGACATTGTCGGATCGCCAGCCGATGTGCAGGAGGCCAGAAGTATGGAGCAGAGCGCTGCCACAATGGCGCGGCGTTCTCCCTTTGCGAGGCTCCATCCTGCTGATTTCAAAGTCAAATTCCCCCTCGGTGTCCGATCGGTATATACCTGGCGCCGACTGGTATGTCCGCGTCAGGTGGACCTTTGTCTCCGATCCGGAAACGAGACCTGTGTCAAATCAGCAAGCCTGTAAGTATTTTTGCAGCGATTGCCGAATTGCGGCCGCTTGATGGTTGACGACACCATTTCGCCCGCTTTTGCGGGGGCGTCAACTCACCAGACATTACAGTCCGTTACACACGCACCTTGACATAGGTCCCGGGAGCATCGCCCAAGGTTTTCATATGCTTGCCGGGTTTGCGGGCAGGCACACGGGTGTTGTCCTTGGCCTCTATCCAGCCTTGCCAGTGCGGCCACCAGGATCCCGGATGGTCGGTGGCGGAGGCTATCCACTGGTCGAAGTCGCCCTTCGGCGGACCGCCGGTCCAGTACTGATATTTGTTGGATGCGGGCGGATTGACGACGCCAGCTATATGGCCCGATCCCGCCATCACGTACTCGACCGGGCCGCCGAAATATTTCGAGCCAAGGAAGACGGACAGAGCCGGCGCGATGTGATCTTCCCGGGAGGCGAGATTGTAGACCGGAATAGTGACATCGCCGAGCGAGATCGTGTGGCCCGCCAGTTCCATCGTGCCGCGCGAGAGGTTGTTCTCGAGATAGCAGTTGCGCAGGTAGAAGGAGTGGTTGGCCGCCGCCATGCGGGTCGAATCGGCGTTCCAGTAGAGCAGGTCGAAGGGCAGGGGGTCCTTGCCGCGCATGTAGTTGTTGACAACATAGGGCCAGATCAGGTCACCCGAGCGCAGCATGTTGAAGGCGGTCGCCATCTTGGTGCCGTCGAGATAGCCCTTTTCGTTCATCGACTTTTCCACCGCCGCGACCTGTTCCTCGTCGACGAACACTTTCAGATCGCCGGCATGGGTGAAGTCGACCTGTGTGGTGAAGAAGGTCGCCGACTTGATGCGGTCGTCGCCTTCCCCAGCCATCAGCGCCAAGGCCGCCGCCAGCAACGTGCCACCGACGCAGTAGCCTATAGCATTGACGTCGCGCTCGCCGGTCGCCTTCTCGATCGTGTCGAGGCCGTATTGCAGGCCTTCCCTGATATACGCTTCCCAGTTCTTGGCGCCGTGGCGTTCATCCGGATTGATCCAGGAGATGACGAAAACGGTGTGACCTTGCTCGATCGCCCAGCGGATGAAGGATTTCTGCGGGTTGAGGTCGAGTATATAGAACTTATTGATCCAAGGCGGGCAGATCAGCAGCGGGCGCTTCAGCACCGTCTCGGTCGCCGCATCATACTGGATGATCTCGGCGACATCGCTGCGGCCGACCACCTTGCCGGGCGTGGTGGCGATGTTCCTGCCGATCTCGAAGGGTGAATAGTCAGCCTGACGCAGTTTGAGGTCGCCTTTGCCGGCGGCGATGTCCTCAGCCAGCATCTTCATGCCGCGCACCAGGTTTTCGCCGTTGGAGGCGACGGTTTCGCGAAACAGTTCGGGATTGGTCAGGATGAAATTGGACGGCGAGATGGCGTTGGATACTTGCTTGACGTAGAAGCTCGCCTTGTGGCGGGTATGCTCGTCCAGGCCTTCGGCATGGTCGACCAGTTCGGACGCCCAGCGCGAGGTGACCAGATAGGCCTGTTTCAAGAAGTCGAAGAAGGCGTTGCGGCCCCATTCCGGGTCCTGGAACCGCTTGTCGCCGCGCTCCGGCTTGACGGCATCGTCGGCGCCCTCGGCATTGGGGCTGACGCGCTGGATGGCGTTCGCCCAAACCGTCATGTAGCCAGCGAACAGCCGCGTCTGCGCTTCGAGCGCCCGCTGCGGATCGGCGAGCCAGTATTCGCTGAGCTTGGAGAAGGTCTTGACCATGTCGACCACCGGCTCGGCGACTTGGTCGCGCACCTCACCTTTTTCGCGCGGTTCGGCCCACGCGGAAGCCGCCTTGCCAGCCTGCTCGATCATCCGCGCCATGTTCAGCGCGAAGCGTTCCGGGTCCTTCACCAGATATTGCTCGACCGTCGAAGGTCCGCCATCTTCCGCTTTGCCCGAATCGGGTGTTTTGGACATGGTTCGCGGGGTTCCTCCGGAAGCGTTTTCTTGACATATTAACATGGGACATCCGACAGGGTCCAATCTCGCTCTACCCCGGCTGCCAAGGAAACAATATGACGATTAAGTTTGGCGAGACTGTTTTTTTCGGTGCCGGCCACTTTTGCCGCATCAGCGCGGCCCTCATGCTCCTGGCCGTTGCCGGATGCTCGAGCACGAATACCAGCGGTCCGGTGCCGATGGCCACCGACGCGGGCCCGAAGGACACCGGCACCTTTCCGAACCTCAACATCCCGCCGCAGGTGGCGGCGAAACAATTCACCGAGGCCGAGAAGAAAGCCAAGCTCGCCCAGTTGAAGGCCGACGAGAACGGGCAGGGCGCCAAGGGCGGCGGCGCGGCCGTCACCAACCAGGCGGCGCTGACCGATCTCGCCAAGAAACATGGTCCGCAGACCCTGAAGCAGATCGAAGGCAAATGCGACCCCGCCCTCGACCCTACCTGCAAATGAGTATATAGCGCGCGCCCAACGCTCCCTTGCTGTCTGGAACTGCCATGGAAGAATTTCACAAGGTCCGCCGGCTTCCGCCTTACGTGTTCGAGCAGGTCAACCGGCTCAAGGCGAGCGCCCGTTCGCGGGGCGCCGACATCGTCGACCTCGGCATGGGCAACCCGGACCTGCCGACGCCCAAGGCCATCGTCGACAAATTGTGCGAGGTCGTGCGCGATCCGCGCACGCACCGCTATTCCTCGTCGCGCGGGATTCCCGGTTTGCGCCGCGCCCAGGCAAACTACTATGCCCGCCGCTTCGGCGTGAAGCTCAACCCCGACACCCAGGTGGTGGCCACGCTCGGTTCGAAGGAAGGCTTCGCCAACATGGCGCAGGCGATCACCGCGCCCGGCGACGTGATCCTGTGCCCCAACCCGACCTATCCGATCCATGCCTTCGGCTTCATCATGTCGGGCGGGGTCATCCGCTCGCTGCAAGTCGAGCCCGATGACGGCTTCATTCCGGCGCTCGAGCGCGGCGTCCGCCATTCGATCCCGAAGCCGCTGGCGCTGATCCTCAACTATCCATCGAACCCGACGGCACTGGTCGCCTCGCTCGATTTCTACAAGGACGTGGTGGCCTTCGCCAAGAAGAACGACATCATCATCCTGTCCGATCTCGCCTATTCGGAAATCTACTTCGACGGCAATCCGCCGCCTTCCGTGCTGCAGGTGCCGGGCGCCATCGACGTGTGCGTCGAGTTCACCTCGATGTCGAAGACCTTCTCCATGCCCGGCTGGCGCATGGGCTTCGCTGTCGGAAACGAACGGCTGATCTCGGCGCTGACCCGGGTCAAATCCTATCTCGACTACGGTGCCTTCACGCCGATCCAGGTGGCGGCGGCGCACGCGCTCAATGGCGACGGCGCCGATATCGCCGAGGTGCGCGACATCTATCGCAAACGCCGCGACGTGATGGTCGATGCGTTCGGCCGCGCGGGATGGACCATTCCGGCCCCCGCGGCCTCGATGTTCGCCTGGGCGCCGATCCCTGAGCCGTTCCGTCATCTGGGCTCGCTCGAATTCTCCAAGCTGCTCATCGAGCACGCCGATGTGGCGGTGGCGCCCGGTGTCGGCTTCGGCGAACATGGCGACGATTTCGTGCGCGTAGCACTGGTCGAGAACGAACACCGGATTCGCCAGGCGGCACGCAACATCAAGCGCTTCCTGTCGGCCAGCGCCAAGCAGCCCAACAATGTGGTGCCGCTGTCCGCCCACCGGTAAATACAAATTCGATCTTATTTGAGGGGCGTCGCCTTCCATGGCTGAAGCACTGCGTGTTGGAATTGCTGGACTTGGCACGGTCGGTGCATCGGTGGCGCGCGTGTTGCGCGACAAGGCGGCGGAACTGACCCGCCAATGCGGGCGCGACATCATCGTGTCGGCGATTTCCGCACGCGACCGGAAACGCGAGCGTGGCATCGATCTGAGCTCCGCGAATTGGTTCGACGATCCGGTCAAGATGGCGCAGACCGCCGAGATCGACGTGTTCGTCGAGCTGATCGGCGGCGATGAGGGGTCGGCGCGCGCCTCTGTGAAGGCCGCGCTCGAAGCCGGCCGCCATGTCGTCACCGCCAACAAGGCGCTGCTTGCCAAGCATGGCGTGGCGCTTGCCGAAATCGCTGAAAAGAAGGGCGTGCTGCTCAATTACGAGGCCGCGGTGGCAGGCGGCATCCCGGTCATCAAGACGATGCGCGAGGCGATGGCCGGCAATTCCGTCACTCGTGTCTTCGGCATCCTCAACGGCACCTGCAACTATATCCTGACCCGCATGGAGGCCGAGGGCGTCTCCTTCGACGTCGTGCTGAAGGACGCGCAGCGGCTGGGTTATGCCGAAGCCGACCCGACCTTCGACATCGAGGGCCATGACACCGCGCACAAGCTGTCGATCCTGACCAGCCTTGCCTTCGGCACCAAAATCGCCGCCAACGACATCTACATGGAAGGCATTTCTAACATTACCCAGGCCGACATCCGTGCCGCCGGCGATCTCGGCTACCGGATCAAGCTGCTCGGCGTCGCCCAGCGCACCGAAAGCGGCATCGAGCAGCGTGTGCACCCAACCATGGTGCCGACTGCTTCGGTCATCGCGCAGGTGCATGGTGTCACCAACGCGGTGGCGATCGAGACCGATATCCTGGGCGAGTTGCTGCTCTCGGGCCCCGGCGCCGGCGGCAATGCCACCGCCTCGGCGGTCATCGGCGACATCGCCGACATCGCCAAGAGCCGGCCCGGCTTCCAGCATGGTCCCGTCTTCGGCCGGCCGGCGAAGGAGCTGAGACCGTATAAGAAGGCGCAGATGCGCAGCCATGCCGGCGGCTACTTCATCCGGCTGACCGTGCACGACCGCATCGGCGTGTTCGCGGCGATCGCCAAGCGCATGGCCGACAACGATATTTCGCTGGAATCGATCGTCCAGCATGCGGTCAGCGGCGAGGCGGCGGCGCAGAAGACGGTGATCCTCGTCACCCACGAGACTACCGAGGCCGCCGTGCGCAAGGCTGTCGACGGCATTACCAAGGACGGCCATCTGACCGACAAGCCACAGGTCATCCGCATCGAGCGGGCAGGGTAGCAGGCAGCCTCGTTGCCGTGGGCATAACCACCGGCGGTGTATCTCGGTTCGGTGAGGACGTCCCGCTGCCGCCGGAACGAATTGGCGTCGGTACCGTTCTCTTGGTCAGCAACCAAGGGAGCCGCTTCATGGCCGACACCAACAAATCCGACGCCCCTGACATCGGCGACATCCAGAAGACGCTGGAAAAGCAGATCGCCGACCTGCGCAAGGAGATCACCAAGATCAACAAGAGCATTTCGCAGCGCAGCGCGGAAATGCTCGATGATGCCAGTGAGCAAGCATCGGATTTCTACGATACTGCCGCTTCCCGCGCCTCGCGGACAGCGCAGCAGTTGCGCAGCCAGGCCCAGTCCGTTTCGGAAGTCGCGCGTGAAAATCCGGGCACGACGACCGCCGTGGTTGGCGTGATCGGCCTGCTCGGGTTTCTGGCCGGGATTGCCGTCGGCCAGTCGATGAACGACACCTCGCGCCGCTGGTATTGACCGCGCCGATATTGAGCCGGCAATGCCGGCTCATTTCTCCGTTTCAGCAAGTCATTTAAGGAGGGCATTATGGCTTCGTCCGTGTTAATCGGCATCCTGATCACATTTCTCGTCATCATTCTCGTTCTCTACCTGGTGCAGCGGCTGCCGCTTGATGCCAGGATGAGGCAGATCGTCCAGGTCATCGTCATCATCATCGGCATTATTTCGCTGCTCAAATACCTCGCGGTTTTCTAGGACCACGAAGACGGCAATTTCTGTTTCGTGCCGGCTCGGTTCATCTCAAACCGGGCCGGCATTGTTTTCAAAAATTCGGTTCAATCGATTGATATTGCTATCCTTTCGATAAACCATCCGGCAGGTCTTGCCGTTGTCATGGTCGTTTGACAAAACAAGCACGCCTCTTGGCGGGAGGCGGCATCAAACGAGGATTTGTCGAATGAATGTGGCCCAGAACATCGTCGCCGGCCTTGACCGGATACTCACCATGGAACTGGTGCGCGTCACCGAACGGGCCGCGGTCGCGGCCGCCAGGCTGCGCGGCCGCGGCGACGAAAAGGCTGCCGACCAGGTCGCCGTCGATGCCATGCGTGAGGAGCTCAACCGCCTCGCGATCAAGGGCACGGTGGTGATCGGCGAGGGCGAGCGGGACGAGGCGCCGATGCTCTATATCGGCGAGGAGGTCGGGACCGGCAAAGGGCCCGCGGTCGATATCGCGCTTGATCCGCTCGAAGGCACGACGATCTGCGCCAAGAACCTGCCGAACGCGCTCGCCGTGATCGCGATCGCCGAGAAGGGCAGCCTGCTGTTCGCGCCCGACGTCTACATGGACAAGATCGCGGTCGGTCCCGGTTACGCCGACGGAGTCATCGATATCGACGCCTCGCCGGCCGAAAACGTCGCCAGCCTTGCGCGAGCGAAGGGCGTTGCTGTGTCCGACATCACGGCCTGCATTCTCGACCGTCCGCGCCACGCCAAGCTGATCGATGCCGTGCGCGCCACGGGCGCCGCGATCCGGCTGATCGGCGACGGCGACGTCGCCGGCGTCATCCACACCACGGACGCGGAAGAAACCGGCATCGATATCTATCTCGGCACCGGGGGCGCGCCGGAAGGCGTGCTGGCCGCTGCGGCGTTGCGCTGCACCGGCGGCCAGATGCAAGGCAGGCTGATCCTTGATACGCCGGAAAAGGTCGCACGTGCCGCAAAGATGGGCATTTCCAATCCGAAGCGGATCTATCAAGCGGAAGACATGGCGCGCGGCGACGTGCTGTTTGCGGCCACCGGTGTCACCGATGGCAACATGCTGGCTGGCGTCAAGTTCGGCCGCACATACATCACCACCCACACGATCGTGCTGCGATCGTCATCGCGGACCGTGCGCGAGATCAAGGCCAGGCACCAGGATATGGATAAGTTCTAGACCCGCTTGCGAAGCCGGGCCGCAGTTGTTAGCCATCTGGCTGCCTCCGATGGCGGCAAGGGTTTAACGATGACACCGCCTGATCGGCATGCGGCCTCTGATGTCTCGGGCGGCCAGCGAACGGTGGGTGCACGGCTGAAAGGCGGAAAGCGTAGTTTTTCTTGAAGTCTCCCGCGGCCTTTGGCTTATCCTACCGCCAACCATGAGTTGGCAAAGCGCATGATGGGCGAAAGGCGCCTCTTCCTCGATGTCAGGCAGTCGGCAACCGGTCTCTCCTGGGAGCACCGGCTGACCGAACGGCAGGACATGATCGCGCTCGCCATCGCACAGGGTCATGGCGTGCCCGACATCGTCGCGCGCGTTCTTGCCGGACGCGGCGTGGCCGCCGACGAGACCGAGCGGTTTCTGGACCCGACGATCCGCGACCTGTTGCCGAACCCGGCCTCGCTGACCGATATGGACAAGGCCGCCATCCGCATCGCCGCCGCCGTCATGGCGCGGGAGAAAATTGCGATCTTCGGCGATTACGACGTAGATGGCGCGGCCTCGTCGGCCTTGCTGAAGCGGTTTCTCACGCATTTCTCGGTGCCGTCGGAAATCTATATCCCGGATCGTATTTTCGAGGGCTACGGTCCCAATCCCGATGCCATGCGCGAACTGGTATCGCGCGGCGCGACGCTGATCGTCACAGTCGATTGCGGCACCAACAGCGCCGTTTCGATCGACGCGGCCAATGCCGCCGGCGCCGATGTCGTGGTGCTCGACCACCACCAGGTCGGCGGCGTCTTGCCTGCGGCAATTGCCGTCGTCAATCCAAACCGCGACGACGACCTTTCCGGACAGGGCCATCTCTGTGCCGCCGGTGTCGTGTTCCTCGCCTTGGTCCAGACCGCAAAGGTGCTGCGTGGCCTGAGCGATGTCACGCCGCCCGACCTGCTTTCCCTGCTCGATCTCGTGGCGCTTGCCACCGTCTGCGACGTGGTGCCGCTCACGGGCGTCAATCGCGCCTTCGTCGTCAAGGGTTTGCAAGTGGCGCGACAGCAGAAGAATGAAGGCATGGCCGCGCTGGCACGAGTGTCGCGCGTTGGCGAGCCGATCAGCACCTTCCATCTCGCCTATCTGATCGGCCCGCGCATCAATGCGGGCGGGCGCATTGGCGATGCGGCACTCGGCAGCCGGCTGCTTGCAACGGACGATCCCGTCGAGGCGCAGACCATCGCCGAGACGCTAGACCGGCTGAACCAGGAGCGGCAGCTGATGGAGCAGGAGATGCTCGCCGCCGCGCGCGCCGAAGCCGATGCCGAGCTCGCGGGCGGCAGCGGGCCGGCGATCGTCGTCACCGCCAGCAACAGCTGGCACCCCGGCATCGTAGGCCTGCTTGCCTCACGACTGAAGGATCACGCACGGCGGCCGGCCTTCGCCATCGCCTTCAACGCCAACGGCACCGGCACGGGCTCGGGCCGTTCGGTGTCGGGTTTCGACCTTGGCCGGCTGGTGCGCGAAGCCGCTAATGCCGGGCTCATCGTCAAGGGCGGCGGCCATGGCATGGCTGCCGGCATCACCGTCGAGCGGGCAAGACTGGGTGAGCTCAGGGCCTTCTTCGAGGAGCGGGCAGCCGCCGACGTTTTCAGGTTGCAGGATGAGGAAAGCCTGGCGATAGACGGCGCGCTTGCCGCCGAAGGCGCGACGCTCGGCCTGCTCGATGCGTTGGAAAAGGCGGGGCCCTTCGGTGCCGGGCATGTCGCGCCTGTTTTCGTGCTGCCGCGCCATCGGCTGGCCGACATCAGGCCGGTCGGCACCAACCATATTCGCGCCGATTTACAGTCGGAGAGCGGCGGCCGCATCCAGGCGATCGCCTTTCGCGCCGTCGATACGGTGCTTGGCGAGTTCCTTTCCAAGAACCGCGGCAAGACGGTGCATGTCGCCGGCTCGCTGTCGGGCAATTACTGGAACGGCAACCGTACGGTGCAGTTTCGCATCATCGACGCCGCGCGGGCGTAGGGCGCGCCGGAAACCCGCGCAATTCAGCCGGCCGGCGCATAACGCAGCAACGTCACGCCCTGGGGGAGACTTTGCGTGCCGAGCGGGGTCAGCGCCAGCGACAGGCCGGATTGAAAATATGGCTTGCCGCCACCCAGCACCACGGGATGCATATAGAGCCGGTATTCGTCGATGAGGCCGGCTCGTGCCAGAGAGGCGGCAAGATCGGCGCCGCCAAGGATGACGAGGCCATCGGCCTGCGCCTTGAGAGATCGTACCGCATCCTCCGCATCGCCATCCATCAGCCGGGCATTGAGCCCGACTTGCCGAAGCGTGGTCGAGAAGACGATCTTCGGCGTTTCGCGCCATGCATGGGCAAAATTCCGCTCGACCTCGGTGGCGCCGGTCTCGCGTTCAGGGCTGTCCCAGAAGCGCATGGTTTCGTACATGCGCCGTCCGGCGAGCACGGCGGAAGCCTGCCTCATCATGTCGTTGAAGTGCTGGTGCAGTTCCGCCTCGGGCACTGGCAAGCCGATGTCCTCGTTCGATCGGGCGATATAGCCGTCCAACGACGTCAGCATGGAATAGACAATCCTGGCCATCGGCACCTCCGCCTCGATCGACGCAGATCACCATAACCAATTGCGTTTTGCAATCAGTTTGTCCTGAGGCCAATACAACTTGAGGAACGGTCTAGGCGAGAACCGTCTGCAGCCGCGTCAGTTCGCCGATCTGCGCCATCGTCGCCTGGTAGCCGAGCTGGATCGCCTCGTCGGCCCGGTGGAATTCGGTAAGGCCGATATGGCTGAGCTTGGGTTGCAGCGACATGTCAGGCGGATCGCCGGCAAGTCTCGCCCGTGAAATACGGTCCTGGATGATGTTGAAGGCTTCGACCATCACGCCGGTGATGCCCAAACGCGTCTGGTGCGATTGGTGTTGGGCGTCGACCTGGCCGGGCCTTGGCGCATCCTTTTCGATAACCAGCTCGCCAGCGCTGTGCTTGATCACGGCGGCGCGGCCGAACAGGTCGTAGTGGAGGTTGACCGCCACGACGAGCGGCTGCTCGTAGGCGCGGCAGACCGAAACGGGCACCGGGTTGACCAGCGCTCCGTCCACCAGCACGCGGCCGTTGCAATCGACAGGCTCGAACACGCCGGGCAGCGCGTAGGACGCGCGCATGGCGGTGATCAGCGAACCGCTCGACAGCCAGATCTCGTGGCCGGTGCGGATTTCCGACGCGACGCAGACAAATGGCTTGGGCAGATCGTCGAAGCGGATGCCGGCCACGTGCTCGCGCAGGCGCGCGTCCAGCTTCATGCCGCCGAAGAGGCCGCTGCCGCGCAGGTTGAGATCGAGCAGGCCGAAGATACGTCGTCTGGTGAGGCTGCGGGCGAACTCTTCCAGCTCATCCAGTTTGCCGGCGAGATAACAGCCTCCGACCAGGGCGCCGATCGAGGTGCCAGCGATCATCGAGACTTCGATGCCGGCTTCATCGAGCGCGCGCAGCACGCCGATATGAGCCCAGCCTCTGGCGCAACCGCCACCGAGCGCGAGCGATATACCTGTTTTCTTGGGGGAGGTTGTTTCGGATGCGCCGCCTGCCGAGGACAGGCCATTGGCCTCCCTGACATCTGGTCTGTTACGCAATGACGCCCATTCGAGCATCATGATCTCCCTTGTCCCAAGCTAGTATACGGACGGGCCGTATCGAAATGATGAATCTATGTGGTCGGTGTCAGGCAGAAGGTTCAAGCTGATGGCTTCCGATACGTGTTTTCCGCATCGAACAGCGGCTTGCTGCCGTCGTCGGCAAGCGTCCCCTTACCGTCGATCAGCCCCACCGTCCGATAAAAGCATGAACGCCGGCCGGTGTGACAGGTTGCGTCGTGGCCCAACACTTTCACGCGAAGCCACACCGCATCCTGGTCACAATCCGTGAGCATCTCGACAACATGCTGGAAATTGCCCGAGGTTTCGCCCTTCTTCCAGAGCGTGTTGCGCGAGCGCGACCAGTAATGGGCAATGCCTGTTTCCAGCGTCAGAGCCAGCGCCCGTGCATTCATATGCGCGACCATCAGCAGCATGCCGTCGGCGGCATCGGTGACGACGACGGTGACAAGACCGGCGGCATCGAAGCGCGGCGAAAACACCGCGCCTTCCTCCAAGGCTTTTTTGTCCGAGGGAGCTTCCGGAAATTCCAGTGCCGACATTGCCGGTCTATCTTCCTGTTGACCGCGACGTCGGCAAGGGGCTTACGCCCTGCCGCCGCGCACCATGGTGACAAAACGAACCTGCTCTTCGGGCGTATCCTTGAAGACGCCCGTGAAGGTGGAGGTCAGCGTGGTGGAACCTTGCTTGCGGATGCCGCGCATGGCCATGCACATGTGCTCGGCCTCGATCATGACGGCAACGCCGCGCGGGTTGAGCACGTCCTGGATGACGCCGGCAATCTGGGCGGTCAGGGCTTCCTGCGTCTGCAGCCGATGGGCAAAGATATCGACGACGCGCGCGATCTTGGACAGGCCGACGACCTTGCCGTCGGGCAGATAGCCGACATGCGCCTTGCCGATGATCGGCACCATGTGATGTTCGCAATGCGAATGGAACTGGATGTCCTTGACGATGACCAGGTCATCGTAGCCGGCGACCTCCTCGAAAGTACGGCCAAGCTCCTCGGCCGGGCACATGTCGTAGCCGCCGAACATTTCGCGATAGGCCTTGGTCACGCGCTTGGGCGTGTCGATCAAACCCTCGCGATCCGGATTGTCGCCGGTCCAGCGCAGCAAGGTGCGTACGGCGGCCTCGACTTCGGCCTCGCTCGGGCGGTCGGTGACCGGCTTTTCCATATAGGCGGACTGGGGCATTAGTTTCTTGATGACGGCATCCATAAAAGGCGTCTCCCGTAGTTCCTCTCTGAGGAGGAACGAGTTGAACGGACCACGACCTTTCGGTGTCGGAAACTCGCCCCGTTTCCAGCCCCGTAAGCGGCGTGAACTTCCCGGCAAGGACAGTGGCGTTCGCCGCCTTGTCGATACCGGACTGCCAGCATTATATATGGTCGTGCCGAGCGAATGAAAGACGCAACAACGGCAATCGCTGTTCGCTTGGCGGCGACGGATTGGAAAATAATGATCAACGACGTCTACAACGCGAAAATTCTCGGTTTTGCCGGAAATATCGCCCGCATCGGCCGGCTCGATCATCCCGACGCGACCGCGAAGGCGCATTCCAAGCTGTGCGGGTCGACCGTTACCGTCGACCTCAAGATGGAGGACGGCGTGGTCACCGACTTCGCCCACGACGTGAAGGCCTGTGCGCTCGGACAGGCATCGTCCTCGATCATGGCGCAACATGTCGTCGGCGCCAGCGCCGAGGAATTGCGCGCGGTGCGCGAGACCATGCTGAAGATGCTGAAGGAGAACGGCGCGCCGCCGGAAGGCCGCTTCGCCGACCTCGGCTATCTGGAGCCGGTGCGCGACTACAAGGCGCGTCATGCGTCGACCATGCTGACTTTCGACGCCGTGGTCGACGCCATCGGTCAGATCGAGAAGAAGCGCGCCGACGAAGCGGCCTGAGAGTGGGCTTCGACCTTAAGGTGAGCGGATCGCGCCAGAGCGGTCGTTCATGCCATGGCTTGGTGTTCGCCGGTACTCTTGCCGCTTCACTTGTGTCGGCCGGTGGCTCAAGCGGGGCGGAACCAGCAGTCGAGCGCGATATCGGCGACTATCTCATGAGGGCCGTCCAGCCCTGTTGGAACGTGCCCGCAAATGCCACAAGTACTGCACGCGTCCGGATCAGCCTGAACAAGGACGGATCGCTCGCCGGACCGCCAAAAATCGTCGGCCCTGTGACATCGGCAAGGCATAAGGTTGCCGAAGCCGCCATTCGCGCGATCACGCGTTGCGCGCCGTTTCCCGGGCTGGCGTCCTACGGCGCCGACTATGATTTATGGCGCGACATCGTCGTCACATTCAACCCGGCGGTCGACCCGGCGGCGGGACATCCGTCCGTGGACATCGACGACCTCAATAAACTTCTCGGAAAAAACAAGAAGGTAAAGTAGCCGGCTCCGGCCAGCGCACGGCTCAGGCCGGGGCTTTCAGCGCTCGCCTGCTTTCGCTGAATTCGCTTCTTAGCCAGTCGGCGAAGGCCGCGGCCGGTTCGGAGAGACTGCGCAAACTCCTGGCCACCAGCCAATAGGCCCCGGATGCGACATCGATGTCGAACGGTTTGACCAGTGCTCCGGTCTCCAATTCTTCTCCAATCTGCAGGAGATCGCCCAGCGCCACGCCGTGGCCGAGCAGCGCGGCCTGCTTGGAGAGTGAGGCGTCCGCAAGCATCGGCCCGCGCGTGGGCATGGCGTTGGCGGGTACGCCCGCCGCCTCGAACCAGCGCGTCCAACCCTGGCGGTTTTCCTCGTGCAAAAGCGTGAAGCGAGCAAGATCGGCCGGCTTCTCGAGGGCTGGGCCTGATGAAAGCAGCGCCGGCGACAGAACTGGCGAATCGACTGTCGAGGCCAGCCGCTCGGCTTCGCTGCGGGGCCATGACGTCGCGTTCGAGCTGAAACGCAAGGCAAGTTCGGGCTGGTCGCTGCGGAATTCGATCAGCCTTGGGTCCACTTCGAGGGAGACGTCGATATCGGGCCGCAACTGGCGAAACCGGTTGAGCCGGGGTACCAGCCAGACGGATGCAATCGACGGCTCGACGCTGACACGAACCACGGCCTGCGCGGGAACCGCAACCAGTTCCGAGAGTAGTTTGTCGATGTCGTCGAAACTTCTGACCAGTTGAGCAAGCAGCCGACGGCCTGCATCCGTCAGTTCGACGCGGCGATGGTGCCGTTCGAAAAGCGGTTGGCGCAGGAAGGTTTCGAGTTCGCGGATCTGCCGGCTGATCGCCGCCTGTGAGACGAAAAGCTCCTCGGCGGCGTTGCTGAAGCTCAAATGCCGCCCCGCCGCCTCGAAGCTCCTCAACGCCGTCAGGGGCAAGCGTCCACGCTTCATTTCGCATAACCCAGGATTATCCGAAGCGGAAATTATACTCGTTTGAAGGCGAAGGCCAGCGGCGGTCTAATCGTCTTCAAGGAGATGCCGCCATGATGCAGTTGCTTGAGATCCTTGGCGACGTCATACGGATCGCGACGTTCCAATGGCGCGACGAAAGACGCGCTACAAGGCATCACGAAGAATGGTCTCATCCTGGCCGCTGGGCGCCGCCAGCCGACCGAGGGCCATTTCGCCGTTCCCGCCCGTGACCGCACGGCGATCGGGATTGCGTTCTCCGGTGCAAGCGCACATCTATCAGCTGGAAAACGCGGAGATCGCAGTGGGCGACCAGCACAGGCATGCGCATACAGCCGGAGCGTCGAGGCGCGGCCGCAACTGGCCCGGCCCCTGGCGCAAGACGCCGGGCCGCTTGCTCGGCACCTCGATAGTGCGGCTTTACCAATTGACGCTGTCCGGCTTTGTCGGCAATTCCTGCCGCCATCTGCCGACCTGTTCGGAATACGCGCATGAGGCGATCGCCCGCCATGGCCTTTGGGCCGGCGGCTGGATGGGGTTGTTCCGCGTGCTGCGCTGCGGCCCATTCGGCACGCATGGCATCGATCTGGTTCCGGAAGCGCTGGCGGACCGTTACGTCTGGTTCATGCCCTGGCGTTATTGGCGGGTCGGCCGCAAGCGCGGCGAAGCGCAGGGCTAGGGTGGCTGGTCACGCCGCGCTGTTTACGCTCCGGTAGGGTTAACGCAAGCCTGCACAACAACTGCGCATTTGAGACAAAATCGAGACAAGAGACCCCGCTAAGCCCGCTCGCGAACCCCCTTCTGGAGCGAGCAGAAAATGCGCAATGTCGATCGTCTTCCCTTTATCATGGCTGGTGTCCTGTTCCTGCTCGCCTGGCTGCTGGGATTTCCGATGCGCGCGCAGTCCGCGCCGCTAGCGGATGTGCAGTGCACGCTGATCGCCGATGCCCAGAGCGGCAAGACGCTTTACCAGGACGGTACCTGCGACCAGCGCTTCAGCCCGGCCTCGACGTTCAAGGTGCCGCTTTCGCTGATCGGCTACGACGCGGGCATCCTTGCCGATGAACATACCCCGGCATGGGACTACAAGCCCGAGTTCAACGCGGTGAAACGCGACCAGAAAACCGTCGATCCGACGATCTGGGAACGCGATTCCATCATCTGGTTCTCGCGCGAGATCACCCGCAAGCTCGGAACTCAGAAATTTGCCGGCTACGTATCGAAGTTCAACTATGGCAATGGTGACGTTTCCGGCAATCCTGGCAAGGATGACGGGCTCACCCATTCCTGGGTCAACTCCTCGCTTAAGATCACGCCAGTCGAACAGGTTGCCTTCCTGCGGCAACTGCTCGCCGGCACAATGCCGGTGTCGGCCAAGGCGCATGAAATGACACGCGCCATCATGCCGAACTTCAAGGCTGGGGACTGGGTCGTTCAGGGCAAGACCGGCACGACCAGGCTGGGCGCGGGCGGCAAGGACAAGCGCTCGCTCGGATGGTTTGTCGGCTGGGCTGGGAAAGACGGCCGCCAGATCGTGTTCGCCCGGCTCGTCGTCGATACGAAACGCACCGACATGCCGAAGGGGTTGGCGACACGGGCCGCGTTCCTGAAGGACCTGCCACGGCTGATTAAGTGAGCCGGGCTTTACGGCGGCGGCATCTGCTCATAAAAGACTGCCGCCGCCGGACGCATCCGGCACCCTGGCAGGTCGCAGCCCCGAACCGCTGATGATCTGCATTTACCACCCGCGCTCGTTTGCGGGACTGGATAGGAGAACCATATGCTGAATTCCGTTTCCCTGACATTTCCCGATGGCTCCGTCCGCGACTACGACGCGGCGATGACCGGTGCGGGTCTCGCCGAATCGATCTCGAAGTCGCTGGCCAAGAAGGCCGTCGCCTACGCCATTGACGGCACCGTGCGCGACCTCAGTGATCCCCTAGGCAAATCCGGCAAGGTGGAGATCATCACCCGCGACGATCCGCGCGCGCTGGAACTCATCCGCCATGACACCGCGCACGTGCTCGCCGAAGCTGTTCAGGAGCTGTGGCCGGGAACGCAGGTCACCATCGGGCCGGTGATCGAGAACGGATTCTATTACGACTTTGCCCGCAACGAGCCGTTCACCCCGGACGATTTCCCGGTGATCGAGAAGAAGATGCGCGAGATCATCGCGCGCAACAAGCCGTTCACCAAGGAGGTCTGGTCGCGCGACAAGGCGAGACAAGTCTTCGCCGACAAGGGCGAGCGCTACAAGCTCGAACTGATCGATGCCATTCCCGAGGACCAGCATCTCAAGATCTATGCGCAGGGCGACTGGTTCGACCTTTGCCGTGGTCCGCACATGGCCTCGACCGGCCAGATCGGCAACGCCTTCAAGCTGATGAAGGTGGCCGGCGCCTATTGGCGCGGCGATTCCAACAATCCGATGCTGACGCGCATCTACGGCACGGCCTGGGCCGACCAGGCGCAGCTCGAAGCCTACCAAACGATGCTGGAAGAGGCCGAGAAGCGCGACCACCGCAAGCTCGGCCGCGAAATGGACCTTTTCCATTTCCAGGAAGAGGGGCCTGGCGTGGTCTTCTGGCACGCCAAGGGCTGGAAGATGTTCCAGAACCTGGTCAACTACATGCGGCGCCGGCTCGACGAGCAGGGCTACCAGGAGGTCAACGCCCCGCAGGTGCTCGACAAGAGCCTGTGGGAGACGTCAGGCCACTGGGGCTGGTACCGCGACGCCATGTTCAAGGTGACGGTCGCCGGCGATGAAACCGACGATGACCGCATCTTTGCGCTGAAGCCGATGAACTGCCCGGGCCACGTGCAGATTTTCAAGCATGGGCTGAAATCCTATCGCGATCTGCCGGTGAAGCTGGCGGAGTTCGGCAATGTGCATCGCTACGAGCCGTCGGGCGCGCTGCACGGGCTGATGCGCGTGCGCGGCTTCACGCAAGACGATGCGCATATCTTCTGCACCGAGGAACAGCTGGCGGCCGAGTGCCTGCGCATCAATGACCTGATCCTGTCGACCTATGCCGATTTTGGTTTCGACGAAATCAGCGTCAAACTGTCGACACGGCCCGAAAAGCGCGTCGGCACGGACGAGGCCTGGGATCATGCCGAGGCGATCATGGGCGGCGTGCTGGAGACGATCAGGACAAGGTCCGGCAATCGGATCAAGACCTCGATCAATCCGGGCGAGGGCGCCTTCTACGGGCCGAAGTTCGAATATGTGTTGAAGGATGCCATCGGCCGCGAATGGCAATGCGGGACGACGCAGGTCGACTTCAACCTGCCGGAGCGTTTTGGCGCCTTCTACATCGGCTCGGATTCGGAGAAGAAGCAGCCGGTCATGGTGCACCGCGCCATCTGCGGTTCGATGGAGCGTTTCCTCGGCATCCTGATCGAGAACTATTCCGGCCATTTCCCGCTATGGTTCGCTCCGCTGCAGGTGATGGTGGCGACGATCACTTCGGACGCCGACAGCTATGCGACCGAGGTCGTGGCAAAGCTGAAGGCCGCCGGGCTGTTGGCGGAAGCCGATCTGCGCAACGAGAAGATCAACTACAAGGTCCGTGAGCACAGCCTGGCCAAGGTGCCGGTCATCCTCGTCTGCGGCAAGCGCGAGGCGGAGGAGCAGACGGTCAACATCCGCCGGCTCGGCTCGCGCGATCAGGAATCGCTTGGTCTTGCCGAAGCAATCGAACGGCTGACCGAAGAAGCGATCACGCCTGATCGCCGACGCAAGCGCGCTGCTTGAATCGGAGTGTTTTTCGATCGAATGGCGGTGGAGCGATCCACCGCCATTTTCATATCCCTGTCACGGCAACGTTGTAACGAGCCCCTATGCTCAAGCTGAAATCGCGCGAACGACCGTTCCCAGAGCTTTCCTACGCCAATCCGCACCAGCCGGCGCTGGCGCGCTGGTTCATCCATTCGGTCGAAGGCCTGTCGGGCCGCGATCGCTTTGCCGCGCTTTATGATTTCTGGCGCCGCCAGGTGGTGCCGACGGGCGAGCGTGTGTTCAGCCGCATGCTGGACCTCATTGACGTGCGCGTGCGAATTCCCGACCAATGGCCGCCCGCGCAATTGCCCGACACGCCACTGGTAATCGTCGCCAACCATCCCTTCGGCATCGGCGACGGCATTGCCGTGCTATCGCTGGCAGAGCAACTCGGCCGGCCTTTCCGGGTGATGATCCACAAGGACCTGCTCAGGATCCGCGAGATGGAGCCCTATTCGCTGCCGATCGACTTTTCCGAGACCAAGGACGCGGTGAAGAACAACATGGCGGTGCGCCATGAGGCGGTCCGGCTGCTCAGGGAAGGTGTCACCATCGTGGTGTTTCCGGCCGGCGGCGTGGCCACTGCGCCCAAGGGTTTTGGCCGCGCGCGCGACCTGCCGTGGAAGATGTTTCCGGCCCGTCTCGTCCAGGAGGCCAAGGCATCGGTCATCCCTATGCATTTCTCCGGCCAGAACGGCAGGCTTTTCCATCTCGTCAGCGGGCCGATGAACATGGCCGAGCGCGACGGGCGGGTGGCCAAATTCGTCGGCAAGGCCTCGCTGACCTTGCGCACCTCGCTGCTCATTCGTGAATTCGCGCGGCTGTCCGGCAGGGCGATCGACGTGCGCGTCGGCAACGTGCTGAGCTGGAATGAACTGGAGCCGTTGCGCGACCGCAAAACGTTGCTCGATCGTCTCTATCGCGGTGTATTCGACCTGGCGCCGAGCCTGCCGCGCCGTCGCATTCCGTTCCTCCCGGCGCGAACCAAGCTCGCCGCCTGAAGGCTAATCGGCGCCTTCCTCGGGATCCATCGCTGCTGCTTCGGTGGCGAGAACCTCGATTTCCTGGTTCTGCCCGCCAACGACCGTGAAATCCTTCTGGTAGATGCGATCGCGGTTCTTGGCGATGATGGTGTAGTCGCCTTCGGCCAGCACCATCGAGGCGAAGGCGCCGACGGTTTCCTTGATCGGATCGCCGGATTCGTTGAGCAGCGACCACGAGGTGTCGGCAATCGCTTCGCCGCCCGTCTCGCGTACCAGCTTCATGGTGATTTCAGCGGCGTGATGCTCGACGGTGGCTTCCGTCAGCTTGCCCGCCTCGACGCGGATGTCGGATCGGATGACGGCGTTGACCGCGCCGTAAGTCGAGACGACATGATAGATGCCGGCATTGAGCCGCACGACGCTGTTGGGTTCGACATCGGGAATGATCAGCGCGCGGTCGCCATTGGCCTCGGCGGTGCCCTCATAGATCGAAAAGCGCAGTTTCTTCGGCGGTATGCGCATGCCGCCGGACAGAACCGCGTCCAGCTTCAGGCCGCCGGCATCGAGCACGAGGCTTTCTCGCTTGGCTTCCTTGCCGACGGTGATGCGCTTGGTGGCGCCGGCGCGGCCATAGGAAGCGTGGACCAGGTAACTGCCGGGCTCGAGCTGGAAGACGGCGCTGCCGCCATGGGAGGAGGCGACCATTGGCAATTTGCCGTTCACCGCTTCGGGCTTGAAGACACGCCAGACGAGTCCACGGGTGATGTCGGTGCCCTTGTCGGTCAACTGGGCCGAGAGCGTGATGGCGCCACCGCCGCCAAGCGCCAGCGGGGTCTCGCTCTTCGGCGTTGCATAGCTCGAAATTCCGGGAAGTTTCAGGTCGCCGACGCCGTCCTTTTCCTGCGCGACAGCCATGGAGACCGGCAGCAGGAACAGCGCGGCGCAGAGCCGAACCAGGAAAAGACGCAGTCGCCCCTCAAACATGCCTTGCGTTGAAGCCCATGGCGGTGGCAATTTCAAGGCTTAAGAGTCCGATCCGGGACTCTTCAGCCCGGCGTTTGCGCGCCTTTGCCCGAGCCGCCCGAATTCCCGATGGTGCGCTTCAGCTCAAAACAGAGTGTTTCAGGAGACTTGCGCCCATGGCGTCGCCGATCATCGACTTTCTATTGACCCGAAATTCAGCGCCGATACCCGACCTCAGGGAACCGGCGCCCAGCGACGCCGATATCGCCACGATGATCGCCGCCGCCACGCGCGTGCCCGACCATGGACGGCTCGAACCCTGGCGCTTCATCCTTTATCGCGGCGAAGCCCGCATCGAGATCGGCAAAAAACTAGCGGCCTTGGCCGAACAGCGCGAGGGGCCGTTGCCGGAAGGCCGTCGCAACCAGGAACTGGCGCGGTTCTCGCGCGCGCCGCTGGTGATCGGTGTCGTATCTATTCCGAGGGAGAACCCAAAAATCCCGCAATGGGAGATGTTCCTGTCCGGAGGCATGGCGGCGATGAACCTGATGATCGCGGCCACTGCGCTGGGCTATGGCACGAACATGATCAGCAACTGGTATTCCGACGTGCCGGAGGGCAGGGCGATTCTCGGACTGGCGCCGCAGGAGCGCGTCGTCGGTTTCGTCCATATCGGCTCCTACGCCGGTCCGGCGCCGGAGCGGCCACGGCCCGATCCGGCCAAGCTCTACACCGATTACGCCGGACCTTGGGCGGGCTGAATGTTCTACGAGCCGTCCAAGGGGCATGGCCTGCCGCACGATCCTTCGAAGGCGATCGTCGCGCCGCGCCCGATCGGCTGGATATCGACGCTGAACCAGGCCGGCGAGGTCAATCTGGCGCCATACTCCTTCTTCAACGCCTTTTCGACGCGACCTTTCATTGTCTGGTTTTCCTCGGAGGGTGAGAAGGACAGCGCCTCGTTTGCCCAGGAAACCGGCGAGTTCGTCGCCAATCTGGTCAGCCGCGATCTTGCGGACAAGATGAACTACACATCCGTCGATGCACCGCGTGGCGTCAACGAGTTCGTCTATGCCGATCTCGCCATGGCGCCCTCGCGTCTCGTCAAGCCGCCGCGCGTGGCGGCGGCACCCGCGGCGCTCGAATGCCGGGTGACGGAAGTGTTTCGCCCGAAGGCGCTGGACGGATCGCCGACGAGTGCCTTTGTCGTCGCCGGTGAGGTGATCGGCGTTCACATCGACGATGCTTTCCTGAAAGACGGCCTGTTCGACATCACCAAGGCCGGCAATGTCGCGCGTCTCGGCTACATGGATTATGCCAGCGTCGACGAGGTCTTTTCGATGCGGCGGCCACGCTGGGGCAAGGAGTAGCCGTCAGGCGGATATCCCGGCCGCTTTCGCGCGGGCCAGAAGGCGTTCGGCCAGCCGCAGATGCGGACGGTCGAACATCTTGCCGTCGATGCCGACGACGCCCGGATTTCCGGCCGCCTCGAAGGCCGCCACGATGGCCGCCGACTGTCTCACCGCCTCGGCAGAGGGCGTGAAGGCGGTGTTGATGACGGGCACCTGATCGGGGTGGATCGCCATTTTGCCGGTGAAACCGTCACGCTCGGCGTCGGCACATTCCGCGGCGAAGGCCACCATGTCGCGAAAGCCAGGAAATACGGTGTCGATCGCGGCGACTTCCGCGGCTCCGGCCGCGAGAATGGTCGTCAGGCGGGCGTGACGGAAGAGATCGGTGTAGCGGCCGTGCTCGTCGCGGGCAGAGCGTGCGCCGATCGCCGCCGACAGGTCTTCCGCGCCCCAGGTGAGACCGGCGAGCCGTGCGCTTGTCCCGGCATAGGTGGCGGCGGCGAGCACGCCCGCCGGAGTTTCGGTGATGATCGGCAGGATTTTTATCGACCCGTCGGGCAGGCCGTTTTCGGCTTCCCAAACCCTGAGCTTGGCCGCGAGCTGCTGCACATCCTGGCCGCTGTTCGATTTAGGCAGCATGATGCCGTCCGGTCTTGCCGGAACGAGCTTGGCAAGATCATCGTCCGTCATTCCGGTCGAGAGGTCGTTGACCCTGACATAAAGCGCCGAGTTGGTTTGCCCCCTGCGTTCGAGGATAAAGCGCGCCGCGATCTCGCGCGCCCGCGCCTTGTTCTGCGGCGCCACGGAGTCCTCGAGATCGACGATAACCACGTCGGCGCCGGCGCCAAATCCCTTTTCCAGCTTCCGTTCGGAATCGCCTGGAACGAATAGCAGCGAGCGCATCAGTCTGCCTTCTTCAGCATCATCGCTTGCCTGATGCATTTGGCGACCAGATCGCCATGCTGGTTGTAGGCGCGGTGCTCGAATTCGACGATGCCGCGGTCGGGCTTCGACCTGGATTCGCGCACCGAGACGACAGATGTTTCGACGCGGATGGTGTCGCCATGGAAGACCGGGTGAGGAAACACGGTTTCCTTCATGCCGAGATTGGCAACCGTCGTGCCGACCGTGATGTCGTTGACCGAAATGCCGATCATCAGGCCGAGCGTGAACAGCGAGTTGACCAGCGGCTTGCCCCATTCGCTCCTAGCGGCGAAATCGAAGTCGATATGCAGCGGCTGCGGGTTCAGCGTCATCACCGAAAACAGCATGTTGTCGCTCTCGGTGACAGTCTTGCGCAGCGTGTGCCGGAAGACATGGCCGACAACAAACTCCTCCAGATATAGCCCGGCCATCTTCCGCCTCCTGCGCTGTCTGACGGTTGATAGGCGCTGCTTCAGGCGCTCGCAAGCCAGTTAATGAACATGGTGAACCGTTCGTAAACCATTTCTGCCTACCCTTCTCACGGGGCCGGAAACCTTCCGGCATGGGGCGTAAGCAGACGGGCATGGTAGTTGTTTCGCATTTCCTGAAATGGATCTACACGGCCAGGGTTTCGGAGCGCGCCGCCGCCGCTCATGCGCTGGCCCGAGCCTATGTGAATTGCGAATTGCCGTTCGAGGATCGCTGCGCCGCCGAGGCCGCGCTGACGCTGCTGCTCGACGACGCCTCGTCGAAAGTGCGGCTGGCGATGGCGGAAGCGTTCTCGATGAGCCATCACGCACCGTTGCAGATCATCAGTGCGCTTGCCGCTGACCAGCCGGAGGTCGCCGGGGTCGTGCTGGCGCGCTCGCCGCTGCTCACCGACGCCGACCTGATCAATCGCGTGGCGGCGAGCCAGAAGGCAACGCAGAAGCTGATCGCCGACCGGCCTGTAGTCTCGATGGCGCTTTCGGCGGCCATCGCCGAGGTCGGGGAGGCGGAGGCATGCGCCGTGCTTTTGGCCAATAGCGGCGCCGACATCGCGTCACTCAGCTTCCGGCGCATGGCGGAACGCCACGGGCATCTGCCTCTGGTGCGCGAGGCGCTGATATCGGATATCAGGCTGCCTGCCGATTGCCGGCATATGCTGCTCGTCAAGCTCGGCGAGACATTGAAGACATCGCCGCTGGTCATGGCATTGATGGGAGCCGCGCGTGCCGACCGGGTCATGCGCGATGCTTGCGTCAAGGCCTCGGTGACGCTGATCGAGGGCACGCGCCAAGAAGAGCACGCCGCGCTGATCGAGCATCTCAGGCTGCGCGGCGATCTGACCGCGAGCTTCCTGATCCGCACCATCGCGCACGGCAAGGTCGATTTCTTCGGCTCGGCGCTGGTGGCGCTCAGCCAGCAATCCGAACCACGGGTGAGGGCGCTGCTGGCCGGCGGGCACGACGTGGCCCTGCAGGCGCTGTTCCGCAGTGCCGGCATGGCTGCCGCCACGCATGCCGTCATCCTGCGCGCCCTGAAGATCTGGCGCGAGGTCGCCAACGGCAAGCGCGTCGCCGGCGTGCAGGAAGTCAGTTGGCTGATGCTCAAGGAATTGGGCGGGCAATCCGCCGAAGGCGATCTTGCCGCATTGATCAAATCGATCCACCTAGACGCCCTGCGTGAGAACGCACGCGGCCATGCACTGGCGATCGCCGCGGCTTAGGTTTTCTCCCTCGCGAAGAAATCCGGGAAATCTTCCATCGCCGCGGCGATGATGCGCAGGGACGCCGCGATCTGCAGCATGTCGCCGGTGGCGTTTCGCTGGGCGATGCCTGCCGCATACTGCCGGGCGACGGCAATGGTCGCTGTTTGCGGATCGCCAGGGGCACGGAAAAGCAGCTCGCGCGCCAGTCCCCTCAGGAAGGTGGCGATTGAAAGCGTCGTTTCCGATGGGAGGGCATGGTTTTGGCTGGCAGTGCGCAGCCGCAGGATTTCCAGGCCGACCGTGACGGAAGCGACGCCGCCGCCCAGCACCGCCTCGCCCTTCCTGCCGGAATTCTGCACCAGCGGCATCAACTGATTGACCCGGTCGTAAGCGAGGCTCTCGAAGGCTGAGCGCCTCGGCACGCGCTCATGCAGGCAAAGCCGCGCCAGATCCTCCCGCATGGCCCGCACGATGCGGTCGGCCGCGAGCCATGGATCGGCCGGCAATACGACGATGAAGACGCCGATGGCCAAGAGGATGCCGACCAGGATCGATGCCGAGCCGGCGAAGAAGGGGCCGGGATCATAGGTCATCGCCTGATGTGGGCTGAGGAAGGCCAGGAAGTTGATGGCGAAGGCCGTCGCCACGCCGACATGGCGCGGATTGGCCATGGCGAGTGCCGCCGGCACCATGATCGGCACGACGAACAGCATGAACCAGCCGAAGCCGGGCAGAGCAGGGAGCGCAACCTGCCCGACGAGAAAGGCAAAAGGCAAAGCGAGCAGCGTTCCCTTGAAGAATCCCCAGGATACTTGCACGGGGTCGGGGCGAGCGGCAAACAGGCTCGACACGACGGCAACGAGGATGACGGTGCCGGCCGCCTCCGACCACTTCGTCGTCAGCCAGAAAGCCGCCACCAGCAGCGTGGCAACGGCCGCGCGGATGGCGTTGCGCGCTGCACCGGGATAATCGCGATGCACCACCAGGGCCGGCTGCTGGCTGCCGGGACCTGGACGGCGCGTGACCGGCGCGCGCAAGGCGTCGAGGCCACGCAGCACCTGTTTCAGCGCCTCGGCGAAATCGGCCGCTATGGTAAGGCGGGTAATGGTGCCGACCCTGTCCTCACCCGGCTCTATCGAGGCGTCGGGCATTTGCCTGGCCCTGATCGAGATCGCGTCGAGCCGCGCCACCCAGGATGAGGTATCGTCCAGCGCTCCCGGCTTGGCTGCCAGTTCGCTGACAAGGGCCTGCAGTTCCGAGCGCACCGGGATGAGGGCGGCGTTTTTGGGAGCGGCATGCGAATAGAGCGCGCGCGCCGCCGAAAGTGCCGAAAGCAGTTGTCCGATAGTGCGCCGCACCGGATGCGCGCGCGGCGCGAAGCTCGGCGCTTCGAGCCTGGCATAGGCGCGCATCTCGCCAAGCGTCTGGGTATCGGCGACAAGCTTCCGGTGCAGGCCGATCAGCGTTGCCCGGTCGCCGCCTGAAAACGCACCGCCGGCATAGGTGGCGAGGTCGAGAATGCAGCGTTTCAGCCGCGAGACGATGGCGTCGCTGGCCAGTTTTGGCAGGATCAGCCGGCTGGTGAGGCCGGCGCAGACGATGCCGAGCACGATCTCGGCACAACGCGCGACCGCGAGGTCTACGACCAGATGCGGTTGTCCGAAAGCGGGCAGGCCGATGATCATTGCGGTGTAGCCTGCAAGAGCCGCGCCATAGGCTTCGGGATTGCGCAGCAGCGACGAGACGAAGGTGCAAATGCCAATCCAGATAGCAAGCACCGTCACCAGAATCCACGGGCCGGTGCCGAATGCCGTGGTGATGCCGATTGCCGCGACACCGCCGGCCAGCGTGCCGAGCAGGCGGTAGAAGCCTTTCGCCAGCACCATGCCGGCAACCGGCTGGGCGACGATGAACACCGTCATCATCGCCCATTGCGGATGGTCGAGCTTCAGCGCGTAAGCGGCCAGCAATGCGATCATGCCGGCCGAAACGGTGCGCAGCGCGAAAATCCAGTCCGAGCGTGTCGGTTGCGTCAGCCCGGCCAGGCTCGTCTCGAAATAGGTTTTCAGCCGCGCCCAGGTCACATGCTGGTCTCCATGTCAGGAACGCAAGCTAAACGCGCCAGCGGCTAGATATCCAGCACTTCCGTCTCGGCGAATTCGGCGCGTTCCTGGATGAAGCGGAAGCGGGCTTCGGGTTTGGTGCCCATCAGCTCGTCGACCCTGTCCTTGGTGGCGGAATCGATTTCGTTCACATCGACCCTGAGCAAGGTGCGCTTCCTTGGATCCATGGTGGTTTCCTTGAGCTGCGCGGCCATCATTTCGCCCAGGCCCTTGAAGCGGCCAAGCTCGACCTTGCCGCGCCCGGTGAATTCGGTGCGCAGAAGCTCGTCCTTGTGGGCGTCGTCGCGGGCATAGGCGACCTTGCCGCCTTGCCTGATCGAGTAAAGCGGCGGCACCGCCAGATAGAGATGGCCGCCGCGCACCAGCGCCGGCATCTCCTGGTAGAAGAAGGTGATCAGCAGCGAAGCGATGTGTGCGCCGTCGACGTCGGCGTCGGTCATGATGATGACGCGGTCGTAGCGCAAATCCTCGTCACGGTATTTTGACCGTGTGCCGCAGCCGAGCGCCTGGATCAGGTCCGATATCTGCTGGTTGGCGGCCAGCTTGTCATTGCCGGCGCTGGCGACGTTGAGGATTTTTCCGCGCAGCGGCAAGACGGCCTGGCTGGCACGATCGCGCGCCTGCTTGGCCGAGCCGCCGGCGGAATCGCCTTCGACGATGAAGAGTTCGGCACCCGCCGCCGCGTTCTGCGTGCAGTCGGCGAGCTTGCCCGGCAAGCGCAGCTTGCGCACCGCGCTCTTGCGCGACACTTCCTTTTCCTGGCGGCGGCGCACCCGTTCGTCGGCGCGCGCGATCACCCAGTCGAGCAGCTTCGAGGCTTCCTGCGGATTGTCGGCCAGCCAATGGTCGAATGGGTCGCGGATCGCGGTCTCGACGATGCGTATCGCTTCGATCGTCGCCAGCCTGTCCTTGGTCTGGCCGACGAATTCCGGCTCGCGGATGAACACCGACAGCATGCCGGCGGCCGAAATCATGACGTCTTCCGAGGTGACGATCGAGGCGCGCTTGTTGCCGACGAGGTCGGCATAGGCGCGCAGACCGCGCGTCAGCACGTTTCGGAAGCCGGCTTCGTGGGTGCCGCCTTCACCGGTCGGGATGGTGTTGCAGTAGGAATTGATGAAGCCGTCGCCACCGAACCAGGTGACCGCCCATTCGAGCGAGCCATGGCCGCCTTGCTTGTCGCTCTTGCCGGCGAAGATTTCGCGCGTCACCTGGAAATCGTCGCCGAGCGACGCCTTCAGATAATCCTTGAGGCCGCCTGGGAAATGGAATTCCGCCTTGGCCGGTGTCTGATCCTTTTCCTTGATGAGGGAGGGATCGCAGGTCCAGCGGATCTCGACGCCGCCAAACAGGTACGCCTTCGAACGCGTCATGCGGTAGAGACGCGCCGGCTCGAAGGCCGCGCCCTTGCCGAAAATCTGCTCGTCGGGATGGAAGCGGATTTTTGTGCCGCGCCGGTTGTGGACTTCGCCGAGCTGCTCCAGTCCGGTCACCGGGACGCCGCGCGAAAAGCGCTGGCGATAGAGCTGGCGCCCACGTGCCACCTCGACCTCAAGATGATCCGACAGGGCGTTGACGACGGAGACGCCAACGCCGTGCAGGCCGCCTGATGTCTCGTAGACCTTGGAGTCGAACTTGCCGCCCGAATGCAGCGTCGTCATGATGACTTCGAGCGCCGGCTTCTTGAATTTTGGGTGCATGTCGACCGGAATGCCGCGGCCATTGTCGGTAACCGTGAGATGGCCGTCGGCGGAGAGTTCGACATCGATGAAGGTGGCGTGGCCGGCAACCGCTTCGTCCATCGAATTGTCGATGACCTCGGCGAACAGATGGTGCATCGCCTTGTCGTCAGTGCCGCCAATATACATGCCTGGCCGGCGGCGCACCGGCTCAAGGCCCTCAAGCACCTCGATGTCGGCGGCGCTGTAGCCCTCGCTGCCATCCTTGGTTGCGGCTGGGCGCCTGGCGGCCGCCTGCACCAGCGGATCCGCCGGGCGCGCCGGCGTGCGAACCGGCTGCGGCTGTTTCTCCAGATTGCCGAAAAGATCGTTGTTGTCGTCCATGCCTGCCATAGAGTCCAAGCTGCGAATCACCCCGTCGATACTGCCACGCTTTTCAGCGCCAAGCGACGGAGGTTCCTGTTACGTTCGGGGATTTAACTGCTCTTACCCTAAAACCATTCGATAACCAAGCGGGCGGAAATAGGTCAAATGCCGCCGCGCAATATTCCTGATTCTTTAACAATGCCGCCTAGCGTGAGCCCAACATAACAAGAAACGACGGGCATCAGGGGTTTTCGGCGTGAGGGGCAAGGCCATAACGATGATCGGCATCGCCGCCGTTTTCGGCGCGATCTCGATCTTTGCCGCGGATTTCTGGGTCAAGAGCCAAGCGAAGGCCGATGCCCAGGAGAAAACGGCCTCGATCGCCGCTCCGGCCGCGCCCAGGATCGAGTTCAAGACCATCGTGGTGGCGAACGCGCCGTTGCGCTACGGCATGGAGCTCGACCGCGCCAAGCTCAGCGAAATCCCGTGGCCGCAGGATTCCCTTCCGCAGGGCGCCTTTGCCACCATCGATGGATTGCTCGGCGAAGGCGGCCGGGTCGCGCTGTCGCCGATCGAGATCAACGAGCCGGTGCTGCTCGCCAAGCTGTCGGGACCGAACGGCCGCGCGACGCTGTCCAACATGCTGACGCCCGGAATGCGGGCGGTCACCATCCGCACCGACGAGATCGCCGGCGTCGGTGGCTTCGTGACGCCGGGCGACCGGGTCGATGTCGTGCTGACGCGCGATGCCGGCGAAATCCAGGAAGTCGCCAAGAACGCGCAAGGGGCTGCCGGTTCGACCATCACCTCGGAGATCGTCGTTGCCGACGCCAAGGTGCTCAGCGTCGGGCAGGGCGCCGACGAGCGCCAGACGACGCCGCAGGTGGCCAATTCCGTGACCCTCGAGGTGACGAGCGACGGCGCGCAGAAAGTGGCGCTTGCCCGCACCGTCGGAACGCTGTCGCTGTCGCTTCGCTCCGCCAGCGAAGGCGGCGATGGCAAGAACGGCGTCACCACCATCTCTTCCTTCGGCGGATCCGTCGCTTCCAAGACGCAGGCCGTGGCCGGCTCCTTGTTCGATGCCATAGCGAAGGAGCCGGAGAAGCCGAAATTCAAGACGATCATCGTGACGCGCGGCACGCAGGCCGAGGAATATCAGGTTCCAACGCGGGACCAGAAGTAAAGACCGGTGGGGACCGGGCGGGACGGGACAATGTTGATGCGTACCCTATATCGAATGACGGCTCGGTCGCGCTTGGTGCGCGCCCTGGCAATGGCGTTTACCCTGGCTGCGAGCGGCGTGCTTGCCTTGCCCGGAGCGGCGAAGGCGGACAACGACATCGTCTATGTCTCGTCGACCAAGAATGCGTCGATCAAGGTTGCCAAGGGCAAGCCCAAGACGATCATGACGAGCGCGGCCTTCTACCAGATCGTCATCGGTGATCCGGAGATCGCCAACGTCAACCCGCTGACCGACAAATCCTTCTATGTGCTGGGCAACAATCTCGGCACCACCGGCATTGCGCTGTTCGACCAAAACAAGCAGCTCGTCGGCACCGTGG
Organism: Mesorhizobium sp. B2-7-3; assembly: GCF_006440715.1. NCBI lineage: Bacteria > Pseudomonadati > Pseudomonadota > Alphaproteobacteria > Hyphomicrobiales > Phyllobacteriaceae > Mesorhizobium > Mesorhizobium sp. B2-7-3. The sequence continues at coordinate 106,522 of NZ_VFTY01000010.1, forward strand.
ACATCGAGGTGACGCTCGACACCGAGCAATTGGCGAACACTATCCGTGCCAGTGTGCCGGACGCCAAGATCAAGGTCGGCTCGGCCAACGGCCGTGTCGTGCTGTCGGGTGAGGCGGATGACGCGGTTGCAGCGGATAAGGCAAGCAAGATCGCCAGCCGCTTTTCCGGCAATGAGGAAGTGATCAACTCGGTCAATATCTCTTCGTCGCAGCAGGTTCAGCTCAATGTCCGGTTCGTCGAGATCAACCGCCAGGCAGGGCAGGACCTGGGCGCGAAATACAGCGCCAATTTCGCCTACGGCTTCGGCGGTCGCGACATTTCACTGGATCCGGGCACGGTCCCAGCGGCGGGGACCGGCGAGATCATCGGCCGACTGCTGTCGAACGGCGTCTCGATAGACATTGCCATTAAGGCGCTGGAAGAGCGCGGCCTTGCCCGTCGGCTGGCTGAGCCGAACCTGATCGCGCGTTCAGGGGAGACAGCGAGCTTCCTGGCCGGCGGCGAATTTCCGATCCCGGTTTCGGAGGACAACGGCAAGATTTCGGTCAGCTACAAGAAATATGGCGTTAGCCTGGATTTCAAGCCGACCGTACTCAAGGACGGGCTGGTGAGTCTTGACATCGCGCCGGAAGTCTCCTCGATCGATGCGTCGGCGTCCTACAATATCGGCAACATTTCCGTGCCCGGCTTTATCGTGCGCCGCGCCAAGACCTCGGTCGACCTGAAGAACGGCCAGAGCTTCATGATCGCCGGGCTTTTGCAGTCCCAGAACGACATCACCACGTCTCGCATTCCCGGCCTTGGCAAGATGCCGGTGCTTGGAGCGCTGTTTTCGTCGAAATCCTATCAGCGGCGCGAGACCGACCTGGTCATCATCGTCACGCCCTATCTGGTCAAGCCGGTCGATCCGTCGAAGAAAATGGCTGAGCCGACCGATGGCACGCAGCCAGCCAGCAATGTCGACTATTTCCTCAACAACACCGAGGAGGTGAAGGCGCCGGATACGGGCCGCGCGCTGGCGCTGGCCGACGGCAGTGCCGCACGGGCCGCTCCTGCCACCAAAGTCGGTCATTTCCTCGACCTGCCGAAGGACTGAGCCATGCGTCTGATCCTGAGATCGTGCATCGGCCTGCTTCTTGCCGGCCTGGCAAGCGGCTGCACCAGCGACGACTACGTGCGCAGCGAAGGGGTGACGTCCGGCGCCGGCGAGGCGCAGGCCGCCAACACCGTCATGCAGATGGTCGACCCGTGGAAGTACGGCGTCCAGAACACGAGACTTCTCGTGCCTGCCAAGCGTGGCAGTGCCGGACCCGTCACGCCCGATCAGGCGGCCGGTGCCAAGGCAGCGCAAACGACCACCGACAACTGATCCAGACGGCGATCGACCTCACAGGCGGCGAGAATGGCAAACAGCACCAAGAAAATCCTGCTCGTATCGACAGACCGGACCTTCGCGCAGGACACGAAGACGGCCTTCGCCGCCTCCGAGATCATCCAGCTCATGACGGTGGAGAAGAACGTCACCGAGCTGCGCGGCGAGGTCCAGGAGGCCGAGTTCGGCGTCGTCATCGTCGACATGGATGCGGCGAAACTCGAGGAGATCGAGTCACTGCAGCGCGTCATGCGCCGGCTCGAGGGCAAGGCACCTGTGATCGTGGTCACCCAGGAGTTCAACGCCGCGGCCGTGCGCATCCTGGTGCAGCTCAAGGTCGCCGATTTCCTGGTCAAGCCGATCACCACGGCAGACCTCGTGCGTTCGGTCGTGCGGGCTCTGCAGGGACCCGGGCGCGAGGAAAACACCGAGTCGCAGATCTATACCTTCATGCCCGCCGCCGGCGGCGTCGGCACCACGACACTGGCACTGCAGACCGCGTTCCAGCTGCATCATTCGGTGACGCGCGGCGCCTCGACCTGCGTGGTCGACCTCAATTTCCAGCAAGGTGCCTGCGCCGAATATCTCGATCTCGAGCCGCGTTTCGACATCACTGAAATCGAGAACCAGCCTGAGCGCCTCGACCGGCAACTGCTCGATGTGATGCTGTCCAAGCACGCCAGCGGACTGTGTGTGCTGGCGGCACCGACGCATCCGTCCGAAATGCGCTCGTTCAAGACCGATGTCGTGGTGCGCATGCTGGACCTCGTTTCGGCCTATTTCGACAATGTCGTCATCGACATGCCGCGCACCTGGTTTCCGTGGACGGAAACTGTGCTGCTCGGTTCCAACAAGCTTTACATCGTTGCCGAAATGACGGTGCCGTGCCTGCGCCATACGCAACGGCTGATCCAGGCCGTCTACGAGACCGCCGGCAAGGAAGTGAAGCCGAACGTGATCGTCAACCGTTTCGAGCAGAAGATGTTCGACAACGGCATCAAGCAGGCGGACGTCCAGGAAATCCTTGGCGAGCATTTTGTCGGCGGCATCGCCAACAACTACCGGCTGGTGCGCGAGGCGGTCGACCGCGGCGTGCCGCTGCACGAGATCGATCCCAACGCCAATGTCGTCAACGACCTGAAGAAGATCATTCTTCCGGAAGAGGCGGTGGCAACCGCGAGCAAGTCGAAGTCGCTGTTCGGCTTCGGCAGGGGCCTCTTGAAAAGGAAAGCTGGATGACCAGCCGTTTTTCCACCCTGCAGAACCGTGACGCGCGTCCCCGCCCGGCAGAATCGGCGCCGGTCGCGCATCATGCAGTCGTCATCCCGACCAGCCGGAAGGCTTTGCCGGCGAAGGCGGAGGCGGCGCCGGCAAAGAATGCCAACAAGGTGCTCGATGCCCGCGTGCGCATCCACCGGATGCTGCTCGAGGAGATCAATCTCGTCGCGCTGGAGCGCTTGCCCAAGGAGGAGATGCGCCGGCAAGTGCATGATTTCGTATCGGAAAAGACCCGCCAGGAGCGGATGGCGATCAACACCGCCGAACTCGACGCGCTGGTTGACGACATCGTCGACGAGATGGTCGGCCTCGGCCCGCTCGAGCCGCTGCTCAAGGATCCCGATATCAACGATATCCTGATCAACGGCCATCAGAACTGCTTCGTCGAAAAGAAGGGCAAGCTGCAGCAGGTCCATATCCCGTTCAAGGACGAGGCGCATCTGCTCAGAATCGTCAACAAGATCGTGGCCGCCGTCGGCCGCCGCGTCGATGAATCGCAACCGATGGTCGACGCTCGCATGCTGGACGGCTCGCGGTTCAACGCAGCCATCCGCCCGGTGGCCGTCGACGGCCCGCTGGTGTCGATCCGCAAGTTCTCCAAGAACAAGCTTGGCCTGCACAGGCTCGTCGAATTCGGCGCCATCACACAGAACATGGCCGAAGTGCTGGCCGCGGCCGTCCACGCCCGCAAGACGACGATCATTTCGGGCGGCACCGGCACAGGCAAGACGACGATGCTCAACGCGCTGTCGGCGTTCATTCCAGAAGACGAGCGGCTGATCACCATCGAGGACGCGGCGGAACTTCAATTGCAGCAGCCGCACGTCGCACGCATGGAGACGCGTCCCGCCAACATCGAAGGCCATGGCGAGCTCAAACAGCGCGACCTGGTCAAGAACGCGCTGCGCATGCGTCCCGACCGCGTCATCCTTGGCGAGTGCCGCGGCGAGGAAGCCTTCGACATGCTGCAGGCCATGAACACCGGCCACGAAGGCTCGATGGCGACCATCCACGCCAATACGCCGCGCGACTGCATTTCGCGCCTCGAGCAGATGCTGGGCATGACCGGCATGCCGATGACGGTGCAGTCGATCCGCAGCCAGATCGCCAGCGCCATCGACATCATCGTCCAGCTGACCCGACTTTCCGACGGCAAGCGCAAGGTGACGAGCGTCGCCGAGGTGACCGGCATGGAAGGTGATGTCATCCAGATGCAGGAGATCTTCCGCTTCGTGCGCACCGGCATGGAGGCCGATGGCAAGATCCTTGGCTACTACGAGGCGACCGGCATTCGGCCGCGTTTCCTGGAAGACCTGCGCGCCATGGGCATCGACTTTCCCGGACGTTATTTCGAACCCGGCCGGCCGCAGGAGTAGCCGGCGTGTTCGACGGGTTCAGCGCGATATACGTCGTCTATGCCGGAGCCGCACTGACCGGCATCATGGTGGCCGAGGCGATCTACCTGCTCTATGCCGGACGCAGCGACAAGCGCACCGCAATCAACCGGCGCATGAAACTGCAGGAAAACAAGATCAGCCAGGAGCAGGTGCTGGTTCAGCTGCGCAAGGAGCGGGGTCTCGACGCGGGAACGTCGCTGTTTTCTCCCGACCGGTTCCGTGCCCTGCGCACGCAGTCGGGCATGGTGATGCCGCTTTCGAAATTCCTGACGATCACCTGCGGTGTGGCGACGGCCGTTGCCCTGGCCGCGATCTGGCGCGGGCTGCCGCTGCTGATGGGGCTCATCCTGTTCGTCGTGCTGGTGCCGTTGCTGCCGGTCATGGCGATGCGCTCCATGCGCAAGCGCCGGCTGAAGCGTTTCGGCATGCAACTGCCGGAAGCGCTGGAGCTGATCACGCGCGGCCTCAAGGCCGGTCATCCGGTGCCGGTGGCCATCGCCATGGTGTCGCGCGAGATGCCCGATCCGATCGGCACGGAATTCGGCGTCATTGCCGACGAAGTCACTTATGGTTCCGACCTAGTCACGGCGCTGAATGCACTGTTCGACCGGGTCGGCCACGAGGATCTGCCGCTGTTCATCACCGCCGTGTCGATCCAGACCAGTTCGGGCGGCAATCTGCGCGAGATCCTTGATGGGTTGTCGACGACGATCCGCGAACGCGGCAAGCTGCGACGCAAGGTGCGCGCCATTTCGACGGAAGGGCGCCTCTCGGCCTACATTTTGACGGCCGTACCGGCGCTGCTGTTCACCGCCATCATGGCCATGATGCCGGGATATTACAGCGACGTCTGGGGCGTGCCGAAGACATGGTACATGATCGGCGGCTCGGTCAGCTGGCTGATGCTGGGCAATCTGATCATGTTCAAAATGTCGAATTTTAAGTTCTGACATGCAAAGCGTCATTGAATTCCTCGCTTCCCTCGCGCCGACCTCGCTGATGCCGGTGGCCGTCCTCCTGCTTGCCGCGGGAGCGGCCGCTGTCGCCTGGCCGATGCTGGTGGCGAAGGGCGACCGCAACGACGTCAAGCGCCGGCTCAAGGTCGACCAGGGTCCGGTGGCCGCCAGACCCGAACCTGTGCAGAAGAAGAATAGCGGCGTCGTGCGCGAGCAAGCGGTGAAGAGGGCGCAGGAATTCTATGCCAAGAGCGACCCGGAAAATGTCGCTCGCCTGCGCCTGAAGCTCATCCAGGCGGGCTACATGGAGCCGCGCGCCGTCGGCATGTTCTTCCTCATCCGGTTCACGGCAATGATCGGCACGACGTTCGCGGTCTTCGTGCTCAACCGGTGGATGGCCAGTCCCGACGCGACCATGACCAGCCGGTGGACCTTCATCATCCTGTCGGGGGCCGCCGGCTATTTTTTGCCGGGTCTCGTGCTGACCCAGAAGGTGCGCGAGAAGATGCGCGAATACCGCAACGGCTTCCCCGATTTCATGGACCTGATGATCGTCTGTTCGGACGCCGGCATGAGCATGGAAGCCGGCGTCGAGCGCGTTTCGAAAGAACTCGCCAAGAGCTATCCGTCGCTCAGCCAGAACCTGCAGCTCGTGTGCTTGGAACTTCGGGCGGGGCGCAGCCTGGACGACGCGCTGAAGGCGCTCGCCGATCGTCTCAGCCTGGACGAGGTACGCTCCTTCGCCACGCTCCTGCAGCAGTCGAAGGAACTCGGCACCAGCCTGTCGGGCGCGCTCAGGGTGTTTTCAGACGAAATGCGCCACAAGCGCATGTCGCTGGCCGAGGAGAAGGCCCATGCCTTGCCGGCCAAGATGTCGGTGCCGGTCGTGGTCTGCATCCTGCCGGTGGTGCTGATGATCGCGGTCATTCCCATCATCGTCAAAATGACGGCCCATTAGCTGTATTTTGGAGTGCGGGCGAGGTGATGGTGTTCACCGCAAAAGTCCGCCGAGGCGATTGCAAGAAAGTTATTGGGTACGGCAGGTAAATCGGACCCGCTTCGGCCTAAATGAGCGAGAAGTCCATGCAAATATTGTTGCGCACCCTCTTGCTGGGCCTCGCTGCGGCGCCGCTCGCGTCCGCGGAGATTTGAGGGGCACGCGCCGGTGGTTAATGATTGCTATTCCGGAAACTGAAAGTTAGCTGCATTTCGGCACCGAAGCTTAATCGCTCTTCTGTAGTCTCTTTCCCGAAGAACGACCCGGCAAATCGGGCGACGGGGCAGGGCATGCGTCAGATAAAATTTGCGGCGATGGCCATGATGGCAGCCGTCCTAATGATCAGCGGGTGTACGACGAACAATAACGTCGACACGACCAAGACCACTGCGATCCAGCCTGAAGGGAAGGATGTCGCCACATCCGACCTGGCGGAAGGCAAGGCACAGTTTCGCGATGCCAATTATGGTCTTGCCGAAGCGCATTTCCGCAAGGCCGTCGAGCTGAAGGCCGACAATGCCGAGGCCTGGATGGGGCTCGCGGCTTCCTATGACGAACTTGGCCGCTTCGACTTCGCCGACCGCGCCTACGGCCAGCTCCTGAAGGTTGCCGGCCGCAAGCCGCAGATCGTCAACAATATGGGTTATTCGCAACTGTTGCGCGGCAACAAGAAGAAGGCCCGGGCGCTGCTGCTCGAGGCGAAGGCCGGCATGACCGATCCCACCGTTGTCGACGCCAACCTCGCCTTGCTGAACAAGGGCTGATGCCGGTTGATGGTCGCGCCGTCCAGGGGGGCGATTTTGGCACAGGTGGCATCGACGCTTTGTAAACCCTATTCGCAGCTTGGGCCGAGAGATCGCCCGAAAATCATATCCGAGGGCTGCCGCTGACCTAGAATGCGGCGCAACCGCCGACGCTCGAGAGGCCTCCGCCCGATATGCTGGATTTCAGTTCGCTCCTGCTCGCAGCCGCGCTGTCGGGTACCTGTCTAGCCGCTACCATGGTTGCGATCTGGCTCACGGCGCCGCGGGCGGGCTTCGTGCTGACAGTGGCGTGCGGCATTATCGTGCTCGTCGCGCATGTGATCCTGTTCTGGCGCTATACCAGGGAGCCCGATCCGCTGCTTTGCCAGATCGCGCTGGCGCTACTCAGCCTGGGTTTTCTCATCATCTGCATTTCGGCCATGCAGTATCTCGGCGTGCGCGAGCACAGGCGTGCGATCGCGCCGACATTTGCCGCCATGGCTGTCTGCGCGGCCGTGACTTTCATGGGCCTTGACGGGGTCGGCTTCGTGATCACCTACGCGACGGTTACCGCGCTGCTCTCGACGATCGGGGCCATGTTCTGGATCAATGGCAGTCACGATCGCCGTATTCTCCTGGTGGTATCGTTCCTGAGCGGCACCTGTGCGCTGTCGTTTGCCCTTTGCGGCGTGGTTCTGATGGCCAAAGGCCAGTGGACGCTCGGCGTCGCGCCCGACAATTGGGCCGAACGCCTTAACTCGGTCGTGGCGGTGGCCTGTATGACAGGCCTTGGCGCGTTGACGCTTTCGCTCCACCATCTGCAGGCGCAGATCGAGCTCAAGGCCGAGACCATGACCGACCCGTTGACCGGACTGATGAACCGTCGGGGGCTGGCGTCGCTTTATGGCGAGCGCACCTTCGGCCCGTTCATGGCGATCGTCATGTTCGATCTCGATCATTTCAAGCGGACGAACGACATCTATGGACACCCGGTCGGGGACCAGGTCCTGTGCCGCTTCGCCGCCGTCATCAGGAGATATGCCAGAACCGGGGTCGACGCCTTTCGCCTGGGCGGCGAGGAGTTCGCAATCGTCATGTCGCGCGTGACGGAAGAGCGGGCCTATGACCTCGCCAGCAAGATCGGCGTCGCTTTCGGCACGGAAGTCGTGCCCACCGCGCTCGGGCCCTTGCGCAGCACGGTCAGCGGCGGGATTGGCTTCGGCGAGGCCGACGGCAGCACCCTCGATGAGGTGCTGGCCAGGGCCGACGCCACGCTCTATGCCGCCAAGCGTGCGGGGCGAAATTGCGTCATCGGCCGCAAAAAGACGGGCAGGGCCGACGTGGTCGAGCCGGCCTTGCGTTCCGCGTAGCTATTCGGCCGCGCCGAGGTAATCCGACAGCGGCGGGCAGGAGCAGACCAGATTACGGTCGCCGGCGACATTGTCGATGCGCGACACCGGCGGCCAGTACTTCGTCGCCGTGTCGGCATCGCCGGCGGGATAGGCCGCCTCCAGACGCGAATACGGATGGGTCCATTGACCGGCCAGCGCCTCGGCCGATGTGTGCGGTGCGTTGACCAGCGGATTGTCGGCCAAGGGCCATTCGCCTTTGGCCACTTTCGCCGCTTCGCCGGCAATGGCGATCATGGCCTCGCAGAAGCGATCCAACTCGCGCTTGGGTTCGGACTCGGTCGGCTCCACCATCAGCGTGCCGGCGACCGGAAACGACATCGTCGGCGCGTGGAAACCATAATCGATCAGGCGCTTGGCGATGTCCTCGACACTGATGCCGGCGCTCTCCTTGAGCACGCGGGTGTCGAGGATGCATTCGTGGGCGACGCGATCGCTCCTGCCCTTGTAAAGCAGCGGGAAATGCGGGGCGAGCCGCGTCGCCACATAGTTGGCCGAAACGATCGCTGTCTCGGTCGCCTGCTTCAGGCCGGAAGCGCCCATCATGCGGATGTACATCCAGGTGATCGGCAGGATGGAAGCGCTGCCGAAGGGAGCGGCGGCCACGGCATGAGCCGAGCCTTCGCTGACATGGCCGGGCAGATAGGGCTTCAGATGCGCCCTGACACCGATCGGACCGACACCCGGGCCACCGCCGCCATGCGGGATGCAGAAGGTCTTGTGCAGGTTCATGTGACAGACGTCGGCGCCGATGTCGCCTGGCCGAGCAAGGCCGACCAGCGCGTTGAGGTTGGCGCCATCGAAATAGACCTGGCCGCCATGCTCATGGATGAGGGCGCAGAGGTGGCGGGCGCCTTCCTCGTAGACGCCGTGGGTAGAGGGATAGGTGAACATCAGCGCCGCGAGATTCTTGGAATGCTCGTTGGCCTTGGCGCGCATATCGTCCATGTCGATGTTGCCGTCTTCCAGGCAGCGCACGACGACGACGCTCATACCGGCCATCGCGGCACTCGCCGGATTGGTGCCATGCGCGGAAGACGGGATCAGGCAGACGGTACGATGGCCCTCGCCGCGCGAACGGTGATAGGCGCGAATGGCGAGCAGCCCGGCATATTCGCCCTGGCTGCCGGCATTGGGCTGCAAGGTCACGGCGTCGAAGCCGGTGATCTCCGACAGCCAGCCTTCCAGTTCGCCGATCATGGCGCGGTAGCCGGCCGAATGGCTTGCCGGCGCGAAGGGATGCAAATTGGCGATGCTTGGCCAACTCACCGGCATCATTTCCGCCGCGGCGTTGAGCTTCATGGTACAGGAGCCCAGCGGGATCATGGCGCGGTCGAGCGCCAGGTCCTTGTCGGCCAGCCGGCGCAGAAAGCGCATCATCTCGGTTTCCGACTTGTTCTCGTGAAAGACCGGCTGGGTCAAAAACTCCTTGCCACGCGGCTTGCCGGGCAACGTGCTGTCGGCGGAAGCGGCAGCCTTGGCATCGAACAAGGCCGCGATCGCGTCGAGATCGGTGTCGGTCGAGGTCTCGTCGAAACTGATGCCGACATGGTCGGCATCGAGCACACGCAGCAGCCGGCCGGTCTTTTCGGCGGCGACCGCGATCTGGGCGGCCTTGCCGTTGGTCTCCACCGTCACCGTGTCGAAGCGGCTGGAGCCGAGCACCGATACGCCCGCCGCCTCGAGGCCGCTTGCCAAGCGGTTGGCCAGCGCGTGTATGCGCCCGGCGATCGCCTGCAGGCCGACCGGGCCGTGCCAGATGGCGTAGGCGGTGGCCATATTGGCAAGCAGGGCCTGTGCGGTGCAGATGTTGGACGTCGCCTTGTCGCGGCGGATATGCTGCTCGCGCGTCTGCAAGGCGAGGCGGTAGCCGGGACGGCCCTTGCTGTCGGTCGACTGACCGACCAGGCGGCCGGGCATCAGTCGCGTCAGCTTGTCGGAGACCGCGCAATAGGCCGCATGCGGGCCGCCAAAGCCCATCGGCACTCCAAAGCGCTGCATCGGGCCGACCGCGATGTCGGCGCCGAGTTTCGCCGGCGCGTCGGTCAGCGTCAGACCAAGCGGGTCGGCGATGAAGACGACAATGGCGCCAGTGGCGCGCGCTTTTTCGATCGCCGCCTTGTGGTCGCCATAGACGCCAAAGGTGTCAGGCCAGGAGACGAGCAGGGCGGCGGTGTTGTCGTCGATCGTCTCGCCGTCGATCTCGATGCCGAGCGGCTCGGCGCGGGTGCGCACGACGTCCAGCGTCTGCGGGTGCGGCGTGCCCGCAAGCGCCACCTTGGTGCGCTTGTCGCGGTGGTGGCGCAGCGCAATGCCAACCGCTTCGGCGACGGCGGTCGCCTCGTCGAGCAGTGAAGCCGATGCCACCGGCAGGCCGGTCAGTTCGGTGACCAGCGTCTGGAAGTTGAACAGCATTTCGAGCCGGCCCTGGCTGATCTCGGCCTGATAGGGCGTGTAGGCGGTGTACCAGGCCGGATTCTCGAACAGATTGCGCTGGATGACCGGCGGCACGTGGACGCCGTGGTAACCGGCGCCGATAAAGCTTTTCAGCACCGTATTTCTTGCCATGATCACCGACAATTCGGCGAGAGCTTCGGCTTCGCTGGCCGGCGCGGGGAGGTCCAGCGGCTGGTCGAGGCGGATCGATCTCGGCACGGCCTGGCTGATCAGTGTCTCGACCGAGGGAACACCGATGACGGCGAGCATGGCTCTGACGTCGGCAAGGCCGGGTCCAATGTGGCGGGCCGAGAAGGGGTAGGGAGCGGCGGTCATGTCAATACGTCCCGATGTCAGGCGATATGGGCTTTGTAGGCGGCCTCATCCATGAGGCTGGCGAGCTGACTTTCGTCGACGAGCTTCATCTTCCACAGCCATCCGGCCCCGGTTGCCGCCGAGTTGACCAGCGAGGGGTCGGACGACAGCGTGCCATTGGCTTCGGTGATTTCGCCATCGACCGGCGCATAAACGTCCGAGGCTGCCTTGACGGACTCGACCACGACGGCGGTGTCGCCCTTGGCGAGCTTCTTTCCCGTTTCCGGCAGTTCCACGAAGACGAGGTCGCCGAGCTGCTCCTGCGCGTAATCGGTGATGCCGACGGTGGCGATGCCGCCCTCGACGCTGAGCCACTCGTGATCCGATGTGAAATAGGTTGTTGCCATGGAATTCATCCTTTGCGGTAGCGATGAGGGGTGAAGGGCAGAGAACTGACATCGACTGGGATCTTCGTGCCGCGCACGTCGGCGAAAATCCGCGTTCCGGGCTTTGCCAGCGGCGTGGAGACATAACCCATGGCGACCGGATGGCCGGCGGAAGGGCCGAAGCCGCCCGATGTGACATGGCCGGCAGGATTGCCGTCGGCTTCGAACAGCGCGGCACCGGCGCGCACCGGCTGGCGACCCTCCGGTTTCAGCCCGACGCGCTTCTGCGCCGGACCACGTTCCACCGCGGCGCGCAAGGCGTCGGCGCCAATGAAGGTGCCGGAGGCACGGATTTCTTTCGGGATCGCCCACATCAGCGCCGCCGCGGCCGGGTCGGTCTCGGGCGTGATGTCCTGGCCATGCAGGCAGAGGCCGGCCTCCAGCCGCAGGCTGTCGCGCGCGGCAAGGCCGATCCAAAGCACGCGTTCATCCTCCAGCAGCTTGGTGACAAGGTCACGCGCATCGGCTTCCGGCAGGCCGATCTCGAAACCGTCCTCGCCGGTGTAGCCGGACCGGCTCATGAACCAGTTTTTTCGCGGCTCGACCCCATGCATGAACAGCAGCGAGCCGGTCTCGATGCCGGCGCGGGAGAGTGCAGCCCAGGCTTCGGGACCCTGGATCGCCAGGAAGACGCGGTCGAGCGGCTCGACCTTCACCTCGAAATCGGTCGCCAGGGCGCGCAAATGCTTTTCGTCGGCGACGGCATTGCCGGCATTGGCGACCACCATGAACCTGGTGTCGCCGAGTCGGGTGACGATCAGGTCGTCGAGAATGCCGCCTGCTTCGTTCAGGAAAAAGGATAGCTTTGACTGCGAGATTTCGAGCGCGCCGGCGTCCAGCGGGCAGGCGCGGTTCAACAGCGCAACCGCTTCCGGGCCACTGACCTCGAACAGTTTCATATGCGAGATGTCGAACAACCCCGCATGCTCGCGGGTGTGAAGATGCTCTTTCATGACGCCGGCCGGATAGGTCAGTGGCATCGACCAGCCGGCAAAGGCGCCGAAGCGCGCTCCGGCAGCCGCATGAATATCTTCGAGGGGAAGGTGTTTGTCGTCGTCGCCCGTCATGTCGCCTCCAGAGTCGCACGCAATCGGCCGCTGATGGCGACCAGTCCGTGCCCCTCTGTCTGAAGCCTGAGAGACTCGCGCAGCCGGAACTCTGTCAGCGGCGCTTACACCTTCGGCGCGGGGGCAAGCCCCGACTTTCCAGAGTGTCTTTCCCGTCTACGGTTCTTTTGCCTGAGAGATTTCGGGCGATTTCCCCTTCGGCGGCAGCTCTCGCTGCTCTCTCCCGCAAACAGGTAGGACTCAGAACCCTGAGCCCTCGACGCGCCATCCATAGCCCGTCGACGACACCTTGTCACCTCCCAGCGACATTGTTCTGACAAGTCTTCGCTAACCACGCCGTTTGCCGGTTTTTCAAGACACTCCTGATAAAGCTGACCGATGTGACGCTTTGGGGCGGACGGGGACGACAGATGGGCGAGTTGATCATGAGTGCTCCGGTGGCGGGGCTGACTTCGAATAACCGCATTGCTTCAGAGGATGTCGTGATGCTGCGCCGCGACGTGTTCGCCGACGGCGTGGTGAGCCGGGGCGAAGCCGAGGCCTTGTTCGCGCTCGACCACACGGCGCGGGACAAATGCGCTGAATGGGCGCCGTTCTTCGTCGAGGCGGTCACCGACTACATCGTCCATCAGGAAAAGCCCTTGGGCTACATTTCGGGGGAGAATGCCGACTGGCTGGTCCGCACGATTTCGCGCGACGGCATGGTCGACAGCCGGACCGAACTCGAATTGCTGGTCCATGTGCTGGAAGAGGCGAAATCCTCGCCGAGCCGGCTTTGCGTCTACGCGCTGGAGCAGGTCGCCCACGCCGTCGTCGACGGTAAGGGACCGCTGACGCTTGGCGGCGCGCTGGTGCCCGGACTGATCGCCAGGGCCGAAGTCGAGCTTTTGCGCCGCATCCTGCATGCCCATGGTGGCGACGGCAACATCGCCATCACCCAAGCCGAGGCCGAGGTGCTGTTCAGGATCAACGAGCGGACCGCCCAGGCCAATAACGATCCGTCCTGGAACGACCTGTTCGTCAAGGCGGTCGCCAATTTCGTCATGTGCTCGGCCGGTTATGAGGCGCCCACCCGCGAGGTGGCGCTGCGCCAGGAGACTTTCCTCGATCATGCCGATCCGGAAATCGGCGGCTTCTTCAGCCGCATGATCTCCGGTGGTCTTGCCGGTATCATCGAGGCCTACCGCTCTCCTGACGACATAGAGACCGAATGGGAGGCCAAGAACAGGGCCGCCGAGGCGCTGGCCCGCCGTGCCGAGACGATCGATGCCGGTGAGGCAAAGTGGCTGGTGGGACATATCGGGGTGAACCGGCCCCTGTACGAGAATGAGCGCGCACTGCTGACCCTGATCAAGCATGCCTCGCCGGAAATTCATCCGGCGCTGAAGCCGTTGCTCGACAAGGTTGCCTAAGCCCCGCCGTCCGCTGCTATTGTTTTGCAAAGAATGATATTGGAACGGCCTTCGGGCCATCCCGAGAATTCGGCCATACGCTCGAAGCCAGCCTTTTCATAGAGATCTGGTGCCTGGAAGTCGTGGCTGGAGACCCAGATTTTCCTGACACCGCGATCGGCGGCCTCCGCGACAAAGGCGTCGAGCAACTGCCTTGCGTAGCCGCGACCTCGGTGAGCCTCGTCTATCCACATCAAGGTCAGTTCGGACGTGCCCGCCCAGGAGTAGCCGGCGGCTACTCCGACCGCGTGTCCCGCGCCATCGCGGACGACAAAGGTCAGCCCTCGGTCATCGTCGCGGTCGATCATACGTCGGTTATCGCGGTTGAGACGATCCTCGAGCGAACTCAATTCCATGGGGGACAAATCGTGCTCGGCCCGTATGCGAGGGACCATCAAATCCCGCCATACCAGTCATAGCCGTTGTCTTCCCAATAGCCGCCCCGGCCGCCGCCGATAGTGGCGAAGCCGTCGACCAGTTCGATCTTGTAGAGATATTTCGGCATTTTGTAGCCGAGCTGGCGCTCGACGCGGACACGCAGCGGCGCGCCGTTCTCGACCGGCAGCGGCTTGCCGTTCAGGCCGTAGGCAAGGATCGTTTGCGGATGGCGGGCATCGATGAGGTCGATCGTGCCGTAATATTTGATGTCGCCTGACAGGCTGCGGTCGATCGTGTCGAGGCAATGGAACATGACATAGCGGGCCTGTGGCTTGACCACCGCCTGGTCGAGCAGCAGCGCCAGTGGCGTGCCGGTCCATTTGGCGATGCAGCTCCAGCCTTCGACGCAATCGTGTCGGGTGATCTGGGTGCGGCTCGGCATGTTCATGAGCTGCTCGCGGGTGAGCGACAGCGGCTTTTCGACGAGTCCTGATACTTCCAGGCGCCAATCGGTGAAGTTGTTGGCGAGCAGGGCCTTGTAAGCGTCGTCGTCCGGCGCGGTCACGCCGTTCGGCCGCATTGGCTGACGGATGTCAGCCTCGGTGAATTCGGGCGCCAGCGAATTGCCGCCGCCGAGCAACCGTTGTGCCTTGTGGGTCAGGCCATTGGCGTTTTCGAGGAAACTGCGCAGGCCGCTGCCGATGCTGAGCTGGCTGTCGAAGGCGTCGCAGCCCGACAGCATGATGCCGGACGCGCCGAGGCTGGCGGCGGTGAGGAACTTTCGGCGGCTGATCTCAAATTTCGCCATCTCAGGCACTCCTCTCGGACGTCTTGTCGTCATGCACGGGAGGATCGGTGCGGTACCAGCCGGTGATGATCGAGCGCAGTTCGTTGATCGGGCCGGCGGCGAGGATCATCAGGATGTGAATGACGAAGAAGGCGACCAGCAGCACCATGACGGTGAAATGGATGGTGCGTGCCGTCTGCCGGCCACCGGTCAATTCATTGAGGAAGGGCAGCACCGAATTCATGCTCGGCGACATTGCAAGGCCGGTGATGATCATCAGCGGCAAGAGCACAAACAGCACGCCGCCATAGGCCATCTTCTGCAGCGTGTTGTATTCGCGCGTGTGGTGGAATTTCAGCCTGGCGTGGTTCGCGATGTCCCGTGGCAAGCGTTTGAGGTCATCCAGGCGAGGCGCCAGATCGCGGCGGATGTGGCCGTTGATCAGGCTGGCGACGAGCCAGACGATCAACGTCGTCGTCAATATCCAGGCGAAGAAGAAATGGATCACGCGGGCGGTACCGAGGTCATAGTAGGACGGGATCGTCGCCCAGGACGGGAAACCGCGCGCCGTCTCGTTACCGGCCGGGCCCGACCAGCCGAGGACGCCTGTCGTGTCGAAGCGGTGCCCGAAGATTTCGGTGTAGCCGCGCGGCCCGGCATTGGTGTTTTCGGCGCCTATGGCGAAAATGGTGTTGTTGTAGTCAAAGCCGGATTGCTTGCCGATGTAGAGCTGCGGGCGGGCATTGAAGATCTGCAGGCCGGACAGCAGCATGAAAAACAACGAGATAGCCCATAGCCAGTGTGTCAGCCGCGTCCAGCGCGACTGCCGGTAGATCAATGTTTTCTCTTTTGACGCGGGGACGCCCGGTCCAATTTCGGATTGGCTTCTGGCAACCGATTCCATCTTGTCTGGTCTCCCGGCCTTGCGGCTTGTCCTAAGCGTTCATTGTCCTCTTGATACGTCGCGATCCAAACCGATGTTTCATGCGATCACGGATTTATTACGGACCGCCCAGGCTGACGGCGAGATTGACGGCGGCGGCGACGATGACCGTGTTGAAGAAGAACGACAGGACCGAGTGGACAAGCACGACGCAGCGCATGTGCGTCGTCGAGATGTTGGTGTCGGCGGTCTGCGCCGTCATGCCGATGACGGTCGAGAAATAGAGGAAATCCCAGCCCTCGGGGCGTTTGTCGCCCGGGAACAGCAGGCCGCCGACCGGAATCTTCTTATTGGTGCCGGCGTCGACCGCGTCGCCGTCCATCCAGTAGACATGGGCATAGTGGAGCGCAGCCATGGCATGGATGGTGAACCAGCCGAGCGGGATCGACAGCAGTGCGAAGCCGAGTTCGATCGGGTGATCCCCATCCTTGCGATTGATCAGCAGGAACAGGGAGACAAGGGCAACGCCGACGACAACGAGCGTGACCGCGAAGATCACCAGCACCGGCTGATCGGTGGCGCGTGCATTCTTGCTCAGATACTTGCCGGTGAATTTGGGCATCTGGCTGACGACAAGAAGGACGTAAGCGGCAAAAAATATGTTGGCGCCGATCGAATAGGCGAGTGGGGCGTGCAGCAGCAGCGCCACAAGCAGCGCAAACGCACCGATACAGGCCGACACCGCGAACAGCATGTGGCGCTGCATCGGTTTCTTGATCGGGGTTTCGGCGGCCATGGCGGTCTCTAGCTGGATGGCGCTTTGTTGCTAGCCCGGTGTGGCGGATTTCAGCGCGCGCCGCAAGATGCGGTCAAGTTCACCCAGGAACCGGGAACGATCCTGCGGCGCGAAGCTGGCATTGTAGCCCTTGCTCTCGCCGGTTTCGCGCAAATGCTGTTTGAGGTCCCGCATCGCCACCGCCATGCCGATCGTCTCGGGCGTGAACGGCCGCCCGGTCGGTCCAAGCACATGCGCGCCGAGCGCCACCGTGCGGGCGGCGAGCGGAATGTCCGCCGTCACCACGATGTCGTTGGGCTTGGTGTTCTCGACGATCCAGTCGTCGGCGGCATCGGCACTCTTGGAGACCACGACATTGCGGATCATCGGGTCGCGGGAGGGGCGCAGACCGCCATTGGAAACATAGGTGACGACGACGCCATGGCGCTCGGCGACCTTTTCTACCTCCGCCTTGACCGGGCAGGCGTCGGCGTCGACGTAGATGGCGGGTGCGGGCATTGTCTCTCCGGAAACGAGCAGGGGCCGGAAACATATCCGGCCCCTGCCTGAAATCTCTCGGTCGTCAGGCCGGCAGGGCGCCGGATTTCTTCGCCGTCCAGGTGGCGATATAGTCCATCAGGCCCGGATTGAGGCAGTCATAGGGTTCCAGCCCGATCGTCCTCAGCCTGCCGCGAATGCCGTCCATGCGGCTTGGGTCGACACCCGATTCGATGATCGAGGAGACGAAGGCGGTGAAGCCCGGAGGCGACCAGCCGTCTTCCTCGAAGCGCTCGGGATGGATGAAGGACAGGCCCTTGAACGGATGGTCGCGCTCGACCGGCCCGTGCATGTGGACGCCGCATTGAGTGCAGGCATGACGCTGGATCAGCGCCGAGGGGTCGACCACCTTGAGCTTGTCGCCGTTCTCTGTGACGGTGACATCGCCGGTGCCGGCTACCGCAACCACCGAGAATACAGCACCGTCGGGTTTCCAGCATTTGGTGCAGCCACAGGCGTGGTTGTGGGCGATCTGGCCCTTGACCTTCACCTTGACCGGCTTGCTGGTGCAGGCGCAGACCAGCGTGCCGCCGGCAAAGCCGGCGCTCTCCCTGGGCAGCCCATTGTCGATCTTTGGGTGCAGTTTCTCCGCCATTGTTTCTCTCCTCCCATGTTTCACCACAGGGGTCGCCGGCCGGATGGCCGGCGGCGTGTGGCTGTCTTTTAGTAAACCACGACACTCCGGATCGACTTGCCCTCATGCATGAGATCGAATCCCTTGTTGATGTCCTCGAGCTTGAGCGTGTGGGTGATCATCGGGTCGATCTGGATCTTGCCGTCCATGTACCAGTCGACGATTCTCGGCACGTCGGTGCGGCCGCGCGCACCGCCGAAGGCGGTGCCCATCCAGCTGCGTCCGGTGACCAGCTGGAACGGCCGGGTCGAGATCTCCTGGCCGGCGCCGGCGACGCCGATGACGACCGACTTGCCCCAGCCGCGATGCGAGGCCTCCAGCGCCTGGCGCATGACCTTGGTGTTGCCGGTGCAGTCGAATGTGTAGTCGGCGCCGCCGATCTGGTCGGCACCGCGCTTGGTCATGTTGACGAGATAAGGCACGATGTCGCCGTCGATCTCCTTCGGATTGACGAAATGCGTCATGCCGAAGCGCTCGCCCCATTCCTTCTTGTCGTTGTTCAGGTCGACACCGATGATCATGTCGGCGCCGGCAAGCTTCAGGCCCTGGATGACGTTGAGGCCGATGCCGCCGAGGCCGAAGACCACCGCTGTCGCGCCTTGCTCGACCTTGGCGGTGTTGATGACCGCACCAATACCGGTGGTGACGCCGCAGCCGATGTAGCAGATCTTGTCGAAGGGCGCGTCGGGGTTGACCTTGGCCACCGCGATCTCCGGCAGCACGGTGAAGTTGGAGAAGGTCGAGCAGCCCATGTAGTGGAAGATCTTGTCCTTGCCGATCGAAAAGCGCGACGAGCCGTCCGGCATCAACCCTTGCCCCTGGGTGGCACGGATGGCGGTGCACAGATTGGTCTTCCTCGACAAACACGACGGGCACTGACGGCATTCGGGCGTATAGAGCGGGATGACATGATCGCCCTTCTTGACCGAAGTGACGCCCTTGCCGACATCGACCACCACGCCGGCGCCCTCATGGCCGAGAATGGCGGGAAACAGGCCTTCGGGATCGGCGCCCGACAGCGTGAATTCGTCGGTGTGGCAGATGCCGGTCGCCTTGATCTCGACCAGCACCTCGCCATCGCGCGGTCCATCAAGGTCGACCTCCATGATCTCCAGCGGCTTTCCGGCGGCGACAGCGACAGCGGCGCGGGTTTTCATCGGGCAATTCCTCCAAAGGCGATTTTGAGCCAAGGTTTCAGGTTTTGAGCTGCTCATCAACTCTCAGATGAGACGAAATCTTGGCTTTCTTGACGCAGATAGCACACCGTCGACAACCAGCCCGGCTCGGCAGGGGAGTGCGACGGAAGCATTGGGAGGGACGCCCGTCATGTCGTCCGCTGCGGCACTTGAGACCTGGCGACATAGTCCATAGAACTGAACCATCTGCCGGAGGGGAATTCTGCCCGCATGTTCACCAAGATCCTGATCGCCAATCGTGGCGAGATCGCCTGCCGCGTCATCAGGACGGCGCGCAAGATGGGCATTGCCACGGTCGCCGTCTATTCCGACGCCGATCGCGATGCCGTGCATGTCGAAATGGCCGACGAGGCGGTGCATATCGGGCCGTCGCCTGCCGCGCAGAGCTACCTCGTTCCTGAAAAGATCATCGCGGCCTGCAAGGCGACGGGCGCTCAGGCCGTGCACCCCGGCTATGGCTTCCTGTCCGAGCGAGCCGCGTTCTGCGAAGCCCTGGAAGCGGAAGGCATCGTCTTCATCGGGCCGAAACCCAGGGCAATCAAGGCGATGGGCGACAAGATCGAGTCGAAGAAATTCGCCAACGCCGCCGAGGTTTCGACGGTTCCGGGTTGGCTCGGCGTCATCGAGAATGCCGATCACGCCGAAAAGATCGCCGGCGAGATCGGCTATCCCGTGATGATCAAGGCCTCGGCCGGTGGCGGCGGCAAAGGCATGCGCATCGCCTGGGACCAATCGGAAGTACGTGACGGATTCGACCGGGCGCGCTCGGAAGCCAAGAGTTCGTTCGGCGACGACCGTGTCTTCATCGAAAAGTTCGTGGTCGACCCGCGTCACATCGAAATCCAGGTGCTGGCCGACGGGCATGGCAACGCGCTCTATCTTGGCGAACGCGAATGCTCGATCCAGCGCCGCAACCAGAAGGTGGCGGAAGAGGCGCCATCGCCTTTCCTCGATGCCAAGACGCGCAAGGCGATGGGCGAGCAGTCGGTGGCGTTGGCCAGGGCTGTCGACTACCAGAGCGCCGGCACCGTCGAGTTCATCGTAGACAAGGACAAGAACTTCTATTTCCTTGAAATGAATACGCGATTGCAGGTTGAGCATCCGGTGACCGAACTCGTCACCGGCATCGATCTGGTCGAGCAGATGATCCGCGTCGCCGCCGGCGAAGAGCTCGCCATCAAGCAGAGCGACATCAAGCTGAACGGCTGGGCGGTGGAAAGCCGGCTCTACGCCGAGGATCCCTATCGCAATTTCCTGCCCTCGATCGGCCGGCTGACACGCTACCGGCCACCCGAGGAAGGCCGCTTCGGCGATGTCGTCATCCGCAACGACACCGGCGTCACCGAAGGCTCGGAAATCTCCATGTTCTACGATCCGATGCTGGCCAAGCTGTGCACCTGGGCGCCGACGCGGCTCGAGGCCATCGACGCCATGTCGGAAGCGCTGGACAGCTTTGTCGTCGACGGCATCGAGCACAACATACCGTTCCTGGCGGCGCTGATGCAGCATCCACGCTGGCGGGAAGGGGCGATATCGACCGGCTTCATCGCGGAGGAATATCCCGACGGTTTTGCCCCCGTCGTGCCGAACAGCGAGGAAAAAGCCGTTCTGGCATCGATCGTCACGGCCGTGGAACTGCTGCGCCGCGACCGTCTCGACCGGCTGGGCGGGCGGCTGGCGCCGCATTCGGGAGCGCTCAAGCGCGACTGGGTGGTGAAGATCGGCGAAGAGTATTTGTCGGCGTCGATCCTCGAAGGCATGATTTCCATCCCGATGGAAATGGACCTGTCCATCGATGGCGGCAAGGCGCTGACCGTTTCGTCCGATTGGCGGCCCGGCGATCTCATCTGGCGCGGCACTGTCGGCAAGCGCAGGGTTGCCGCCCAGATCCGTCCTGTCGCCAATGGCCTCCGCATCGCCTGGAAAGGCATGTCGGTGACCGCGCGCGCCATGCTGCCGCGCACCGCCGAATTGGAAAGGCTGATGCCGGAGAAAATAGCGCCGGACACGTCGAAACTGCTGCTCTGCCCGATGCCGGGCCTCGTCGTGTCGATCGCCGTTGTCGAAGGCCAGGAGGTCAAGGCGGGCGAGACGCTGGCCGTGGTCGAGGCGATGAAGATGGAAAACGTTCTGCGCGCCGAGCGCGACCTCGTCGTCTCGAAACTCAACGCCAAGCCGGGCGACAGCCTGGCCGTCGACGCGGTGATCATGGAATTCGCCTGAACGGCTGGAAGCCTGTGGGTCGGTAGTCGTTTGTGCTGGACTGGTATCGCCCGGTCCCGGACAATACATCTCCATCGACTCAAGTCTTACGGACAGCGCGAGAAACCATGGCGGATGAGAGACTTCCACGCGATCCCCTGAAGCGCGAGGCCGCGATCGCGGCCGCGCGGCCGGAGGTGCCGGCGCGGCCGTTCGTCCATCTGCGCGTGCACTCGGCCTATTCGCTGCTGGAAGGCGCGCTGCAACTCGGCAAGATCGTCGGCCATGCCGTCAAGGACGAAGCGCCAGCGATCGCGGTGACCGACACCAACAATTTGTTCGGCGCCTTGGAGTTCGCCCAGAAGGCGGTGAAGGATGGCATCCAGCCGATCATCGGCTGCCAGATCGCGCTTGCCTTTTCCGGCGAAAACAGCGACGGCCAGCGTGACCGTCGTCGGCAAGGTCCCGATATGCGGCCGGTCGTGCTGATCGCGGCGACCGAAACCGGCTATTCCAATCTCGTCCGGCTGGTCAGCCGCGTTTACCTTGAAACACCGCCCGGCGAAGCGGTGCACCTGACCACCGAAATGATGGACGGCCAATGTGACGGCCTGATTTGTCTTAGTGGCGGGCCGCGCGGCCCGATCGGCATGGCCCTGAAGGAAGATCGCCGCGATCTTGCCGAAGCGCGGCTGGTAACGCTCAAGGCGATGTTCGGCGACCGGCTCTATGTCGAGCTGGACCGGGTTTCGGGCTACGACCGGATGATCGAGAAATCCTCGATCGATCTCGCCTATGCCCATGAATTGCCGCTGGTTGCCACCAACGAGGCGTTCTTCTCGTCGCGCGACGAGTATGAGGCGCATGATGCGTTGATCGCCATCGCCGAGGGGTCGGTTGTCGCCGTCGACACCCGCCGCCGGCTGTCGCCGGACAATTTCCTGCGCAGTCAGGCCGATATGGCGAAATTGTTCGCCGACCTGCCTGAAGCCATCGACAACACTGTCGAGATCGCGCTGCGCTGCTCCTACTATCCAAAAACCCGCAGTCCGATCCTGCCGCGTTTCACGGGCGGCGATGCCTCCGACAAGGACGCCGCCGAAAAGGCCGAGGCCGAGGAACTGGCCCGTCAGGCGCGCGAGGGGCTCGATGCCCGGCTCGCCTTGCACGGACCGACACCGGGCTACACGGTCGAGCAGTATCGTGAGCGGCTCGAATTCGAGCTTGGCATCATCGAGAAGATGAAATTTCCCGGCTACTTCCTGATCGTTGCCGACTTCATCAAATGGGCCAAGGCGCAAGGCATTCCGGTCGGGCCGGGGCGTGGTTCGGGCGCTGGTTCGCTGGTTGCCTATTCGACCACCATCACCGACATCGATCCGCTGCGTTTCTCGCTGCTGTTCGAACGCTTCCTCAATCCGGACCGCGTTTCGATGCCCGATTTCGACATCGATTTCTGCCAGGACCGTCGCGAAGAGGTGATCCGCTACGTCCAGCAGAAATACGGCCGCGACCAGGTCGGCCAGATCATCACTTTCGGTACGCTGCAGGCGCGCGCCGTGCTGCGCGACGTCGGCCGCGTGCTGCAGATGCCGTACGGCCAGGTCGACAAGCTGTCGAAAATGGTGCCGCAGAACCCGGCCAATCCGGTCAAGCTCGCCGACGCCATCGCCAACGAGCCGCGCTTTGCCGAGGAGGCCGAGAAAGAGCCGATCGTGCAGACGCTGCTCGACATGGCGCAGAAGCTGGAGGGCCTCTACCGCCACGCCTCGACGCACGCCGCCGGCATCGTCATTGGCGACCGACCGTTGTCGGAACTGGTGCCGATGTACCGCGATCCGCGCTCGGACATGCCTGTCACCCAGTTCAACATGAAATATGTCGAGCAGGCGGGGTTGGTGAAGTTCGACTTCCTCGGCCTGAAGACGCTGACGGTGCTGGAGACGGCCGTCAAGTTGATCCGCCGGCGCGGCATCGATATCGACCTGGCGACCATCCCGCTCGACGATCCCGAGACCTATGCGATGCTGTCGCGCGGCGAGGTGGTCGGCGTGTTCCAGGTGGAAAGTGCCGGCATGCGCAAGGCGCTGATCGGTATGCGGCCCGACTGCATCGAGGACATCATCGCGCTGGTTGCCCTCTACCGGCCGGGACCGATGGAGAACATCCCGACCTACAACGCCAGAAAGCATGGCGAGGAGGAGATGGCCTCGATCCATCCCAAGATCGACCATCTGGTGAAGGAGACGCAGGGCGTCATCGTCTACCAGGAACAGGTGATGCAGATCGCGCAGGAGTTGTCCGGCTATTCGCTTGGCGAAGCCGACCTTCTGCGGCGCGCCATGGGCAAGAAAATCCGGGCCGAGATGGACAAGCAGCGCGAGCGCTTTGTCTCCGGCGCGGTCGAGCGCGGCGTCGCAAAGCCGCAAGCCGACTTCATTTTCGACCTGCTGGCAAAGTTCGCCGACTACGGTTTCAACAAGTCTCATGCGGCCGCCTACGCTGTCGTCTCCTACCAGACTGCCTATCTCAAGGCGCATTATCCGGTCGAGTTCCTGGCAGCGTCGATGACGCTAGACATGGGTAACACCGACAAGCTCGCCGACTTCCGCCAGGATGCGCTGCGCCTTGGCATCGAAGTCCTGGCGCCGTCAGTGATGACGAGTTTCCGTGCCTTCGAGGTCGGGGAGAACCGGATCTATTATTCGATGGCCGCGCTGAAGGGCGTCGGCGATGCCGCGGTGGAGCACATCGTCGCCGTTCGCGGCGAAAAGCCGTTCAAGAGCCTGGCCGATTTCTGCGAGAGGGTCGACCCGAAGATCGTCGGCAAACGGGTTTTCGAAAGCCTGATCATGGCCGGCGCGCTCGACTGCTTCGGCCACGACCGCGCCCAGATGTTGGCCGGCGTCGAGCGGATGATGGGGCTGGCGTCGCTCGCCCAGCAGAACGCCGTTTCGGGTCAGGCCGACATCTTCGGCGCCTCGCTCGGCGCACAGTCGCAGGCGCTCAATCTGCCGGCGACCGATCCGTGGCTCGCTGCCGACCGCCTGCACCGCGAGTTCCAGGTCGTCGGCTTCTATCTCTCGGCGCATCCGCTCGACGAGTACAAGGCGGCGCTGCAGAAGATGCGGGTGCAGAACTGGGCGGAGTTCTCCGCCGCCGTCAAGCGCGGTGCTTCCGCCGGCCGGCTTGCCGGCACCGTTACCAGCAAGCAGGAGCGCAAGACGCGCACCGGCAACAAGATGGGCGTGGTGGCCTTTTCGGACACCTCCGGCCAATACGAGGCCGTATTGTTTTCAGAAGGTTTGGCCCAGTATCGCGACCTCCTCGAAGCCGGCCGCTCGGTTGTCATCACTGTCGCGGCGGAGGACAGGCCCGAGGGCGTCAACCTGCGCATCAACTCCGTGCAATCGCTGGAGGACGAGGCAAGCCGCATCCAGAAGGCGCTGCGCATCTTCGTCAGGAACGATGGACCTGCCTCGATGATCCAATCCCAACTCACGCAGCGGGGTGAAAGCCAGGTGAGCATCATCGTGATCAAGGAAGAGGCGCAGGGCGAGGTCGAGATCGCTCTGCAAGGCGGCTATCGCGTCTCGCCACAGATCGCCTCGGCAATGCGCGCCGTGCCGGGCGTGATTGAAGTGGAACTGGTGTGATCTGCGCGCTTACCAGGCGGCACTCCGCGGGCCGGCACCGGCTGCTCATGCCAGCATGAAGGCCAAGGAGAGGCGCCCATCGCAGAACCTTTCCGCGACGGCGCGATTACGCGACAGGCTGCGCAGGCTCTATCACGGACGCTCGCCGGCCGCGTTCCGGTTCCAACTGGTGGCTGTCATCATCGACCTCGCCATCATCGCTTTTTTCATCGCCACCCCGGTCATCCAGCAGTCGCCCTCGTTTCTGTGGCTGGACTATGCCGTGGCGGCTCTCGTCGCCGCCGATCTGATTGCCAGGCTGCTCGCCTCCAACGACATGCTGCGCCTGACGAAGCAGCCGACCTTCTGGGTGGATGCCTTCATCCTTCTGACGCTGCTGATGCCGACAGCTCTCGCGAGCCTCGGCTTTCTGCGCATCCTGCGGCTATGGTCGCTGTCGCGCAGCGGTTCGATCTGGCGGCATTTCGAGATGCGTGGCCTGCGGCCCTGGCGCGAGGCAAGCCACGCGGTGATCAACCTTTTGACCTTTCTCTTTGTCATCACGGGCTTCGTCTACACGTTCTTTTTTCGCAACGGAGCCGGACTGGAAAACTACATCGACGCGCTTTACTTCACCGTCGCGACCGTGACGACGACAGGCTTCGGCGACATCGTGCTGCCGGGCATCGCCGGCAAGCTGACGGCGATCGTAACCATGATCATCGGCATATCGCTGTTCGTCAGGCTGGCGCAGGCGATCTTTCGGCCGGCCAAGGTGTTCTTCCCCTGTCCGCAATGCGGGTTGCAGCGTCACGAGCCGGACGCCGTACACTGCAAGGCGTGCGGACACGTGCTCAACATTCCAGACGAAGGGAACTGACCGGCAACGCTATGACGCCGCGACTTCTGCTGGCTTGACTGCCTTGCGCTGCAAGTTGAGCAGATTGCCCATCAGGATCAGCAATGCACCGCCAGCGGTGAAGGCGTCGATCTGCTCGCTGTAAAGCAGCCAGCCGATGAGCGCCGACAACGGTACACGCAGGAAATCCATCGGCGAAATGACGGTGGCGTCGGCATAGCCAAGCGCACGGGCCATGCAAAAATGCGACGACATGCCGGTGAAGGCGATCAGCACGATCCATGGCCACAGTTCCAGCGGCGGGTTGCGCCACTCGTAAAGGGCTGGAACGAGGCCGACCACCGACTGGATGATCAGCATCCAGAAGATAATGCGCACGACGCTGTCCGTCCGCGTCAGCGACTTGACCAGGACCACCGAGATGCCGAAGCAAACCGCGGCGCCGAGCACGATGAGATGGCCCGGATCGACCGAGCCCACACCGGGGCGAACGATGATCACCACCCCGATCAGGCCCAGCACGATCGCGGCAAGCTTTGGCCGGGACAACCTTTCACCAAGAAAGGTCACCGCCAGGATAGCCGTCCAGATCGGTGTGGTGAATTCGATCGAAATCAGCACGGCCAACGGAATCAAGGTCAATGCGTAGAGCCATGCCGCCTGCCCGGTATAGTGGATGACGTTTCTGGCGATATGAGCGACGGGCCGCTGCGTGCGCATCGCCGCGAAGCCGCCGCTCATCATCACCAGCGGCAGCAGAATGAAGAACCCGATGACCGAGCGCAGTTCCAGCACCTGGAAGACGTTGAGCTCGGCGGTCGTGGCGCGGCCGGCGACCGACATCGCCAGGAACGAGGCGATCGACAGCGCCATCCAGAAAGCGGCCTTGGGGATCGAGGGGGTAGGTGCCATGTCAGCTATCTCGCAAGCCGGGGTTTTTGCCGCAACCACTAGCCGCCGCATTTGACTGGGCCAGAGATATTGGCGCGACGTTGCAAAACAGCCCTGTCGCGGGCGGAACCTGACATGGCAAGCCGCGTTGAGTCGCGATGTCCGCTTGAGCATCACCGATCGCCGTTCCACCCGTCACAAGGAGACCTTCGATGACATTACTCACGCGGTTTGTGCTTGCCGGGTGCCTGGCCGTCGCGGCCACAGCCGCGCATGCGGACGAGAGCAAATTTCTCCAATCCTTCAAGGGCAATTTCGCCGGCAAGGGAACCGTTCAGGTGACGACGCAGGCGCCAACGGTCAGCGTTTCCTGCACGTTCAAATCGAATGCGACATCGTCTTCGCTGTCCCTCGACGGCAACTGCCGCGGCCTGATCCTGGTGACACGCGCCATCAGTGCTCGCCTGAAGACCAGCGGCGCCAAATACAGCGGTGTCTATGTGGGATCGCGCACCGGACCGGCGCAGTTGAACGGAAGCCGTTCCGGCAATGCGATAAACCTCGCCATCCGCTGGGCCAAGGAGGTCAATGGCGACCGCGCCGCGCAGCTTACCGTGCAGAAAAACGGTGCGGACGGCATAGTCTTGACCGTGGTCGACCGCGATCCCAAGACCGGCAAGAGCGTGGTGACCAGCCGCATCGATCTTCGACGCAGCTGATCGGGTTCAATCTTCCAGCGGCTCCGGCGGATGGGCGTCGCGGCCCTTGCCGAAGGTGTAGCCGGTTTGCACCGCCTTGCGGCCGAACTTGTCGCGTAGTGCATCGATGGCGCCTTCGGCCATGGCGCGCTTGCGCGACTGCACATCGACCAAATCCGGCGGATCGGCCTTATCATCGTCGGAGAGGTCGCTGACGCCGATGCCGAGCAATCGGAATTTCGTTCCGTCGGTCTCCTTGCGAAGAAGTTCCACGCCGGTCGAAAAGATGCGGTCGGCGAGCCGGGTCGGGTCGCCGAGCTGACGGTTGCGCGTGCGCAGCCTGAAGTCCTGGGTCTTCAGCTTCAGCACCACGGTGCGCCCGGCGATGCCTGATTTCTTCAGCCTCGCCGAGACTTTTTCCGAAAGGCCCCTCAGCACCGAGACAAGCTCGTCCAGTGAGGCGATATCGGTGTCGAAAGTGGTTTCGGCCGATACGCTCTTGGCGTCCTGGTCTGGGTCGACGCGGCGGACATCCTCACCGCGCGAAAGCCGGTAGAGCCGTTCGCCCATCACCCCATAGCGGCGCATCAGGTCGCCACGCTCCATCTTCTGGAGCTGGCCGATCGTGCGGATGCCATCCTGTTCCAGCGTGGCGTTGAACGCCTTGCCGACGCCCCAGATCATGGTCACCGGCTGCGGGGCCAGAAAGCCGACCGCCTCCGCCTCGCCGATGACGGAAAAGCCGCGCGGTTTGCGGAAATCGGACGCTATCTTGGCGAGGAATTTGCAATAGGACAGGCCTGATGAAACGGTGATGCCGATCTCCTTCTCCACCGCCAGCGAAAAGCGCGCCAGCACCACGGCCGGTGGCAGTCCGTGCAGGCGCTCGGTGCCGGCGAGGTCGAGGAAGGCCTCATCGATCGACAACGGCTCGACCAGCGGTGTCAAAGCCTGCATCATGGCGCGCACCTCGCGGCCGACGGCCACGTACTTTTCCATGTTGGGCGCGATCACGACCGCCTCTGGGCAGGCCTCGAGCGCCTTGAACATCGGCATGGCGGAGCGCACGCCGCGGATGCGAGCGATGTAGCAGGCGGTGGAGACGACACCGCGCTTGCCGCCGCCGATGATCAGCGGCTTGTCCTTGAGCGCAGGGTTGTCGCGCTTCTCGATGGCCGCGTAGAAGGCGTCGCAATCGATATGGGCGAGGTGCAGCCGGTAAAGCTCGGGATGGCGGGCAAGGCGAGGGCTGCCGCAGCGTTCGCAACGGCGCGTTTCACTGCGCTGAAAGGTCAGGCAGTCACGACAAAAACCGTGGTCGGGATTGTTGACAGGGGTCGCCATCGCTGCGAACATAAAGAGAACAAAACCAATGGTACGACAGCGCAAGGCCAGCGACAAGCCTGGCCTGGGGAGAACGCATGAGCACGACCGTTGTGCCGCTGGCGCCAGAGCTCTGGCCTGAATTCGAGGACCTTTTCGGCAAGCAGGGCGCCTGCTACGGCTGCTGGTGTACCCATTTCCGGCTGGCGCCGGCGGCGCGGCGCGAGAGCAGTCGTGAACGCAACAAGGATCACATCAAGGCGCGCATCGAGGCCGGCCCGCCGCCCGGCCTGCTGGCTTTCGAGGAGGATAAGGCGGTCGGCTGGATGCAGATCGGGCCACGCGCCGACGTGCCCGAGTGGAACAACAAGGGCAGGGGCTCGGCGCCGATCGATCCCGCCGACGCGTCCGATCCGGCCGTTTGGGCGATCTCGTGCTTTTTCATCCGCGCCAAGGCGCGCGGCAGGGGCATCACCCACCGCCTCGTCGAAGGCGGCATCGAGTTCGCCCGCAGGAACGGGGCGCGGCTCGTAGAGGCCTGCCCGATCGACCTGTCGCGCGATTCGCGTTCGATCGGCCTGTTTGTCGGGTCATCGGGAGTGTTCGAGAAAGCCGGGTTCGAAAGGCTTGTGGAGCGCAAGGCCGGTCGGCCACTGATGCGGCTGGTGTTGAAGCCGATTGCCTGACTGTCATCGTCTTGCAGTCGCGATGGTATTTCCCTACCAGAGATACGAAACCATTTTTGCCTTTTCGACCGAACGGAGAATTCCCGTGAACCGTATGCTGCCTATTGCCTTTACCGCGTTCCTGCTGAGCGCGCCTGCTTTCGGCCAGACCGTCGACAGTCAGGGCGCCAAGCAATTGTCCGATGATCTGTCGCGCTATGTCGGCAAACAGGCGCTCGACAAGGGCATCCTGAAGGTTTCGGCCGAAGGCGGCGCCTACAAGATCCTGGTTGATTTCAAGGCGCTGGCCAGCAGCTTT
This sequence comes from Mesorhizobium sp. B2-7-3, assembly GCF_006440715.1. Lineage (NCBI taxonomy): Bacteria > Pseudomonadati > Pseudomonadota > Alphaproteobacteria > Hyphomicrobiales > Phyllobacteriaceae > Mesorhizobium > Mesorhizobium sp. B2-7-3. The sequence continues at coordinate 136,193 of NZ_VFTY01000010.1, forward strand.
CCCGACCAGAAGCTGGTGAAATTCGACTTCGCGCCCTACGCCCTGCTGGTCAAGCCGCGCAGCGACGGGTCCTGGGATGTCTCGATGGATTTTTCGCAGAGCGCCTCCTTTGAATTCAACGGCCCTCAGGGAAAGCAGAGCACGCAGTTCTCGATCAAGGACGGCAAGGGCAACGGCGTCTACGATCCCAAGCTGGCGGCCTTCACCAGCGCCACGAGCTCGATGGCCGGAATGACGATGTCGTCGCAGGACGCCAAGCAAAAGATGGATGTGACCGCCGGTGCCGGCACCGTGACGCTTTCCGCGACCAAGGCGACCAATGGCGGCGTTGATTTCACGACGTCGCAAAAGATTTCGAACTTCGTCGAAGCGATAAAATTCAACGATGCCGAGAGCGGGCTGAATTTTCCCGTCACCGTGAAGTCGCCGGAATTTTCCGTGGAGGCCAGCGGCAAGGGCGTGCAGACCAAGCCTCTGCTCGATCTCCTGGCGTTTGCCGTGGCCAATGAGGACGAGAAGACGCTGAAGGCAAACCAGGCGCAGCTCAAGTCGCTTCTGCTTGCAGCGCTTCCGGTGTGGGAGCGTATCGACGGAACCTATGGTTTCAAGGACTTCGCGGTCGACAGCCCGATCGGCACGTTCGGAGCAACCCAGTTCGGCATAGCGTTCGGTTCCGACGGCGTCGCCCAGAACGGAAAGGTCAGCTATGGCATCAAGGCTTCGGGGCTGACCGTGCCGCAGCAGCTTTTGCCGAGCTGGAGCGTGGCGCTGCTGCCCACCGATATCGACCTGAATTTCGGCGGCGCCAACATCGATCTCGACAACATGGCGAAGAAGGCCATCGAAGCCTTTGATCTCAACCAGGATCCGCCGCTGCCGGCCGAGTTCGGCGACCAGCTCAAAGCCGAATTCCTGGCCAAGACGCCGAAGGTCGTCATCGGCCACAGTACCGTAAAGAACAAGGACATGGAGATCGCGCTGGAAGGTGAGATGACAAGCTTCGGCCAGAAACCCGACGCAAATCTCACTGTCGACGTCGCTGGCTTCGACAAGATCATGGAGCATCTGCAGGAAGCGGCGAAGGCGGAGCCGGAAGTCGGGCAGTACGTGCCTGTCGCTCTCATGGCGAAGGGTTTTGCCAAGACGCTGCCGGACGGCAAGCTGGAATGGGCTATCAACACCAAGGCCGACGGCTCGGTCACCGTCAACGGCGTCATGCTGAAGCCCGCCGACCCGGCGGTGGACGATAGCGTCGACGACGGTGACGGTTCGGACGATGAGAGCGGCGGCGAAAATGGCGGTAGCGATAATGGCGGCGGCGCTAACGGCGGGGCAGGGGCGAAGCTCAATCCTTGAGTGTTCTGCCCTTGAGCAAATCCGGAACAGTGCGAACCGGTTTTTTCGTCCGGGATCGCACCAAAACGCCTGGATTAGAACCCCAGCGCGCCAGCGATCTTAGGCGCGGCTTCGTGCCAATCCTGGACGACGATGACATCGTCCGGGACCGATGGCAGGAACGTACGCAGCGAATTGTCGGCCATCAGATGGAATAGGTTTGCGTCGGCGACCGAGTCACGCACCGACGCCAGATTGGCTGGCTGATCGTCGACGAAGACCACCGGCCTGCCGCTCTTGCCGCGCAGTTTGGCTACCGCCGGGCCCTTGGCCATTTCGGTGGTCAGCAGCGGATAGGCTAGCCCCAGTGCATCGAGATGGGCGCGTCGCACGGCGCGATGCCGGTGCGGCATGGCTGTCAGCAATATGATTTCGGCACGGTCTCCAAGCCCGGTCAGGGCTTCCGCGGCGCCATCGGTGATGCTTTGCCAATCGGCTTGCGCGTCGAAGAAATCGCCGAGGAGTGCGGTGACTTCGGGTTGTTCGATCAGGCGGCCGCTGGCTGTCTCGGCAATGTTGCCGGTCAGCCGGAAGGAGGCCAGCGTCAGGCCATAGCCGCGCGCCTTGAGGAAATGCGGGAAGGGCCGGATGAATTCGAGCACCACGTCGTCGACATCGAGCACCAGCAGCGGTCGGTCGTCAGCCGCCAGTTCCTCGATTTGGCGCGCGGTTTCGGGATCATCGCTCATGTGGAGTGCTCGTGATTGTCATCGCCAAGCGGCAAGGCGCGCAACGCCTTGCCGACAGCCGCTGGTGGCGTGCCGGTTTCCTCGGCGAAGCGCATCAAGGTCGGCTCGTGGGCAAGAATGAACTGCAGGACGCCGGCCAGGAAACCCGGCTCGCCGGCCGCCCGGCGGATCGAATGCGCCTCTATTCCCGTGATTGCCAGAAAGCGCGGTAAAAGCTCCGGATCGGCGGCAACGAAGCCCAGTGCCTTGACGGCAATGGTTTCCGCCTCTTCGCGCATTGACGCTGCGTTTGCCATCACTACCTTCGGTGCGTGGAATGAGTCTCTCCCGCAGTAATGGCAAGAATTGCTTGCGGCAAGCCATTAGCGTGTGGCGCGCCTTTTGGACGCGCAGGGAGGCGAGGCGGAATTCGTGCTGCTTTGCAGGCTTCGGGTTTCCGTTTCGTCAATCATATTGCCGTATAGTGCAGCAGGGTTTGGTGCGTTCAAGGAAAGAGCGCATGACGGCCACCTCCGGGCGGAGGACGGCCGGGACGGGATGTCGATGCCTAAGAAGGTGATGATCGTCGAGGACAATGAGCTCAATATGAAGCTCTTTCGGGACCTCATCGAAGCAAGCGGTTACGAGACGGTGCGCACCCGCAACGGTCTGGAGGCGCTCGACCTGGCGCGCCAGCACCGGCCGGACCTCATCCTGATGGACATCCAACTGCCCGAAGTGTCGGGACTGGAAGTGACCAAATGGCTGAAAGAGGACGACGATCTGCACGTCATCCCGGTGATTGCGGTGACTGCCTTCGCGATGAAAGGCGACGAGGAACGCATCCGCCAAGGCGGCTGCGAGGCGTATATTTCGAAGCCGATCTCGGTGCCGCGTTTCATCGAAACCATCAAATCTTATCTGGGCGATGCCTGATGTACCCTTCCAGCCGAGCCGGAGCGTTGTGAAATGACTGCGCGGATCCTCGTCGTCGACGACATCCCTGCCAATGTGAGGCTGCTGGAAGTCCGGCTGCTGGCCGAGTATTTCGAGGTTCTGACCGCCACCAATGGGGCTGATGCGATCGAGACCTGCGAGAACGGCAAGGTCGATGTCGTGCTGCTCGACGTAATGATGCCCGACATGGACGGGTTCGAGGTCTGCCGGCGATTGAAGAGCGATCCGGCGACGTCGCACATTCCGGTGGTGATGATCACCGCGCTCGATCAGGTCACCGACCGCGTGCGCGGGCTCGAGGCCGGTGCCGACGATTTCCTGACCAAGCCGGTCAACGACTTGCAGCTGATGACGCGCGTCAAGAGCCTGGTCCGCCTGAAGTCGTTGACCGACGAGCTTCGGCTGCGCGCCTCGACCACGCGCAACATCGGCATCGAAGAACTTTTGAGCCGCAATTTCGCGTCCGAGGACACGACGCCGAAGGTGCTTTTGATCGACGAGCGCAAATCGTCGGTCGAGCGCATCCAGAAGATGCTGCGCGATCGTGCCGACCTCGACGTCACGGGCGATCCGCATGCCGGGTTCTTCCAGGCCGCGGAGACGCCCTATGAATGCGTGATGATCTCGACGGCCTTCGCCGATTTCGATCCGCTCAGGCTCTGCTCGCAACTGCGCTCGCTCGACCGCACCCGTTTCGTGCCGATCATCCTGCTGGCGGAGGAGGGCGAGGAGGAGCGCATCATCCGAGGGCTCGAACTCGGCATCAACGACTATCTGATGCGGCCGATCGACCAGCAGGAACTGACGGCGCGGCTGCGTACCCAGGTGCGCCGCAAGCGCTACAATGACCAATTGCGCGCCAGTGTCACCCAGACCATCGAAATGGCCGTGACCGACGGCCTCACCGGGCTGCACAATCGCCGCTATCTAGACAGCCATCTGCAGACGCTGTTCGATCGCGCCGTGGCGCGGCGCCGGCCGCTGTCGGTGATGATCACCGATCTCGACCGCTTCAAGTCCATCAATGATGCGCATGGGCATGACGGCGGCGACGAGGTGCTGCGCGAATTCGCGCGGCGGCTGCGCAAGAACGTCCGGGGTATCGACCTTGCCTGCCGGTTCGGCGGCGAGGAGTTCGTGGTGGTAATGCCCGATACCGACGGCGCAGTGGCCGAGAAGGTGGCCGAGCGCATTCGTGCCGAAATCGCCCAGATGCCGTTCGCCATCGGCGCCGAGGGCAAGACGATCGAGGTCACCGTCAGTGTTGGCGTGTCATCGGTGCTGAAGGGCGTGGACACGGTGGCGGCACTGATGAAACGCGCCGATCTCGCGCTCTACGAAGCCAAGAGCGGCGGCCGCAACCGCGTCGTTGCCAAGGCAGCCTGACGCTCCGGGCCCGATTATCCGGTCAACCCCAACAGGGTTACCCATTTACCTTAATCCAAGCGATTCGCGAGCCTTGGTTAAGAAACTGTTGATTTCCATAAGCTCTTGCGCAAATGTGAAGGCCAAGACGAAGCCGGCACGAGGTAGACAGCCGGCTCGATCCTCGAATACCCCATGATGCTCAGGTCCGCCGCATCTCCTGGGTCCGTGGGGTCGGCCGGCCGGCGCTGGCACATAGTGGCCTCCTCGTACCGCTGCCAAACGCCGACCGGCCCCCTTTGCCCGATATGACATCAGGAATCTGCGTCAAGCCCCGGAAGAACCGGGGCTTTTTTGCGGCAGATCCCGCTTTTCTGGACTGTAACGGCTTCGGTTGCACCCTCGCGTGCTATTGCTTGGCAACACCGCGACTTTTTCGCCGCCATATGCATAAGGGGAAGAAGAGGAGCCAGCCCCCTCCATTTCATACATATGGCGCGCAAGGGGCTTGCGGCAAGACCCGGCTGTTCCCGTAGAACCACGACCCAGGTTAACGGAAACGGGAGTGGCGAAATGCCGGAATTGTTGCCAGGTGGCCGAGTGCGTCGGGATCATGCGGTGGTGATCGCCGGAGGCGGTCCGACCGGGTTGATGCTGGCTGGCGAACTCGCATTGGCGGGCGTCGATGTGGCCGTTGTCGAGCGGCGGCCAAACCAGGAACTCGTCGGTTTGCGCGCGGGCGGCCTGCACGCACGCACCATCGAGGTGCTCGACCAGCGCGGAATTGCCGACCGGTTCCTCTCGCAGGGACAGACATCGCCGTCGGTGGGCTTCCACATGATCCGATTGGACATCAGCGACTTTCCCACGCGGCACAACTATCTGCTGGCACTGCGGCAAAACCACATCGAGCGGATATTGGCCGACTGGATCAGCGAGTTCGGCGTGCCGATCTCGCCGGCAGGACGTCACGGGCTTCGCACAGGATAATGGTGGCGTCGACATCGATCTGTCTGGCGGCCAGCGGTTGCGGACGCAGTATCTCGTCGGCTGCGACGGAGGGCGCAGCATGATCCGCAAGGCCGCGGGGATCGCGTTCGATGGATGGGATCCGACGATGAGCTGGATAATCGCCGAGGTGGAGACGGCGGAGGAACCAGCATTGGGCTTTCGCAGTGACGCCCATGGTATCCATGCGATCGGCAAGATTGAGGAAGACGGCCGGGTGGGTATCGTGCTGACCGAGCGACAACTGACCATTGGTGGCGAACCGACACTGCGCGATCTCAGCGAGGCGCTTGTCGGTGTCTACGGCACCGATTACGGGGTCCACAGTCCGACCTGGATTTCCCGGTTCACCGACATGACGCGGCAGGCTGCCGCTTACCGCGACAGACGTGTTCTGCTGGCCGGTGACGCCGCGCATATCCATCCCCCAATGGGCGGACAGGGCCTCAATATCGGCGTGCAGGACGCGGTGAACCTGGGGTGGAAGCTGGCCCAGGTGGTCAAGCGGCTGTCACTGGAAGGCCTGCTCGACAGCTACCATGCCGAACGCTATCCGGTCGCCGCCCGCGTGCTGCGCAACGCGATGGCGCAGGTCGCGCTTCGCCGGATGGATGCTCGCACCAAGGCCTTGAGCGACACATTCGCCGAACTGCTCGCCATGGATGGGCCACGCAAACGGATCGCCGCGGAGATGTCTGGCCTGGATGTCCACTACGATCTCGGGGAGGGGCACGCGCTGCTTGGGCGACGAATACCCGACCTCGATCTCTCCACCGCTGATGGGCCGTTGCGACTGTTCACGTTGCTCCACGACGCGCGGCCGCTGCTCCTCAATTTCGGTGAGCCAGGCAGGCTGGACATTGCGCCTTGGGCCGACCGGATCCGGCAGATCGACGCATCGTATGCCGGTGCCTGGGAGCTTCCCGTACTCGGAACGGTCGCCGCACCCGACGCGGTCTTGATCCGGCCCGATGGATACGTAGCCTGGGTTGGCGTTGAGGATGGACAGGGATTGGCCGATGCGCTGACCAGATGGTTCGGACCGGATGCCGGAGCCGGGCGCCCCTCCGAACGCAGCGCGTCATCTTCCACAGGCTGATGGCCAGCTGTCTCCTGACAAGCAATTGACAGGAGGCTCCATCCGTGCAGAAATTGGTTGGACCATTGGACCACTTGGAGGAAATGTGGACCAGAACAGCCTGCCACCCATCCAGACGACGGCGCGTGACGACGCCGTGCTGAAGGCATTGGTGGGCTTCGTCCGCGCCGAGGCCTTGCGGCCTGGCGAGCGACTGCCGACCGAGCGCATTCTAGCCGAACGGCTCAAGGTCAGCCGCAACACGGTGCGCGAGGCGCTGACGCGGTGGGAAGGATTGGGCCTGGTCGAACGCCGGCAAGGCAGCGGCACTTTTCTCAAGGCCGCCGTCTCGCCCGACATGCTGCATTTGCCGCTGACGCTGGCGGGCGGCAATGACTTCACCAGCCTGATGCAGACGCTGGAAATACGCCGCGCGCTGGAGGCGGAAGCAGCGGCACTGTGCGCCGAGCGGGCAAGCCCGGCCGACATTGCCGAGATCGAGGGCAAGCTCGATATCATGGAGCAGGCGTTTCGCACCCTTGATGGCATGTCGTCGGAAGAGGACTGGGAATTCCACCAGGCGATCTACCGGGTCTCCGGCAATCCACTGTTCGAACAGATCATCGCGGCCATGCACGAACTGTTCCATCGCTTCTGGGAGCATCCGCTCGGTGTGCGCGATTTCGGCCATGCCAGCTTTCCCTATCACCGCACCATCTACGAACGTATCGCCGCGCGGGATCCGCAGGGCGCCCGCGACGAGGCGCTCAAGCTCATCGCCACCGTCGAGGACGACCTCAAGCGCGGTGCGGCCAAACTCAAACTTTCGGACCTGAAATGAACGGGCATCCAGACGGTTTCGACCACGATTATCTCGCCGAGGCGGCGACGCTTTTGGCGCATGACGAACCGTTTCCCGGCGGCGCCGTCGTGCCGCCGATCTACCAGACCTCGTTGTTCACTTTCGCCAATTATGCGGAAATGGCCGATACCTTTGCCGGCAAACGAAAGCAGCCGATCTATTCCCGCGGCGACAATCCGACGGTCATGGAGTTCGAGGCTCGTGTCGCCGCGCTCGAGGGTGCAGAGGCCGCACGCGGCTTCTCCAGCGGCATGGCGGCGATCAGCGCCACCGTGCTTGCCTTCGTCGGGGCGGGCGAGCGCATCGTTGCTGTACGCAACTGCTATGGCGATGCCTACCGGCTGTTCGAGCGGCTCCTGCCGCGGCTCAACATCAAGGTCGACTATGTCGACGGTTCCGACCCGGACGCGGTCGCGGCGGCGCTTCCCGGCGCCAAGCTGCTCTATCTGGAAAGCCCGACCTCGATGGTGTTCGAGCTCCAGGACCTGCCGCATCTGACCCGGCTGGCAAAAGAGCAGGGCATCGTCACCACCATCGACAATTCCTGGGCGACGCCGGTGTTCCAGAAGCCGATCTCGCACGGCGTCGACCTCGTGCTGCACTCAGCCTCGAAATATCTCGGCGGCCACAGCGACACGGTCGCCGGCGTGGTGGCTGGCTCGGCAGCGCATATCAAGCAGATCAACGAGCAGACCTATTCCTATCTCGGCGGCAAGCTGTCGCCGTTCGAGGCCTGGCTTTTGCTGCGCGGCCTGCGCACGCTGCCGCTGCGCCTGCCGCACCATATGAAGAGCGGGCTTGCCATCGCCGAGCGGCTGAAGGCGCATGGCGATGTCGAGCGGGTGAACCATCCAGCCTATTCGAACCATCCGGGCAAGGCGACGCTTGCCGGCTATGGCGGGTTGTTCTCGTTCGAGGTTACCGAGGACATCGACATTCCCGTCTTCGTCGACGCGCTGAAATATTTCCGCATCGGCGTCAGCTGGGGTGGGCATGAGAGCCTGGTCGTACCGGCCAAGGCGTCGCTGGAGCAGACGCCGGGACTGAATTCGATGGCGCGCTTCGGCGTCAGCCCCCGAACCATCCGCTTCAATGTCGGATTGGAAAGTGTCGAGGATCTCTGGGCGGATGTCGCCCAGGCCCTCGAAAAAGCCAGAAAATAACAAGCGGGTTCAAAATGGGAGTCTTGAACATGAAAAAACTGACCGTCATGCTTGCCACCGTCGCGGGGCTGGCGATTTCCGCCGGTGGCGCGCTCGCCGATTCAACCCTGAAAATGGTCGAGGTGATCACCAGCCCGCCACGCACCGAATTCCTCAAGAAGCAGATCGCCGAGTTCGAGGCGGCCAATCCAGGCGTCAAGGTCGAACTGGTCTCGCTGCCCTGGGGCCAGGCTTTCGAGAAATTCCTGACCATGGTGCAGGCCGGTGACACGCCCGATGTGGTCGAGATGCCGGAACGCTGGATGGGGCTTTACGCCAACAATGCCCAGCTCGAGGATCTCGGCCCCTATATGGCCAAGTGGGACGACGCCAAGACGCTCGGCGACCGCGCCAAACAGTTCGGCTCGACGGTCAACAACACCCAGTTCATGATCCCCTATGGCTACTATGTGAACGCGCTGTTCTGGAACAAGAAGCTGTTCAAGGAGGCTGGTCTTGACGGCCCGCCAGCGACGCTCGACGAGTTTGTCGCCGATTCCAAGAAGATCTCGGCCATTCCCGGAAAATACGGCTACTGCCTGCGCGGCGGGCCGGGCGCCTTCAACGGCATGCACATGTTCATGAACATCGCTCAGGGCAAGGGCGGCTATTTCAACGAGGACGGCACCTCGACCATCAATGAAGAGGGCTCGGTCAAGGGCCTGCAGATGCTGGCCGACATGTACAAGAATGGTCTCGCGCCGAAGGATTCCGTAAGCTGGGGCTTCAACGAAACCGTCACCGGTTTCTACTCCGGCACTTGCGCCATGCTCAATCAGGATCCGGACGCGCTTCTCGGCATCGCCGACAAGATGAGCGCCGACGACTTCGCCGTGGCGCCGCTGCCGGTCGGACCAAGCGGAAAGTCCTATCCGACGCTCGGCTATGCCGGCTGGGCGATGTTCGCCAACTCGCAGCACAAGGATGATGCCTGGAAGCTGATGGCGACGCTTCTGTCGCCGAAGGACAATCTGGAATGGGCCAAGGAAGTCGGCGTCGTGCCGATCCACAACGGTGCCGACCAGGATCCCCATTTCAAGACCGAGCAGTTCAAGGGCTGGTTCACGGAACTCAGCGACAGCTCCAAATATGAAATGGTGACGCCGCCGACGCATCTGGAAAACCTCGGCAATTTCGTCGACCAGGTCGCGATCAAGAACTTCCAGGAAGTGCTGCTCGGCCAGAAGACGGCCAAGGAGGTCGCCGACCAGTGGGCTGCCTTCCTGACCAAGGAACAGCAGGACTGGCTGGCGAAGAACAAGAAGTAGCTTTTCTTCCCTTCTCCCCGTTCACGGGGAGAAGGTGGCCCGATAGGGCCGGATGAGGGGCTGCGCCAAGTTCTGAAAAGCTGGCGCCGCCCCTCATCTGCCTGCCGGCATCTTCTCCCCGTGAACGGGGAGAAGGACGCTCATTGTCCATCCCGCCGCTCCAGGGAGCCATTTCTCAGCCAAATGACCTATGCCGTATCCGAAATTCGGTCCGCAGCGGCGCCGCGAAAAAAGCGGCTCTCCTACGCGACGATCGAGCCTTGGCTCTACCTCAGCCCGGCGATCATCCTGCTGGTCGTGGTGCTGCTCGTGCCGCTGGTCATCGGCATCAGCTATTCCTTCCGCAAATTTTCGGCCTTCAAGTCCGAGTATGTCGGGCTCGGGCAGTATCAGGCGATGCTGTCGGACCAGGTGCTGGGCCAGGCGCTGATCAACACGTTGTGGTGGACGGCGGCCAGCCTGTTCTTCCAGTTCTTCCTCGGCCTTGGCCTGGCGTTGCTGCTCGACAAGCCTTTCCCAGGCCGCAAGGCGGTGCAGGCACTGGTCTTCCTGCCCTGGGCGGTGCCGTCCTTCCTGTCGGGCCTGACCTGGGCCTGGCTGTTCAACCCGATCGTCGGTCCGCTGCCGCACTGGCTGTTCGCCTTGGGGCTGAAGGCCGAACCGACCAACGTCCTGTCCGATCCCTCCACCGCCATGTGGGGGCCGATCATAGCCAATGTCTGGTTCGGCATTCCGTTCTTCGCCATAACGCTGCTGGCGGCGCTGAAGTCTATTCCCTCGGAACTGCATGAGGCGGCGGCGATCGACGGCGCTTCGCCGTGGCAACGTTTCACCAAGGTGACGCTGCCTTTCCTGGCCCCAACCATCGCCATCACGGTGATGTTGCGCACCATCTGGATCGCCACTTTCGCCGACCTGATCTTCGTCATGACCGAGGGCGGACCGGCCGGCTCGACCAACACGGTGCCGGTCTACATCTATGTCAGCGCCTTCAAGTCGCTGGACAAGGGCTATGCCTCGGCCGTGGCCGTGCTGCTGCTGGTGCTGCTCATCGCCTACGCGATCGTGCTCATCGCCATCCGCCGCTCGCTTGTGAGGCACGTCTGATGATTGCCGGACGCTCAGCATCACAGCGCTTCTTCGGTGGCATCGGCCTCTACGCCGCGATCGCCGCCTACGTCGTCTTCGCTCTGTTCCCGATTTACTGGACGCTGAAGATCTCGGTCACGCCGGAGCGGCTGCTCTATTCCGAAGGCATCACCTTCTGGCCGTCGCACATGACGTTGCAGAATTTCGTGACCGTGCTCGAAGCCACCGATTTCCCGCGCTATTTCCTCAACAGCGTCATCGTCTCGGTGTCGACGGCGGCACTGGTCACGGTCATCGCCACGCTCGCCGGCTACGCCATGTCCCGCTTCACCTTTCGCGGCAAGGCTGCACTGGCTCTCATGTTGCTGCTGACCCAGACCTTTCCGCTGGTGATGGTCATTCCGCCTATCTACCGCGTGATGGGGCAGATCGGCCTGATCAACAGCCTGACCGGGCTGATCATCATCTACACCGCCTTCAACACCGCCTTCGCCACCTTCCTGATGCAGTCCTTCTTTGACGGCATCCCCAAGGACCTGGAGGAGGCGGCGATGATCGACGGCTGCACGCGCGCGCAGGCGATGCGCAAGGTGATCGTGCCGCTGACGCTGCCCGGCATGGGCGCGACGCTGGGCTTCGTCTTTACCGCCGCCTGGAGCGAGCTGCTGTTCGCGCTGATGCTGATTTCCAGCGACGACCAGAAAACCTTCGCCGTCGGCCTGCTCACCTTCATCGGCAAGTTCGCCGTTGACTGGGGACAGATGATGGCGGCGTCGATCCTGGCGCTGATCCCGGTCTGCATCTTCTTCGCTTTCCTGCAACGCTATCTCGTCACCGGCCTGACCGCCGGCGCCGTCAAAGGATAGACCGATGGCCTCTGTCACGCTCGAAAAGGTCCGCAAGGATTATGGCGCCGTGCGCGTCCTGCACGCGGTCGATCTCGAAATCGCCGATGGCGAGTTCGTCGTGCTGGTCGGACCGTCCGGCTGCGGCAAGTCCACGCTGTTGCGCATGATCGCCGGGCTCGAGGAAGCCTCGGGCGGCGAGATCCGCATCGGCGAGCGGCTGGTCAATGACGTGGCGCCCAAGGACCGCGACATCGCCATGGTGTTCCAGTCCTATGCGCTCTATCCGCATATGGACGTCTCGAAGAACATGGGCTTCAGCCTGATGCTGCGAAAGGCCGAGAAGCCGGCGATCGATGCGCGCGTCGATGGTGCCGCCAAGCGGCTGGGGCTCGATACGTTCCTGCAACGCCTGCCCAGGCAATTGTCCGGCGGCCAGCGCCAGCGTGTCGCCATGGGCCGCGCCATCGTGCGCGATCCCAAGGTCTTTCTTTTCGACGAGCCGCTGTCGAACCTCGATGCCAAGCTGCGCGTTCATATGCGCGCCGAGATCAAGGCGCTGCACCAGCAGTTGAAGACCACTTCGGTTTACGTCACCCACGACCAGATCGAGGCGATGACCATGGCCGACCGCATCGTCGTCATGCATGACGGGCTGATCCAGCAGGTGGGGGCGCCGCTCGATCTCTATGACCGGCCGGCCAATATGTTCGTCGCCGGTTTCATTGGCTCGCCTGGGATGAATTTCCTGTCGGCGACGGTGGAGAAGGGCGGCAAGGTGGACGCCGTGTTGTCCGATGGCCAGAAGCTTCGGCTGCCGGACGGCCTGCCGCTCAGGGACGGTGACGTCATCACCGTCGGTCTGCGGCCCGAGCATATCCGGTTGGCTGATGACGGCGCGCTGCAAGGCGAAGTGGGAGTGGTGGAGCCGCTCGGCCTGTCGACGCAGTTCTACGTCAAGCTGGCCGGCCAGCAGCTTTGCGTCTTTGCGATGGGCCGCGCGGCCGTGAAGCCCGGCGACATGGTGCGCCTGTCGGCCGATCCGGCATCGCTGCATTTGTTCGACGAGAAGAGCGGCGACCGCATCGGCTAGAGCATGATGCCGAAAAGTGTGAAGCGGTTTTCGGACGACATCATACTCTATCTCTTTGATTTAGAGACGGATTCAGATTTCAGGTCGACTCGACCTGAAATCATCCGGCTCTAAGGCGCTCAGCCGGGCTGACGGACTTCGCCCGCCCGCCCAAACGAAAAACGCCGCCCGATGGGCGGCGTTTGGCATTCCAGAGGAAAAACCAGATTACTTGATCTTGGTTTCCTTGAATTCGACGTGCTTCTTGGCGACCGGGTCGTACTTGCGGAACGACAGCTTGTCGGTCTTGGTACGGCTGTTCTTGCTGGTGACGTAGAAGAAACCGGTGTCGGCGGTCGACAGAAGCTTGATCTTGATGTTTGCGGCTTTGGCCATGATCTCAGTCCGTTATGTTCGTGGGGTTTTGGCCGCTGGAGCACGGGAAAACACCCGGACGCGGGAAACTTGGCGCGACACATAAAGAACGTGCCTGGAAAGTCAAGCCCGGCTGGCCTGATGTGGCTCGCCCAAGCTGCCCAGAATGCATAAATCAGGCGGTTTCCGCCTCGGATACCGCAACCTTCTTCCAGTCTCCGGTCATGTTCCACCAGCGATTCGGATTGGCACGGTCGTCCAGCCCCTTGGAGCGGCTGGCAAGGATCGGCTGGATGCGGATCACCGGTTCCTGATAGGAATGCGCCTGGAAGATCGCTTCGACGACGCGGGCCGCCAGCGTCTGGTCGTCGGGCAGTTCGAACGAAACCTCGACCGTGCCCGGGCGGCGGCGCAAATTCGGTCTCGGCGCCGGCCGCGGCCCCTTCAAGCGGCCTGTAGCGCTCGATGCCGTGTGCCGACTGATACGCGTTGCGGTCATATTTGCCCATGGCGAGCGGTGCGATCGCGACAACCGCGTCCATGATGCGGTCAACATCGGCGGCTGGAGCCTGGAAGGTTACAAGCAGCAGAAGCGTCATTCGCAGTGATGTGGTCTCAAAGCCGCTGTCGATCATGGCAGTGTCCTCAACTTCGGATATCAGGGGACACTCTTCTAACCGGACGCTGCTGACACGGTTCTGTCAGCATCCGCCGCGGCGCGGCGGATAAGGGCACTCGACGGCGCAGTGTTACAGCAGGAGCTTGCGCACGAGCCTGAAGCAGACCAGGGCGATGTAGGCGCCGAAGAACAGGCCGAGCGACCAGCCGAATCCGGAAGGCCCGAAACTGTCCATTCCGATACCGATCGCCTGCGGGCCAAGCACCATGCCGACGCCGTAGCAGAGCACGAAGGCGGCGTTGGCGGAGGCCAGTTCGTGGCCGGAGAGCTGCGAGCCGAGATGGGCGAGGCCGATCGTGTACATGGCGGCGACGACACCGCCCCAGACGAAGAGTAGCGCGGCCATCAAATGCCAGTTCGCGGCAAAGAACGGCATGAATATCGTGCCGACGAGGCCGACCGTGGCGCAGGCGAGCAAGAGATAACGCCGGTCGGAGACGCGGTCGCTGATCATGCCGATCGGAATCTGCAACAGCACATTGCCGAGGCCGATCATGGTCAGCAGCAGCGCCGCGTCGGCCTCGGAATAACCGATGCGGTTGCCGTAGACCGGGAACAGCGCGAAGCCGCCTGTCTCAACCGCGCCGAACACGAGCACGGCGAAAGTCGCGGTCGGCACCAGCCAGATATAACGCAGGAAGTGGCTGGTTTCGCTGTCGGCCACGATGGTCGGGCTTTCGTTGCGCGCGGCGAGCACCGGTATGGCAGCCAGCGTCACCAGGGCAATGATGACGCCGAACGGCCTGAAGCCGGAGCTGCCGAGATGGGCGAACAGCCACGGCCCGGCGGCAAAGCCGAGCGACAGGACGGTGGCATAGATGCCAAGCACAAGGCCGCGCCGGTGTGGCGGCGCCGACGTGCTGATCCAGAATTCCGACAGGATGAACAGCACGGTCAGCGCGATGTGCAGAACGACGCGCAGCGGAAACCACATCCAGAAATCGGGCGCGAAATGGAAACCGACGAAGGCGAGCGCGCCGGTGGCAATCATGGCGATCATGGTCCAGGCGACGCCGAAGCGCATGGCGAGCGGCGTGGCCAGCGGCGCCCCGGCGATCGAGGCCACGCCGGCGACAGCCGTGTTCAGGCCGATCATCGAGGCCGAATGACCGCGTGTTTCCAGGATGACGCTGAGCAAGGGCATGCCGAGGCCAATGGCGATGCCGACGACGCTGATCGACGAAATCGCCGCCACCATCGGCAGCCAGTGTACGCGTTCGTCGCCCTGTGGTTGGGTATCGACCGTCATGGGATGCTGAATACTCTGTCTTTTTGATCTTGCGCAATTCCCGTGGGAAACCGCGGCACAGTGTTCCTGGAATTGCTTAGAGAAGTTCGCGGGTGAAGTGGTTGCGGACAAGCCGGTAGAAAGGGACAGGTCCGCCCGGACGCAGCAGCGGATCGTCGGCGAGCCGCTTTTCCAGCTCGTCCAGGATCATTCGAGTGATGTCGGGTATGTCGGCCTGCTTGGCCTTGGCGAGCGGCAGCCAGACCAGTTCCTCCAATTCATTGGTCGGGCCGCCATCGGGCAGTTCGACGGCGACATCGCCACGCCAGGCGCTGAAGAAGCGGGTATCGAAGCGGCGTACCCGGTTCGGCGGCGTGATGGCGCGCGCGACGAAGCGCAATGCTTCCAGCGACGGTGCCACGCCATGTTCGACGAAACCCTGCCAATCGCGCCTGGTCGTGGCAAAGGCGCCTTTGCGGCCGATCAGCAGGCCGGCTTCCTCGTAGGTCTCGCGGACCGCCGACAAGGCAATGGCGCGGGCGCGGGCGCGGCTGGTGCGGCCGGGGCCGGCCGTCAGCTTGGCTTCTTCGTGCTGGTCAAGTGCCGTCGCTGTCGGTATGCGGCTGTCGGCAGGGTCGGTTCGGCCGCCGGGGAACACGAACTTGCCTGGCATGAAAGCGTGTGCGGCGTGGCGGCGCCCCATCAACACCAGGACGTCGTCGCCCTTGCGGTCGAGCAGGATGAGCGTCGCGGCGTCACGCGGACGCAGGCGCCCGCCGCCATGCGTGGCAAGACCCTTGTCGAGCTTGTCGGCATCCGCCTTGGTCAATGCTTCCATGCGCAGGGACCTAGCGGAAACTTCTTGCATGCGAAAGTGGCCTTACCGATTGGCGTGTTGCGCCAGCGGCGCCTTAGGCGCCGTGGTGGGACTCCGTCCCATCCTTTTGGCCACCGAACCCGTGCATATAGAACGCCCATTGCAGTCCGATGACGGCACCCTTGACCGGTTGCAGCAGCGCGATGGAGAGCAGGATGGTCAAGGGCACCCATATTGCAATGTGCTGCCAGGTGGAGAGCGTCGAGGTCGCTTCCACGCCCATGAAGGCACCGAGAACGATATGGCCGACGATGACGATGACCAGGTAGGCCGGCAGATCGTCGGCGCGATGGTGATGGATCTCCTCGCCGCAGACGCTGCAGGTTTCGACAGTCTTGGTGAAGCCGCGGAACAGCTTGCCTTCGCCACAGTTCGGGCAGCGGCCCAAGAAGCCCCGCTTCATCGCCGTCCACAAGGGGCGGGCAACCCGGCCAGAGTGATGTTCGCCACCAAAAACCTGTTGTTCCATCATCGTCTCCTGCCGCGCGACCCCGGTCGCGATTGCGACGCACGGGCGCGGCCCTTAGCCTTGTGAAACGACCTGCTGGAGCCTGGCAGGGGCTTTGGGTCGGTCAACATCTCGAAGCGCATCGCGCCGGCCATTGGCGCCACCTCGACGAGCCGGACCTCGACGCGGTCCGCGAGCTGGTAGCCTTTGCCCGAGCGTTCTCCGAACAGGGAGCGGGCCGTTTCATCGTATATATAGTAATCGCCGCCCAAAGTTGACACCGGGATGAAACCATCGGCGCCATATTGCGGCAATTGGACAAAAAGTCCTGATTTGGTGACGCCGGAGATGCGGGCGTCGAAGCGGTCGTCGATGCGCTCGGCGAGGTAGGCCGAGATCAGCCGGTCGACCGTGTCGCGCTCGGCAGCCATCGCGCGCCGCTCGGTGCCGGAGATCAGCACCGCAACATCTTCGAGGCGGGCCTCCTCATCCTGCGTCAGCCCGCCGGGGCCGAGACCGAGCGCGGCAATAAGTCCGCGATGCACGATCAGGTCGGCGTAGCGGCGGATCGGCGAGGTGAAATGAGCGTAACGGCTGAGGTTGAGCCCGAAATGGCCGATGTTCTTGGGTGAATATTCGGCCTGGCTCTGCGAGCGCAGCACCACTTCGTTGACCAGCGCCTCATTGTCGGCGCCGCGCACACGCTCAAGAATGCCGTTGAACTGGCTGGGCCGCATCTGGGCGCCGCGTGCCAATGACAGGCTAAGCGTCTGCAGGAATTCGCGCAGCGATTCCTGCTTGGCCAGCGACGGCGCGTCATGGACGCGATAGACCAGCGCCTGCTTCTTGCCTTCCAGCGTTTCGGCCGCGGCGACATTGGCCTGGATCATGAACTCTTCGATCAACTTGTGGGCGTCGAGCCGCTCCGGCACGATGACGCGGTCGACCGTGCCATCCGGCTTGAGCAGGATCTTGCGCTCCGGCAGGTCGAGTTCCAGCGGCTGGCGGCCGTCGCGGCCGCGCTTGAGGATCGCATAGGCCTCCCACAGCGGCCTCAGCACAGTGTCGAGGATCGGGCCGGTCTTGTCGTCCGGAACACCGTCGATCGCGGCCTGGGTCTGGCTATAGGCCAGCTTGGCCGCCGACTTCATCATGACGCGGTGGAAGGAGTGCCTGATCTTTCTGCCCTCGGCGGAGAAAGTCATGCGCACCGCGAGTGCCGGGCGATCCTGACCCTCGCGCAGCGAACAGAGATCGTTGGAGATGCGCTCGGGCAGCATCGGCACGACGCGATCTGGGAAATAAACCGAATTGCCGCGCTTCAGCGCTTCGCGGTCGAGCGCCGTGCCATGGCGGACATAGGCCGCGACATCCGCGATGGCGACCGTCGCGATGACGCCGCCGGGGTTCTTCTCGTCGAGATCAGGGGTGGCGAAGACCGCGTCGTCATGGTCCTTGGCGTCGGCCGGATCGATGGTAACCAGCGGCAGGTCGCGCCAGTCCTCGCGATGGTCAAGCGTCGCGGGCTTCACCGCCTCGGATTCGGCAATGACGTCGGCCGGGAAAATGTGGGGAATGTCGTGCGCGTGGATGGCGATCATCGAAACCGCCTTTTCGCTGGTCAGCGAACCCAGCACATTCAGCACCTTGGCGCGGGGCAACCCAAAGCGGGAGGCTCGCGCTGGCTCGACTTCGACAAGATCGCCGTTTTTGGCGCCGTTCTGGAATTCCTTGTCGACGATCAGCTCGGGCTGGCGCCGTTCCACCGGCTCGATGCGGAAGCTGCCGTCCTGAAGCACGCGAAAGACGCCGAGGACAGCGTCCGTGCGCTTCTCGAAGATCTTGATCACCCGGCCGGTATAGGCAGGCCCTGACGGATCGTCGGTCGGGAAGGTTTTGGCCAGCACGCGGTCGCCGATGCCTGGCGCGGGACCGTTGCCGCTGCGCGAAACGCGGATCGAGACCACGGGAGGCTCGCCCGGACCGACTGCCTCGGCCGGGTGCGCCAGCAAGATGCCATCGCCGTCGCGGCCAAAGATGTCAAGCACGGCGACATGGGGTAGGGCGCCGACCCGGGCTAACCGCTTGCGCTCCTTGGTCAGAACGCCTTCGTCCTGCAGGTCGCGCAGGAGATCCTTCAGCCAGATGCGGTCGTCGCCGCGCAGCGCGAACGCCTTGGCGATGTCGCGCTTTCCGGCGCGATCTGGGTTTTCGGCGATATAGCGCAGGATTTCGTCGCGCGAGGGCCGATAATCGTCCTTGACCTTGGCCCGGGTGTCGGCGGTGCGGGGATCGCCGTGACTTCTTCCGGTGATCCTGCGCGCCACGCCGTTCTACCCTTTTTTCTTCGCGGCTGGCTTCTTGGCCGCTGTTTTCTTGGCGGCGGGGGCTTTGGTTGCCGCCGCCTTGCGGAACGGCTTCTTGCCACCGCCGCCCTTAGCTTCCTTTTCGGCGATCAGCGCCAGCGCATCCTCGATCGTCACCGATTGCGGATCCTTGCCCTTGGGCAGCGTGGCGTTGACCTTGCCGAAATTGACGTAGGGGCCGTACTTGCCGTCGCGCACGACGATCTTGCCGCCGCCATCCGGATGGTCGCCAAGCTCCTTCAGAGCCGCAGCCGTGCCACCATTGCGGCCACCCTTGCCCTTGGACTGCTTCTCGGCAATCACCGTGACGGCACGGTTGAGGCCAATGGAAAACACATCCTCGATGCTGTCGAGATTGGCGTAGGTGCCATCGTGCAGCACGAACGGCCCGTAACGGCCGAGGCCGGCCGAGATCATCTTGCCGGATTCGGGATGTTTGCCCACGTCGCGCGGCAGCCCCAGCAAGGCGAGCGCCTTCTCATGGTCGATGGAATCAGGCGTCCAGCCCTTGGGCAGGCTCGAACGCTTTGCCTCCTTGCCGTCGCCGCGCTGGATGTAGGGGCCGAAGCGGCCCGAGCGCAGCGTGATTTCCTCGGCCGTATAAGGATCCTTGCCCAGCACCTTGGTGCCGTCCTCGCCGCCGCCATTCTCGCCATTGGGATTGGCGGCGTCGCCGAGCTGGCGGGTGAAGGAGCATTCGGGATAATTCGAGCAGCCGACGAAAGCGCCGAACTTGCCGAGCTTCAGCGACAGATTACCGGTGCCGCATTTCGGGCAGATGCGCGGGTTGGAACCGTCCTCGCGGGCGGGAAAAACCAGCGGCGCCAGTTCCTCGTTCAGCGCATCGAGCACATCGGTGACGCGCAGCTCCTTGATGTCGGCGACGGCGCCCGAAAAATCCTTCCAGAAATCACGCAGCACGTCCTTCCAGGCGAGCTTTCCGTCGGAGATCTCGTCGAGCTTTTCTTCCAGCGATGCCGTGAAGTCATACTCTACATAGCGCTCGAAGAAGCTTTCCAGGAAGGCCGACAGCAGGCGGCCCTTGGCCTGCGGCACCAGCCGGCGCTTGTCGATGGTGACGTAGTCTCGGTCCTCGAGCGTCTTCAGGATCGCGGTGTAGGTCGAGGGGCGGCCGATGCCGAGTTCTTCCAGCTTCTTGATCAGCGACGCCTCGGAGTAGCGCGGCGGCGGCTCGGTCGTGTGCTGGGTGGCATTGATCGCGCGGCGGGCAAGCTGCTCGCCGGAGCGGATCTCCGGCAGACGGCGGTTTTCCTCGTCTTCGGCGTCGTCGTCCTTCTGATCGGTGTAGGCGGCGATGAAGCCGTCGAAGCGAACGACCGAGCCGACAGCGCGAAGTTCAGCGGTGCGGGCTCCATTCAGCGCCTCGATCTCGACAGTGGTGCGCTCGATCTCGGCCGACTGCATCTGGCTGGCGATGGCGCGCTTCCAGATCAGTTCATAAAGCCGCATCTGATCGGAATCGAGATATTGCCTGACCGATGCGGGGGTGCGCATGAAATCCGTCGGCCGGATGGCCTCGTGCGCTTCCTGCGCGTTCTTGGCCTTGGCGGTGTACTGGCGTGGTTTCTCCGGCAGGTACTTCGGGCCGAATTCCTTGGCGATGGCATCGCGCGCGGCGTCGATCGCCTCGGGGGCCATCTGCACGCCGTCGGTTCGCATATAGGTGATCAGGCCAGTGGTCTCGCCGCCGATCTCCATGCCCTCATAGAGCCGCTGGGCCACCTGCATGGTGCGCGTGGCCGAGAAGCCGAGGCCCGATGAGGCGGCCTGCTGCAATGTCGAGGTGGTGAAGGGCGGACCGGGGTTGCGCTTGGTTGGCTTGGCTTCGACGGACAGCGCCTTGAAGGTGGCGCCTTCGAGCATCGCCTTGATGTCGTCGGCCTGTGCCTTGTTGGCAATGTCGAGCTTTTGCAGCTTCTTGCGCTCGAAGGCGGTGAGGCGGGCTTCGAAGGTCTCGTTGCGCGGTGTGCCGAGGAGAGCTGATATCTGCCAATATTCCTCGCGGATGAAGCGCTCGATCTCGGATTCGCGGTCGCAGACCAGGCGCAGCGCCACCGACTGGACGCGGCCGGCGGAGCGGGCGCCCGGCAATTTGCGCCACAGGACAGGCGACAGGGTGAAGCCGACGAGATAGTCGAGCGCGCGGCGGGCCAGATAAGCGTCGACCAGCGGCGCATCGATCTGGCGCGGATTGGCCATCGCCTCCAGCACCGACGATTTGGTGATGGCGTTGAAGACGACGCGGCTGACCGGCTTGTCCTTCAGCGCGCGCTTCTGCTTGAGCACTTCCAGAACGTGCCAGGAGATGGCTTCACCTTCGCGATCCGGGTCGGTGGCGAGGATCAGGCCGTCGGCGTCCTTGACTGCCTTGGCGATGTCGGCGAGCCGCTTGCCGGAGGCGGTGTCGACCGCCCAGGACATGGCAAAATCCTCATCCGGGCGCACCGAGCCATCCTTGGCCGGCAAATCGCGGACATGGCCGAACGAGGCCAGAACCTTGTAGTTCCTGCCCAGATATTTGTTGATTGTTTTTGCCTTGGCCGGCGATTCGACGACGACGACGTCCATGAGGTCTCATATCAGCTGTGATGCGGCAGAAGAATTCCGCTGCGCGCGACGAAATCTCGGTTCTGTTCGTCGCTCACATGGCCGCGCTTTTGCATCCGGTCAAGGGCAAGCGCCCAAATTGCGGGGCCGCCGACAGCAATACACTCTAAGAGTGTATGGAGAACATCACATATTTTAGAATGAGTGGGCGCAAGCCTCGGAAGATTGGGAGAGGTTCAATTTGTTGCTGGTCCAACCGGCCTGGAATGGGTCAGGTCGAGTCCGCGACGGCCCGGCCGCCGGACTTGGAGGGATGCCCGGCGGCCGGTGAGAAGTCCCGTTTGGCGGACCTCCCGATGGGGAAATCAGTCCGCCTTGACGACGTGCCAGACGCCGGCGACGCCATCACCGGTCACGTCGCCGGCCTTCTTGTCCTTGATGAAGGTGTAGACCGGCTTGCCGTCATAGGCCCACATCTTGGTGCCGTCGGTACGGTCGACGACGCTCCATTCATCGTCCGCCTTGGCGCCCGCCTCGGCCTTCAGCGGCGGCCAGTTGGTGGCGCACTTGTCGTAGCAGTTGGTCTTGCCCTTCTCGTCCTTGTCATAGGTGTAGAGCGTCATGCCATTGGCGTCGGTGTAGATCTTGGTGCCATTGACCTCGGCTTCCTTCCACGCTTCGGCGGCAAAGGATGCGGCGGTGCTGAGCAGGAGCGCGGCCAGCGCCGCGGTTATCGTTTTCATGGAAATCTCCGTGGCTGATATTCGAAGGCGCGCGGGAAATCGCGGCCTCGTCGTGTCAACGCCCTGCGCGGATGCTTTCTTCCCCGCCCGCGATGACTTGCCACACGATGGTGATTGGCGGACGAACCGGCGTGCCGCTATATCGGACGCCAAAGGTTGGAGTTTTGGAATGGCATCGGATATCGGCTATGTCAGCGCGGTCGGGGCGGGGGCCATCTCGTTCCTTTCGCCATGCGTGCTGCCGCTGGTGCCGCCTTATCTCTGCTACATGGCCGGCGTCTCCGTCGACGATTTCCGCGGCAATGCAGGTGCGACGGCACGCGAGGGCGCGCGCTGCGCGCTGCTCTATTCCTCGATCGCCTTCGTGCTCGGTTTTTCCACCGTGTTCGTCGCGCTGGGCGCCGGCGCGTCGACCATCGGCCGGCTGCTGCGCGTCTGGCAGGAGCCGCTGGCGATGGGCGCCGGCGTGCTGATCATCCTGATGGGCCTGAACTTTTTGGGCATCCTGCGTATCCCGCTCCTGTCACGCGAGGCGCGCTTCCAGTCGCAGGGCAAGCCAGCCAGTGCCGTCGCCGCCTATGTCATGGGCCTTGCCTTCGCCTTCGGCTGGACGCCCTGCATCGGCCCGGTGCTGGGGCCGATCCTGACGCTGGCCGGTGGCCGCGAGACGGTCGGCGAGGGGGCCCTTCTGCTCGCCGCCTATTCGCTCGGCCTCGGTATCCCGTTCCTGATCGCGGCGCTGTTCTCCGGCGCTTTCATGCGCTTCCTCGGCAAATTCCGCGTCCATCTCGGCCGCGTCGAAAAGGCGATCGGCGCGCTGCTGGTGGTCGCCGGCGTGTTTTTCCTCACCGGCGGCGTGCAGACGGTGTCCTACTGGCTGCTGGAGAATTTTCCGGTGCTGGGGCGGCTGGGCTGACGCTTGTCAACTTGGGGTGAGGCAAGGGATTGAACTGTGGACCCGCTGATTAAGAGTCAGCTGCTCTGCCATCTCACCGGAATTTAACCGCATTGGTGCAGCATGGCGCCACTGCTATCCTGCTTTGATTCCCAACCCTTTCATACGGTTGCCCGTCCATGAGCCAGAGATCCTGCCTGTCCGTCATCCTCGCCGCCGGCGAAGGCACGCGCATGAAGAGCGCGCTGCCGAAGGTGCTGCACCAGGTCGCCGGGTTGCCGATGGTGGCCCATGTGGTCAAGGCGGCCGAAGCCGCGGGTGCGAGCGGGCTGGCGCTGGTGATCGGCCATGGGGCCGACGAGATGCGCAAGGCGGCGGCCAGGTTTGCACCGAAGGCGGAAACCTTCGAGCAGGAAAAGCGCTTGGGTACGGCGCATGCCGTTATCGCTGCCCGCGCAGCGATATCAAGGGGTTATGACGACGTCCTCGTTATGTTTGGCGACACGCCACTGATCGATGCGGATGCGCTCACGGTGGCGCGGCGGAGATTGGCGGAAGGTGCTGCCGTCGTGGTGATCGGATTCCGCCCACCCAATCCGGCCGGCTATGGCCGGTTGATCGAAAAGGATGGCAAGCTCACAGCTATCCGCGAGGAAAAAGACTGCTCCGAAGAGGAGAAGAAAATCGGCTTCTGCAATGCCGGCATGATGGCGGTGGCCGGCGCGCACGCGTTGAAACTGCTCGACGCGGTCGGCAACAAGAATGCCAAGGGCGAGTATTATCTGACCGATATCGTCGAGATCGCCAGTGCACAAAATCTCGATGTCGTTGCCACCGAAGCCAGCTTCGAAAGCGCGCTCGGCATCAACAATCGCGTCGAACTGGCGCAAGCCGAAGCCATCTGGCAACAGCGCCGGCGCTATGACGCGATGCTGTCGGGCGTGACTCTGATCGCCCCGGAAACCGTGTTTTTCTCGCACGACACCGAAATCGGCGCCGACACCATCGTCGAACCCAACGTCTGGTTTGGTCCGGGCGTGAGGATCGCCAGCGGCGCCAAAATCCACGCCTTCAGCCACATCGAGGGCGCCACCATCGCTTCCAATTGCGATGTCGGGCCGTTCGCACGGCTGCGGCCAGGCGCCGATCTCAGGAACAAGGCCAAGGTCGGCAATTTCTGCGAGGTCAAGCAAGCCGTTATCGAGGACGGCGCCAAGGTCAACCATTTGACCTATATTGGCGACGCGCGTGTCGGCGCGGGCGCCAATATCGGGGCGGGCACCATCACCTGCAACTACGACGGCTACTCAAAGTTCTTCACGGACATCGGCGAGGGCGCCTTCATCGGCTCCAATTCCTCGCTCGTGGCCCCGGTCACCATCGGCAATGGCGGCTATATCGCCTCGGGCAGCGTCATCACCGAAAGCGTGCCCGACGATGCGCTGGCCTTCGGCCGCGCCCGCCAAAAGACGATCCCCGGCAAGGGCAAGGAATTGCGCGAACGCTTTGCTTCCGCGGCGGCCGCGAAGAAGAAAGCGGCTGGCGCCGACCATTAGCGATTGGGTCGACGGTCTGCTTTCTCGCCGAAGCAATCGAAAAAACCGAACGATTGCCGTAACCGGATTGCAAGAGCGGGCTGTCATGGTGCATGCCTGCTGAAGCGTCCGTTACAGCGGACGAAATGCAATGTGACTTTCGCGGCAGGCCGGCCACGCCTAAATATCGCTGGTTTTCCGTGGGCAATCGGGGACTGTCTGCATGTGCGGTATCGTTGGAATCGTCGGCCACTCGCAGGTTGCGCCGCTCATCGTCGACGCACTGAAGCGGCTCGAATATCGCGGCTATGACTCCGCCGGCGTCGCCACCATCGAGAAGGGCGAGCTCGGCCGCCGCCGTGCCGAGGGCAAGCTGGTCAACCTCGAACGCCGGCTCAAGGATGAGCCGCTCGACGGCAGGATCGGTATCGGCCATACGCGCTGGGCAACCCACGGCGTGCCCAACGAGACCAATGCGCACCCGCATTTTTCGGACGGCGTCGCCATCGTCCACAACGGCATCATCGAGAATTTCGCCGAACTGCGCGAGGAGCTGATCCGCGACGGCTATTCCTTCTCGTCGCAGACCGACACCGAGGTCGTGGCACACCTGGTGGCGCGAGAACTCGCCAGGGGGCTGAAGCCGGTCGAGGCCGCGCATCAGGCGCTGAAGCGGCTGGAAGGCGCCTTTGCGCTAGCCATCATGTTCAAGGGTGACGAGGACCTGATCGTCGGCGCGCGCAATGGCCCGCCTTTGGCCGTTGGCCATGGCGACGGCGAGATGTTTTTGGGGTCCGACGCCATCGCGCTCGCTCCGTTCACCAATTCGATCACCTATCTCGAGGACGGCGACTGGGCGGTGGTGCGCCGCGACGGCGTCGCCATCTTCGACATCGACGGCAAAAAGGTCGACCGCAAGCGCCAGCAGTCGCTCTCGACCAGCTTCATGGTCGACAAGGGCAACCGCCGCCATTTCATGGAGAAGGAGATCCATGAGCAGCCCGAGGTGATCTCGCACACGCTGGCTCATTATGTGGATTTCGTCTCCGGCGTCTCCAAGCCGCTCGATCTGCCATTCGACTTCGCCAAGATCGGCCGGCTGGCGATCTCCGCCTGTGGCACCGCCTATCTCGCCGGCCTGATCGGCAAATACTGGTTCGAGCGCTATGCGCGGCTCCCGGTCGATATCGATGTCGCGTCGGAATTCCGCTACCGCGAGATGCCGTTGTCGGCCAACGACGCCGCCTTCTTCATCTCGCAATCGGGCGAGACCGCCGATACACTGGCCTCTTTGCGCTATTGCCGCAAAGCCGGGATGAAGATCGGCGCCGTCGTCAACGTGCGGGAATCGACCATGGCGCGCGAATCCGACGTCGTGCTGCCGACGCTGGCCGGGCCAGAGATTGGCGTCGCTTCGACCAAGGCTTTCACATGCCAGTTGTCCGTGCTCGCGTCGCTTGCCGTGCGCGCAGGCGTGGCGCGCGGAGCGATCTCGAAGGAGCAAGAGAAAACGCTGGTGCGAGCGCTTTCGGAAGCGCCGCGCTACGCCAACCAGGTGCTGAAGCTCGAAGAGCAGATCGAACGGATCGCGCGGGAACTGTCGCGTTACAAGGACGTGCTCTATCTCGGACGGGACACCAATTTCCCGCTCGCCATGGAAGGCGCGCTGAAGCTGAAGGAGATTTCCTACATCCACGCCGAAGGCTATGCCGCCGGAGAGCTGAAGCATGGGCCGATCGCGCTGATCGACGAGAACATGCCGGTGATCGTGATCGCGCCGCACGACCGCATCTTCGAAAAGACCGTGTCCAACATGCAGGAAGTGGCGGCGCGTGGCGGCAAGATCATCCTGATCACCGACGCCAAGGGCGCGGCACAGGTGAGCCTGAAGACAATGGAGACGATCGTGCTGCCGGATGTGCCGGAAATCATCTCGCCGATCATCTATGCGCTGCCGATCCAGATGCTCGCCTATTTCGCCGCCGTGTTCATGGGCACCGACGTCGACCAGCCGCGCAATCTGGCGAAGTCGGTGACGGTGGAATAGGCGCTTGTAAACAGGCGCCTTAAAAACTTCGCAGTTCCAAAGCGCCTTCCGGTTCACTAATGTCGCATCGCAAATAGCGCCTCCGGTGAACCATGTCAGACGCTCCCAAGACTTCCGGCATGACACGGCTGAGGAACTATTTCCTCACGGGCTTCATCGTCTGCGCGCCGCTGGCGATCACCGCCTATATCGCCTGGTCGTTCATCGGCTGGGTCGATTCCTGGGTGAAACCGTATATTCCGGCGCGCTACAGCCCCGACACCTATCTGCCGTTTCCGGTTCCAGGGTTCGGGCTCATCGTTGCGCTCATCCTGATCACGCTGATCGGTTTTCTCACCGCCAACATTGTCGGCCGCGCCATAGTCGGCTTTGGCGAGCGCTTGCTTGGCCGCATGCCCCTGGTGCGCGGCATATACGGCTCGCTGAAGCAGATTTTCGAGACCGTGCTGTCGAACAAGGGCGACATGTTCCGCCAGGTTGGGCTGGTCGAATATCCACGCAAGGGCGTGTGGTCGCTGGTGTTCGTCGCCAGCGAAAAGGAAACCGAGATCAACCAGAAGCTCGACCAGGAAGGTGATCCGCTGATTGCCGTGTTCATGCCGTGCACGCCGAACCCGACGACCGGTTTCCTGATGTATGTGCTGAAGTCGGACATCGTGCCGCTCGACATGACGATCGAGGACGGCGCCAAGCTGATCGTATCAGCCGGGTTGGTGGCTCCCGAGGTGAAGACGAAACTGGTGACGCTGAACGGCGAGCCGATCAACGGAACCCTGGCCAATCCGCCGCTAGGGCCTCACCCGGCGCGCAGGAGCCGCACGGCCTCGTCGCGGCCGAACAAGTAGAGCAGGAGCCGCAGCGCCTCGCCGCGGTCCGATTGCAGTTCTGGGTCGCGCGACAGGATCAGCCTGGCGTCGTCACGGGCGGCCTCCAGTAGGTCGGCATGCACCTCGATGCGCGCCACCTGGAAACCCGGCGTGCCGGACTGGCGGGTGCCCAGCAGTTCGCCTTCGCCGCGCAATTTCAGGTCCTCCTCGGCGATCAGGAAACCGTCCTCGGTCTCGCGCATCACCGACAGCCGGCGTTTTGCGGTCTCGCCAAGCGGATCCTTGTACAGCAGCACGCAGGACGAGGGCTTGTCGCCGCGTCCGACCCGGCCGCGCAGCTGGTGCAACTGAGCGAGGCCGAAGCGTTCGGCATGCTCGATGACCATGATCGTGGCGTCAGGAACGTCGACGCCGACCTCGATCACCGTGGTGGCGATCAGGATGCGCGTCTCGCCTTGCTTGAAGGCGCGCATCGCCTCGTCCTTCTCGACACCCTTCATGCGGCCGTGGACAAGGCCGATGCGATCGCCGAACAGCGGCTTCAGCGAGGCAAAGCGATCCTCGGCCGACATCAGTTTTATTTCTTCGGATTCCTCGACCAGCGGGCAAATCCAGTAGATCTTCTGGCCATCCGCGACGGCATCGAGCATGCGGCCGACCAGCTCGTCGAGCCGCTCCAGCGGCAGCGTGACGGTGCGGATCGGCTGGCGGCCGGCGGGTTTTTCCGTCAGCTTCGACACGTCCATGTCGCCGAAGGCGGTCAGCACCAGCGTGCGCGGGATGGGGGTCGCGGTCATGACCAGCATGTCGGGCGCGTCGCCCTTGGCGGTGATGGCAAGCCGCTGGTGGACGCCGAAGCGATGCTGCTCATCGATGACGGCCAGGACCAGGTCGTGGAAGCTGACTGTTTCCTGAAACAGCGCATGGGTGCCGACGACGATGTCGATCTCGCCGCTGGCAAGACCCGCCAGCGTTTCGGCTCGCTCGCGACCCTTTTCACGGCCGGTCAGGATGGCGATGCGCAAGCCGACCTTGGCGGCAAGCGGGGTGATCGTCGCCAGATGCTGGCGCGCGAGGATTTCGGTCGGCGCCATCAGCGCCGCCTGGCCGCCGGCCTCGACAGCGCGTGCCATGGCAAGCAGCGCCACCACCGTCTTGCCCGAGCCGACGTCACCTTGCAGCAGCCGCAGCATGCGCTCCGGATCGGCGAGATCAGCGTTGATTTCGGCGAGCGCGAATTCCTGCGAGGGCGTAAGCGAATAGGGAAGGGCTGTACGCAGCTTCTCGACGATGCGCCCATCGCCAACGAGAGGGCGGCCTGACAGGCGCCGCACCTTTGCCCGCACCAGGGCCAGCGAGACCTGGCCGGCGAGCAATTCATCATAGGCGAGGCGGCGCCATGCAGCCCCTTCGACCGCGACATCGATCGGATCAGCGGGATAATGGATGCGGGTCAGCGCGTCGCCGAAGGACGCAAAGCTCTGGCGGCGAATGAAGGCATCATCCTGCCATTCCGGCAGCTCCGGCAGGCGGCCGAGCGCCTGGCCGATCGCCCGGCGCAGCACCTTGCCCGAGAGGCCGGCGGTCAGCGGATAGACCGGTTCGACCAGCGGCAGGTTTTCCGCTTCGCTGGCGAGCGCGATATGGTCGGGGTGGACCATGGTCGGGCGGCCGTTGAACCATTCCATCCGGCCTGACACCACGACATGCTCGCCCACAGGCATTGCCTTTTCGAGATAAGCGGCATGGGCATGGAAGAAGGTCAGGCCGATTTCGCCCGTGTCGTCATGGGCGTATACCCGGTAGGGCACCGACCTGTTGCCGCGCGGTGGCGGCTGGTGACGGTCTATGCGCAGCTCAAGCGTGACGATGGCGCCTTCGGCCGCGAGTGCGATGCCCGGCCGGTTTCGGCGGTCGATGACGGTGTGCGGCAGCACGAACAGGAGGTCGCCGGCGCGTGCGGCGCGGTCGCCGAGATCGGCGGCAACGACCTTCTCGATCAGCGCGCCAACCTTCGGCCCGACGCCGGCAAGCGAGGTGATCGGGACAAACAGGGGATCGAGGATGGAAGGACGCATGATGTCAGCTTATGTCGCGACGGCCGCAGCGCAAGGCTGACAGCGCCCACTATCCACGCTATATGCGCCGCTTGAAGCGAGGATGCGGCACAATGACCGGAACGAAACGATCAAGCGAGGGGCTGGACGCCCATCGCCGCAAGCTGTTGTTCCGTTCCTGGCATCGCGGCATGCGCGAGATGGACCTCATCCTCGGCACCTTCGCCGATGCCGAGATCGGCACCTTGACCACCGAGGAAATCGACCAATATGAGAGGCTCCTCGATATTGCCGACACGGAATTCCTGCCGCTGGTTACGGGCGAACGCCCGGTGCCGGCGGAGATCGACTGTGCCGTCCTGCAAAAAATCCTGGCGTCCCGCCGGACCATGACTTTCTGAACACAAGCAATTCCAGGAAAAGTGCGCAGCGGTTTTCCCATGGGAATTGCGACAAACAAGACCGTGATTTGATGGCTCTCATTCCCACCATTGGCTTGCCGAAGGGCCGCGCCGGCCAGTTCATCGTCGACGGTGTCGCGGACGGCTACGAGGCTTTCGCGCTGGTGCAGACGGCGCTCGAGATCGCGCCCGACAAGCCGGTGCTGTTCGTGGCCCGCGACGGCCAGCGCCTGCCTTCGATCATCGAGGCGCTGTCCTTCGTCGCGCCGGGCCTGCCTGTGCTAGAACTGCCTGCCTGGGACTGCCTGCCATACGACCGTGTCTCGCCCGGTTCGGATGCCGCCGCCAAGCGCCTCGATGCGCTGACCGCCATGATCGCACTGGCGAAGAAACCGCACCGTGCCGTAATTCTCACCACCGCCAATGCGCTGCTGCAGCGCATTCCGCCCGCGGAGCTTGTCGAGGCCCAAACCTTCCACGCCAGGCCCGGCAACCAGATCGACATGAATGCGCTGATCGCGCGGCTGGAGACGTCGGGATTCGAGCGGGTGCCGACCGTGCGCGGCATCGGCGAATTCGCGGTGCGCGGCGGCATTCTCGACCTCTTTGCGCCCGGCTGGAGCGAGGCGCTGAGGCTTGATTTCTTCGGCGACACGCTGGAATCGATCCGCGTCTTCGATGCCGCCACGCAGCGCACCACCGGCCAGCGCAAGTCGATGGCGCTTCAGGCGATGAGCGAGGTGGCGCTGACGCCCGAAACCATCAGCCGCTTCCGCCGCTCTTATATCGAGGCTTTCGGCGCGCCCCAGCGTGACGACGGCCTCTATGCGGCGGTCAGCGAGGGCCGGCGCTTCGCGGGCATGGAGCATTGGCTGCCGTTCTTCTACGAGCGACTGGAGACGGTGTTCGATTACCTGCACGACGCACCCGTGGTTTTCGACCATCTGGCACATGAGGCGCTGGCCGAGCGCCATACGCTGATCCTCGATCACTACGAGGCGCGCAAAAAGCAGGCTGACGCGGCGCTCAAGGATGCGGTCCCCTACAAGCCGGTGGCGCCGGATCTGCTCTATCTCTCGCCGGAGAATTTGAAGGCTTCGCTTGGCGAGCGCGAAGACATCGACTTTAGCGTGTTCGACGCGCCGGACCTGGGGAGCAAGAAAGTCTTCCACGCCGGCTCGCGCCATGGCCGCAGCTTCGTCGAGGAGCGAGCCGATCCGAACGTCAATGTCTTCGATGTCGTCGTCCGGCACATAGCCGACGAGCGCGCGGCGCGCCGCCGCGTCATTATCGCTGGCTGGACCGAGGGCTCGCTCGACCGCCTTGGCCAGATCCTGGCCGAGCACCATCTCGGCAATCTTAAGCAGGTCGAGACGCTGGCGGAGGCCGAACAGCTCGAGCCCGGACAGGCCGCATTGGCGGTTTTGCCACTGGAATCCGGCTTCGAGACTGAAAAGCTGGTTGTCGTCGCCGAACAGGACATTCTGGGCGACCGGCTGATCCGGCGTTCGAAGCGCAAGAAGCGCGCGTCCGACTTCATTGCCGAAGCCTCGGCCTTGTCGGCCGGCGATATTGTCGTCCATGCCGACCATGGCATTGGTCGTTTCATCGGCCTGCGCACCATTGAGGCGGTTGGCGCGCCGCATGACTGCCTGGAAATCCACTATGCCGGCGACGACCGGCTGTTCCTGCCGGTGGAAAACATCGAGCTGCTGTCGCGCTATGGCTCCGACACGGCCGAAGCGACGCTGGACAAGCTGGGCGGCGGCGCCTGGCAGTCGCGCAAGGCGAAGCTGAAGCGGCGCCTGCTCGACATGGCCGGACAACTGATCCGCATCGCCGCCGAGCGGCAGATGCGGGCCGCACCGGCCCTGGTGCCGGCCGAAGGCCTCTATGACGAGTTCGCCGCCCGGTTCCCTTACGAGGAAACCGACGACCAGCAGACGGCCATCGACTCGGTACGTGACGATCTCGGCGCGGGCAGGCCGATGGACCGGCTGATCTGCGGCGATGTCGGCTTCGGCAAGACCGAAGTGGCGCTGCGCGCCGCCTTTATCGCGGCGATGGAAGGGTTTCAGGTCGCGGTGGTGGTGCCGACGACCCTGTTGTCGCGTCAGCATTTCAAGACATTCTCGCAGCGTTTCTCAGGGCTTCCCATCCGTGTCGCCCAGGCGTCACGGCTGGTGGGCTCAAAGGAATTAGCGGAGACCAAGAAGGGCATTGCCGAAGGGCAGGTCGATATCGTTATCGGCACCCATGCGCTGCTGGGCTCCGCGATTTCGTTCAAGAATCTCGGCCTGCTGATCATCGACGAGGAGCAGCATTTTGGCGTCAAGCATAAGGAACGGCTGAAGGACCTGAAGACCGACGTCCATGTTCTGACCCTGTCGGCGACGCCGATCCCGCGCACGCTGCAACTGGCGCTGACGGGCGTGCGCGAACTGTCGCTGATCGCCACGCCACCGGTCGACCGCATGGCGGTGCGCACCTTCATCTCGCCCTTCGACCCGCTGGTCATTCGCGAGACGTTGTTGCGCGAGCGCTACCGAGGGGGCCATTCCTTCTATGTCGTTCCGCGTATCAGCGATCTGGCGGAAATCCATGATTTCCTGAAGGAATCTGTTCCTGAGCTGAAGGTAGCGGTGGCGCATGGGCAGATGCCACCGGGCGAACTCGACGACATCATGAACGCGTTCTACGACGGCCAGTACGATGTGCTTTTGTCGACGACCATCGTCGAATCCGGACTCGACATCCCGACCGCAAACACGCTGATCATCCACCGCGCCGACATGTTCGGCCTGTCGCAGCTCTATCAGTTGCGCGGCCGCGTCGGGCGCTCGAAGGTGCGCGCCTATGCGCTGTTCACCCTGCCGGCCAACCGCAAGCTCACCGACACTGCCGAGCGCCGTCTGAAGGTACTGCAGTCGCTCGACACGCTCGGCGCCGGTTTCCAGCTCGCCAGCCATGACCTGGATATCAGGGGCGCCGGCAACCTGCTGGGGGAGGAACAGTCCGGGCACATCAAGGAGGTCGGTTTCGAGCTCTACCAGCAGATGCTGGAGGAAGCGGTCGCCGAGGTGAAGGATTCCGGCGAGGTGCAGGATGGCGGATGGTCGCCGCAGATCGCCGTCGGCACGGCGGTGATGATCCCGGAAGGCTACGTGCCGGACCTACAGCTCAGGCTGGCGCTTTACCGCCGTCTCGGCGATCTCGAAAACACCGAGGAGATCGACGCCTTCGGCGCCGAACTGATCGACCGTTTCGGCCCGTTGCCGGAGGAAGTGAAACATCTCCTCAAGATCGTCTTCATCAAGGCGCTGTGCCGCAAGGCCAATGTCGAGAAGCTCGATGCCGGGCCGAAGGGTATCGTCATCCATTTCCGCAAGCGCGAGTTCTCGAACCCGGTCGGGCTGGTCAAGTATATTGGCGAGCAGGGTTCGCTGGCCAAGATCAGGGCCGACCATAGCGTGGTCTTCATCCGCGACTGGCCGACGGCGGAGAAGCGTCTGGCGGGCTCGGCCGTGGTCATGACGCAGCTGGCGCGACTGGTGGAGAAGGCAGCCTGATCTCGCCTTTCGGGCCGTCCAGGGCGCGTCAGCCATTCGCCAGCACCGAAATTCCGGTCTAGAATAGGAAATCGGCTTCGTGTATGGAGCCGCCACCCCAGTTTGGGGCGGGAAATGGCGGGCGAGGGTGTCCGCTGGAAAGAGCGTTTGGGTGCAACGATGATGAAATGGTCGCCGAATTCGTGGAGAGCAAAGCCGATCAAGCAAGTTCCCGCCTATCCGGACCTTGCCGCGCTGAAGAACACGGAAGCCCAACTCGCCACCTTCCCGCCGCTGGTCTTTGCCGGCGAGGCGCGCAAGCTGAAGAAGCAGTTGGCGGCGGTTGCCGCCGGCGAAGCCTTCCTGCTCCAGGGTGGTGATTGCGCGGAGAGTTTTGCCGAGCATGGCGCCGACAACATACGCGACTTCTTCCGCGTCTTCCTGCAGATGTCCGTGGTGCTGACCTTCGCCGGTGCGCAGCCCGTGGTGAAGGTTGGCCGTGTCGCCGGCCAGTTCGCCAAGCCGCGCTCGTCCGACAACGAGACCAAGGGCGAGGTGACGCTGCCGAGCTATCGCGGCGACATCATCAACGGCATCGAGTTCGACCAGAAGTCGCGCATTCCCGATCCCGCCCGCCAGGAAATGGCCTACCGCCAGTCGGCGGCCACGCTCAACCTCCTGCGTGCCTTCGCGCAGGGCGGTTATGCCAGCCTGGAGAATGTGCATCGCTGGATGCTCGGCTTCGTCTCCGACAGCCCGCAGGGCGAGAAATACGAGTCGCTTGCCAACCGCATCACCGAGACGATGGATTTCATGCGCGCGGTCGGCATTACGTCCGAAACCAATTTCGCGCTGCGCGAAACCGACTTCTACACCAGCCACGAGGCCCTGCTGCTCGGCTACGAGGAGGCGCTGACCCGTGTCGATTCGACCTCGGGCGACTGGTACGCCACGTCGGGTCACATGATCTGGATCGGCGACCGCACGCGTCAACCCGACCACGCCCATGTCGAATATTGCCGCGGCATCAAGAACCCGCTCGGCCTGAAATGCGGTCCGTCGCTGACGCCGGACGGCCTCCTGGAACTGATCGACCTGCTGAACCCCGAGAACGAGCCGGGGCGGCTGACGCTGATCGCCCGCTTCGGTTCGGACAAGGTTGCCGACCATTTGCCGAAGCTGGTGCGCGCTGTGCAGAAGGAGGGCCGCAGCGTGGTCTGGTCGTCGGATCCGATGCATGGCAACACGATCGAGGCGGCCGGCTACAAGACACGGCCCTTCGACCGCATCCTGAAGGAGGTGCAGACCTTCTTCGAGGTGCACCGCGCCGAAGGCACGCATCCGGGCGGCATCCATGTCGAGATGACCGGCAAGAACGTCACCGAATGCACCGGTGGCGCCCGTGCCATCACCGCCGAGGAGTTGCAGGACCGCTATCACACCCATTGCGATCCGCGTCTCAACGCCGACCAGGCGATCGAACTGGCCTTCCTGGTCTCGGACCTCTTGAAGAAGAGCCATCCGGTGCAGCACAAGCAAGCGGTCAACGGCTGATCTCGGCCAATTGGAACCGATAAAGGAAAGGCGCCTGGGAAACCGGCGCCTTTTTTATTGCAACTTCGGTTTGTGCTTCCGACCGTGTCGGCGCAACCGGCAAAAGCGAAAGCCTCAGTCTTTCTTGTAAAGCAGCCAGCTTTTGCTGGCGCGCCCTGCCATGGCTGAATGCCTGGTGACGCGGTTGCGCCCGCTGACCTTGGAGCGGTAGAGCGCCCGATCCGCCTTGGTGTAGAGGTCTTCGGGGCCTTCGGCCTCTGATGCCATGCAGATGCCCATCGATACCGTCACGGTGCCGTAATTCATGCCGGTCTGGCTGCTGGTGAACGGCGTCTGCTCGACCAGGGCGCGAATGCGTTCCGCGATCTCGTAGGTTGCGTCCTCGCTGGCGCCCTCGATGATCAGCGCGAACTCCTCGCCGCCGGTTCGGGCGACGAACATGTCGCCGCGGATGCTGGTCTGCAAAATCTCGGCGATGATCTGGATGATCTTGTCGCCGACAGGATGGCCATAGCGGTCATTAATGTCCTTGAACCGGTCGATGTCGACAAGGACAAGGGCATTGAACAGAATACCCTTGTTGCTGTTGTAGATCCTGGTGATTTCCTTGTCGAAAGCGCGACGATTCCAGATCTGGGTCAACGGATCCGTATCGGCCAGCCGCTTGTATTCCTCGAGCTTCGACTTGACGCTCTCAAGCTCCGCCGTCTTGTCGCTAAGCGTCGAGGCGACCTGCCGGCCGTGATCGATCGTCGAATTGGTTGCGATCGTCATTGCGTTGGCGATCTTTTGCAGAAGATCCTGGGAGAGAAGGCTGCGGTTGCTCAGGCCACTGGATGTCTCGTCGAGGATCCTGCCGTATTTTTCGATATGGCTGCGCTCGCTGCGCAGAAGCGACGCGACCTCCTCAAGCTCCTTGGCGATGACGTCCCGGGCATGCTCGATGATGCCGGGGCCATGATTATGGGCAAAGAAAGCGCGCCCGATCTGATCCAGCTCATCCTGCGTCGGCCGGCTGCTCAGCGACAAGACGGCAAGACCGAGCTCGCGGTTGGTGCCGCTCAGGGCCTCATAGAAGATCTCGTAGTTGCGCGGCAGGCCGAGCACGCCAAGCTGGCGCATGGTGGCCACGACTGTGCTTGCGATCTCAGTGTTTCGTTCGGTCTGGGTGGCCGCCGGCTGCATGGTTGTTCGCTCTTCCCTTGGGAACGCGCCTGAACTTGGCGCATATCCATCATCGCTGACGCGGGGACGCCACCCATTCGAAGCCGACACACGAAAAGGCGCGTCCCCACACGCGACCTTCGATGGAGATCACCATAGATGCAGTAGCGCTAAAGTTTCCTTAATCGGCAGAACTCACGCCTTTTCGCTACATCAGGCTGCATGCGTCCAACCAGACTATCAACCTCCAGGCAGCGCTGATTGGCGGCGTTGCATGCAAATTCGCGGCTGAGCGAAACTGAACTTCGGATTTTCCACAACAACAGATGTCGCAATTGCTTACGCATGACGGCCGCAAAGCTGGAATGCTGGTGCCTTCGTCAGACTACAGTTTAGGGGAGAAACCCAGTGCGGGAGAGTCACCAGGGATCATGCCTGTGCGGAGCGGTCCGCTTCCGGACAAGTGGGGCACTGCGTGGCGTCGTCTACTGCCATTGTTCGCAATGCCGCAAACAGAGCGGGCATTTCTATGCCGCGACCAATGTTGCCGATACCGACATCGTGATCGAAGGCACGGAAAGCATCACTTGGTATGAAGCGTCCGGGTTCGCCAAGCGCGGCTTTTGCAAGACATGCGGGTCGCTGCTGTTCTGGAAGGCAATGGACCAAGACCATATCTCGGTCATGGCGGGATCGTTCGACAAGCCGACAGCGCTCGAGGGCGAATGTCATATCTTCGTCGGCGACAAGGGCGACTATTATTCGATCGACGATGGGCTGCCGCAGTTTGAAAAGTCGACACCGGCCATACCGGTAGCCGAATGAAATTTGGACGATCCGCCTTATTCCATTGATCGGGGCATTGCTTTATCCCGGGCCGGTGATTCCGAGAGGGGCCTTGGCATGCAGCGGCTGATCGATGCTTTTATCAATTCGGTGCGGGCATTTCGCAAGCTTGCGGTTAGCGAGAAGGCTTTCCAGCAGGAACTGATGCTGCTGGTGCTGGCCTTGCCCGCTGGCTGGTTCGTTTCGGTGTCTTGGCGCGGTTACGCGCTGCTGATCGGCGCGGTGCTCCTCTTGATCATGGTCGAAGTGCTGAACACGGGCATCGAGGCGGCGTGCGACGCAATTTCTCGTGAATTCCATATCGATATCCAGCTCGCCAAGGATTGCGGCTCGCTGGCGGTGCTGATTTCTGTGGTGATTGCCGGCGGCGTCTGGGGCATCGCTCTCATCGAGCGCATAACGGGGGTGCCGATCTGAAGCTTTGATGCCTATATGACGGTCACCAAAGGAGACCGTCATGGCAGAGGTCACGAATTCATCGCTTCTCGAACGCCTGGGCCTGCCGGACGACCTGCGCTGGCTGGCCGACAAATATCCCCGCGAAAACTGGCAGGCTCACGCCAACATTCACGGCATGGCCAATATGTGGCTGCAGCGGCACGACATGTTCCGCGAACTCGGCGGCATGCTCACCGGCGGCATTGGCAACTATCGCGAAGGCAGACTGACGGCCCCCGATTTCGCGCGCTGGTTCGCGCCGCGCCTCAACCATTTTCTCGGGCATCTCGACGGCCACCACAATGTCGAGGACTACCAGTATTTCCCGGCCTTCACCAAGGCGGAGCCCCGTCTGAAGCGCGGTTTCGAGATTCTCGATGCCGACCACCACACCATCCATGAAGGATTGGAGCGCAACGCCGAGGCGGCGAACGCCTTCATCCGCACACTTCAGGAGAGTGAGGACAAGCAGCGCTTCGCCGCCGATGCCTATGCCGACGAAAACAACCGTCTGATCGCGATGCTGACCCGGCATTTGGCCGATGAGGAGGACCTGATCATCCCGCTCATCCTCGATCGGGGGGACCAGGCGCTCGGCATCGACTGACGGTCAAAACTCCTTGTCGCGCTCCCGCTTGGCGACATGGCGGGCGACAAACCAGGCAAGCACGGCCACGGCAAGGCCGATGCCGAGCCCGACGAACAGCCGCTCGTGCTGGATCACCGCCTGGCCAATCAACTGCTCGGCTCCCAATCCGAAGACATAGCCGATCGTGCTGAACAGGACCGCCCAGATGACCGAGGAAATGGCGTTGAGGATGACGAAGCGCGGCGCCGCTATGGTCGAAAGGCCGGCCGCGATGCCGCCGACCAGGCGCATGCCGTAGACATAGCGGTTCGACAGCACGAAGATGTTGGGATGGGTGTTGAGCAGGCGGTAGGCGCGGCGAAAGCCAGGCCGCCGGCGCAGCCTGACGACATGGCGATTGTCGGCGAAACTTCTGCCGAGGATGAAGAAAAAGGTGTCGCCAGCGAAGGCGCCCAGCGCTGCCGCGACGAAGGCATGCCACAGCACGAAAACATGCTGGTGGGCGAAGAAGCCTCCCAGGATCGCGGCACTTTCGCCTTCGGCCACGCAGCCTAGAAAAACCGCCAGCAACCCGTATTGCTCGATGAAATGGTGGATCGCTTCGGTCATGAGGCCGACTGCTGTGACAGTCTTTCGTCGATCCGCTTGACCAGTTCGGCCAGCCGCACGATTTCGTCGCGCATGCCGATGATCTGGCTGTGGCGCAGTTCGTCCAGCTTCTCATGCAGCGCCATGATCTCGATCTCGGCCTTCAGATTGACCTCGTAATCATGGGCGGCATCGATGCGGTCGCGTTCGGTCTGGCGGTTCTGCGCCATCATGATCACCGGCGCCTGCAATGCGGCGACCATCGACAGGACGAGGTTGAGGAAGATGAAGGGGTAGGGGTCGAATGCATCGCGCGACAACAGCCAGACATTGGCTGATGTCCACACGATCAGGAAGGCGATGAAGGTCAGGATGAACGACCAGGAGCCGCCGATGCGGGCGATCGTATCGGCAAGGCGGTCGCCAAAAGTCTGGTGGAAAGCGACGGCCTTGTTGGTGTCCCTGGTGACGGTGGTACGCTCGATGGTGCTTTGCAGCACCCGGTTTTCCAACTGGCTCAGCCCATCCGGCTTCCGCTTCAGCCAACGGTTCGCCAGGTCGTCGATGGTCTTGTTCATGGCCGTCTCCAAGCGCTTTGCTGCGCTAAAGCGCGTCGCGTCGAAGCGGATTGAGGCGACGCGCTTTAGGTTTTTGCTTTTATGCATGTCGTCTTCCCAAAACCGAGGTCACTTTTGGGCGACATGCATTAGAGGTAGAGGCTGCCGGCCCGGGCGGGAAGTGCTAGATTGAGGCGAACCGAGGGGGACCGATGGCCGACTTCAAGAAAATTCGGGCTCGCGCGGCAAATCGCAAGGGCGGTGAGGCGGAACTGACCTCGCTGTTGGGTCCGATACCCGACAATGCGGCGGTGGCCAACGTCACCGACGACCGTATCCTCTCGACCATGGCCGAGCGCGTCTTCGCCGCCGGTTTCGTCTGGCGCGTCATCGAGCAGAAATGGCCCGGTTTCGAGGAAGCGTTCCTGCGCTTCGAGCCGAAGCGGCTTTTGTTCCAGCCCGACGATTTCTGGCACGACCTGGCCTCGGACCAGCGCATCGTGCGCAATCCGCAGAAGATCAGGTCCGTTCGCGACAACGCCGCCTTCGTCGAGCGCGTGTCCCGG
Organism: Mesorhizobium sp. B2-7-3; assembly: GCF_006440715.1. Lineage (NCBI taxonomy): Bacteria > Pseudomonadati > Pseudomonadota > Alphaproteobacteria > Hyphomicrobiales > Phyllobacteriaceae > Mesorhizobium > Mesorhizobium sp. B2-7-3. The sequence continues at coordinate 175,898 of NZ_VFTY01000010.1, forward strand.
GAACATGGCGGCTTCGGCAATTTTCTCGCCGAATGGCCCGCCGATGACCAGGTCGGGCTGATGGCCTATCTCGGCAAGCATGGCAGCCGGCTCGGCGGCAACACCGGCCAGTATTTCTTGCGCTGGCTGGGCTGGGATGCTTTCGTCATTTCGGCCGACATGGCGGCAGCCCTTCGCGACGCGGGCCTCGACATCGCGGACAACCCGACATCGAAGAAGGACCTCGACAAGATCCAGGTCCAGATCAACCGATGGGCCGATGAGACAGGGCTGCCGCGCCGGCATCTCTCGCGCATCCTGGCCATGTCGATCGGCGAAAACCACTCTCCGCAATCGCTGCGCGAGTATATGGGCGACGATTGACGGGCTGAATTGGTCCAAACGAACGCCATTGCGAGGTGAATTCCGCCGCGCTAAGTCAGCAGCATGACCAAGAAGCTCGACATACTGCGTATCGCCATCGCCCAGCTCAACCCGACTGTCGGCGACGTCGCCGGCAACCTCGCCAAGGCGCGCGAGGCGAGGGCGGATGCCGCCCGCCAGGGCGCCGATCTCGTGCTCTATACCGAGCTTTTCCTCGCCGGCTATCCGCCGGAGGATCTGGTGCTCAAGCCGGCCTTCCTCAAGGCATGCGAGCGGGCAGCACAGGATTTTGCCGCGGACACCGCCGATGGCGGTCCCGGCGTCATCATCGGCACGCCGCTGAAGCGCAAGAGCGGCACGCATAATTCCATCGTCTTCGCCGATGGCGGCAAGATCATCGCCGAACGCTACAAGCTCGACCTGCCCAATTACGGCGAATTCGACGAGAAGCGCGTCTTCCAGGCCGGGCCCGAGATCCAGGGACCGGTCAACTTCCGCGGCGTGCGCATCGGCATACCGATCTGCGAGGACATCTGGGGCGACGTCGCGGTCTGCGAGACGCTGGCCGAAAGCGGCGCGGAAATCCTGCTGGTGCCGAACGGGTCGCCCTATTATCGCGCCAAGATCGACGTTCGCCACCAGGTCGTGATCAAGCAAGTCATCGAATGCGGCCTGCCGATGATCTATGCCAACCAGCTCGGCGGCCAGGACGAGCTGATCTTCGACGGCGCCTCCTTCGCCATCGGGGCGGACAAGACGCTCGCCTTCCAGATGAGTCAGTTCGAGGATGCGGTCGACGTCACCACCTGGAAACGTACCGATGATGGCTGGGTCTGTTCGGAAGGACCGATGTCGAAAATCCCGGACAAGGAGGAGGCCGACTACCGCGCCTGCATGCTCGGCCTGCGCGATTACGTCAACAAGAACGGCTTCAAGAATGTGGTGCTTGGCCTTTCCGGCGGCATCGATTCCGCGATCTGTGCCGCATTGGCCGTCGATGCGCTGGGCGAGGAACGGCTGCGTGCCGTCATGATGCCTTATCGCTACACTTCGAAGGATTCCCTCAAGGACGCCGAGGACTGCGCCCGCGCCCTCGGCTGCCGCTATGACATCGTGCCGATCTTCGAGCCCGTCGAAGGCTTTTTGCATGCGCTGACGCAATTGTTCGAAGGCACCAAGGAAGGCATCACCGAGGAGAATTTGCAGAGCCGCGCGCGCGGCACCATCCTGATGGCGATCTCCAACAAATTCGGCTCGATGGTCGTCACTACGGGCAACAAGAGCGAGATGTCGGTCGGCTACGCCACGCTCTACGGCGACATGAATGGCGGCTTCAATCCGATCAAGGACCTTTACAAGATGCAGGTCTACGCGCTCTCGCGCTGGCGCAACAGCCATGTGCCGCCGGGTGCGCTCGGGCCTTCGGGCGAGGTGATCCCGAAGAACATCATCGACAAGGCGCCATCGGCCGAATTGCGCGAGAACCAGACCGACCAGGATTCGCTGCCGCCCTATCCGGTGCTGGACGACATCCTCGAATGCCTGGTCGAGAACGAGATGGGCGTCGACGACATCGTCTCGCGCGGCCATGACCGGGCGACGGTGGCGCGCATCGAACATCTGCTCTACATCGCCGAGTACAAGCGCAGGCAGGCGGCACCGGGTGTGAAGATCACCAGGAAGAATTTTGGCCGCGACCGCCGCTATCCCATCACCAATCGTTTCAGGGATCGTGGCTGAAGCGCAGTTCGTCTGCTGGGCGAAAATACGCGGCATGGCGGGATAGGGATACCAGCATGCCTGACTGTGAAATCAGCTTCGACCTCTCACGGATCGACTTTCGTGCGACCTCCGACCTGTTGATGGAAAGCTACTGGGGAGCTGGACGCAGCGACGAGTTCCATCGCCGGGCCTTTGCCAACTCGTTCTGCGCCGCCGCCTACATCGCCGGCAAACAGGTCGGTTTCGGCAGGGCGATCACCGACCGCACGGTATTCGCCTATCTCGCGGATATCATCGTCTGGCCCGAGCATCGCGGGCAGGGCGTCGGCTTGCGGCTGGTGCGGACACTCATCGACCATGCTGAACTCAGCACCGTCTCGCATTGGAGCCTGTCGACCAGCGACGCGCATGGGGTCTATGAAAAGCTGGGTTTCAAGGCATCGATGGATGGGCGATACATGCGCCTCGATCGTGCGCCGCATGCCGGGTGAACGACGGGCGACGGCGATAGGCGGGGATAGCGACTGTTGCAAAATCGCCTCATCGGCTGGGCCAGAGATGCTTTTGGCCATGGCTTGCCTTGGCGCGCAATCGAAGCACCCCTATAAGAGCCTTTCCGCGATTCCCTTCAGGGAGGACCGAATGCTAGGATTTGACATCGTTATGCGAGGCCGCGAGGCCTAGGTCTGCGCCGGTGTTCCGAAGTATCGGAACCATACCGGGCGTAGAAAAGGCATTTGCCGCTGCCAGTCGCCGCCCCTGGGCAGGCGACCAACCATAGCCGAACCTCCGCATTCATGGGCAATTCGCCCCGGCGCGGTTTTTCAACCTTCGACCTTTATTTGGGATCGGGCTCGTTTTGCGCCCGAATGACATCATGGCTCGTTTCAAGATCGATTTGCGCGCGAGCGCCTTTCGCAGCGTTCTTGGCTTCACACTTACCCATTGGCGGCGTCAGCCTTGGCGGCTCTCGCTCATTATTGGCGGTTTCCTGCTGTCGACGCTGGCCGACGTGCTGACGCCGCTCTACTCCGGTCGGCTGGTCGATGCTGTCGCCAGCAGCGCCGGAGCGGATGCCATTGCCTGGAACGCCGCCATGACGGCATTTTTCTTCTTGATGGCGCTGGCGCTGACTGGCGTCGTGTTGCGCAATCTTGCCTTCATGGGCATCGTGGAGCTGACACTCAAGATGATGGCCGACATCGCGGCCGACGCCTTCCATCGCGTTCAGCGCTTTTCGACCGACTGGCATGCCAACTCGTTTGCCGGCTCGACGGTGCGCAAGGTGACGCGCGGCATGTGGGCGCTCGACCTGCTCAACGACACGATCCTGATCGCGCTGCTGCCGTCGGTGGTCATGCTCGCCGGCTCGACGCTGCTGCTCGGCTGGTTCTGGCCGCTGATGGGCGTGGTCGTCGCGGCCGGCTCCCTGCTGTTCATCACGGTGACGGCCATGTTGTCGCTTGGCTATGTCGCGCCCGCGGCAAGGCTTGCGAACACCTGGGACACGCGCCTCGGCGGCTCGCTGGCCGACGCGGTCAGCTGCAATGCCGTGGTCAAGGGCTTTGGCGCCGAGACGCGCGAAGAGCGCCGCCTCGCCAGGGTGGTCGCCAAATGGCGCGAGCGCACGCGGCGCACCTGGGTGCGCGGCACCATCAACGGCACCACCCAAGGGGCGCTGCTGCTGGTCATGCGGGCCGCCGTGATCGGCCTGGCGCTGATGCTGTGGTCGTGGGGGCAGGCGAGCGCCGGCGATGTCGCTTTCGTGCTGACCTCGTTCTTCGTGCTGCAAGGCTATTTGCGCGATATCGGCACGCATATCCGCAATTTGCAGCGTTCGATCAACGACATGGAGGAACTGGTCGATTTCCAGTCCGAACCGCTCGGCATCGAAGACAGGCCCGGCGCCGAACCGATTGCCATCACGCAGGGCCACATCGCCTTCGACAACGTCACCTTTCACTACGGCAATCACCGGTCGCCGCTCTACCGTGACTTTTCGGTGGATATCGCGCCGGGCGAGCGTGTCGGCCTCGTCGGTCACTCGGGTTCGGGCAAGACCACATTCGTCAAGCTCATCCAGCGGCTCTATGACGTGAATGCGGGAAAGATCGTGATCGATGGCCAGGATATCTCACAGGTCGCCCAGGCGTCGCTGCGCGGCCAGATCGCCATCGTTCAGCAGGAACCGATCCTGTTCCACCGGTCGCTGGCCGAAAATATCGCCTATGCCAGGCCAAGCGCGACGCAGGGGGAGATCGAGCATGCCGCCAGGCTGGCGAGCGCGCATGACTTCATCACCAGCCTGCCGAAGGGCTATGGGACGCTGGTCGGCGAACGTGGCGTGAAACTGTCGGGCGGCGAGCGCCAGCGCGTGGCGATCGCCCGCGCTTTCCTGGCCGATGCGCGCATCCTGATCCTGGACGAGGCGACGTCGAGCCTCGATTCGGAATCGGAGGTGCTCATCCAGCAGGCGATGGAACGGCTGATGGTCGGCCGCACGACACTGGTCATCGCGCATCGGCTTTCGACGGTGCGGGCGCTCGACAGACTGCTGGTCTTCGATCGCGGCAAGATCGTCGAGGAAGGCTCGCATGACGAGTTGATCCGGCTGAAGGGCGGCATCTACCGCCGCCTGTTCGAGCGCCAGGCGCTGGAACTTACCAAGGGCCTCGTGATGTGATCCGAGGTGGCCTCCGGCTGCCGGGGGCCACCTCTATCGGTTGCCATAAGCCGGCGAGCCATGTGGCGCTCGCAATCGCAGCGCGAAGCCAAAGTCCCAAGTGCGGACGTCTGTTTACGTTACCGGCCGAGATTCGTTGTTTCCACTTTTGGTTGCTGTACTCTGTAAAAGCAACCTGTTCGGTGTTTACGATGCATCTCGTTTCCGCAAATGCCGGCGCGCAAAAGGTGACGGCCCCGTCGGTGCTGGACTCCCAGCACGGCTCGGTTCGGCCACTCGCCGCCGAAGATCTCGAGCGCGTCGCGGCACTCTTCCTGACGAAGTTTCGCCGCCGCCGCCGTCACCTCCTCGATCGCGCTATCGAGGAGACGGCCGAATACATGAGAAAGATCTATCTTGACCCCGCCGGCCTGTCCGGTGCGAGCAGCGCTCTTGTCCAGATCAACCGGCAGGGGGATCTGGGCGGGTTCCTCGGCGTCCTGAAAGCCCGTTACGAGTTCAACGGCGCTGGATTGAATGCGGCGATCGTCGGTCCGTTCATGGCCGACACCGGCGCCGACGATGGCTCGGCAGGACCGCAATTGCTGCGCGCCTTGCACCAAGGCGAATTCGATCTGCAACTGACGGATTCGGCCAACCGGGTCTCCCTGGCCTTCGCGCGACCGATGAAATACCAGCTCCTGCCGGTCCACTGCCTGGGATGGACCTGCATCTTGCGGCCAGCCGCGATGGCCGCCGCCGCGCTGCACCGTAAATGGCCCGGCCTGCCTCGCTTGGCACTCGATCCCTGCGCGAGAGCATTCGACGCTGTCGCGAAGCGAAGGTTCGGATCGCCTTTCCAGCCTTCATCGTCGCATCGGGTCCATGCCGAGCCGATCAATGCCGCGCAGTTTGCCGAGCGGCTGCCGACCCTTCTCTCCGATTACGCTCTTCGGCCGAGTTGGAAGGACGGCGAACTGCCGCGGCTGCTCGCGCTGGCGGCCGAGAAGCGGGCCGACGGACCACTTCATTTCGGCGGGACTTACGATGAGACAGGCAAAATGCTCGGTTGCTATGCCTTTTACGGCCGAGTCGGAGACATGGCGGTCCTGCTGCAAATCCAGGCTTCCGGACACCACTGGGGCGCGACGCTGGACGGCCTCGTCGCGGCAGCGCGGGATATGGGCTGCGCAGGCATCACCGGGCAGACCCAGGACAAGTTCATGCCTCACCTCTTCGGCTACAGGAATGTCTTCTTCCGCTATGCCGGCGGAACGATGGTCCGCTCGCGAATCGCCGAGGTCACGCAAGCGGTCCGCTCCGGCGACATCGCTATCGGCGGCTTGATGGGCGACCGCTGGACCCGCCTGAGTTCAGACGACTTCGGCCGCTGATCGTCGTCAACCACCTGTTCGTCGGCTCCGCTGGCCGCTTGCCCTCTCACGGCGGGGTCTTGCGCCAGCTGAGGCGTGCCGGCCCGGTCTTTTCATTCCAGCCGCCATGTTCTATGTCTGCGGCACAGCGCGGGGGCGCATCTTGTCAATCATAAAGGCATCCGGTACGCCCCGCTCATGACAGTTACCGTTCGTTTCGCCCCGTCACCGACCGGCCGCATCCACATCGGCAATGCGCGCACCGCTCTGTTCAACTGGCTGTTTGCCCTCAACAACAAGGGCCGCTTCATCCAGCGCTTCGACGACACCGACATCGCCCGCTCGAAGCAGGAATTCGCCGACGCCATCCTTTACGACCTGCACTGGCTGGGCATTTTCCCGGATGCCACCGAGTATCAGTCGCGGCGCTTCGAAATCTATGACGCGGCGGTGGAGCGGCTGAAGACGGCGGGCGTTCTTTACGCCTGCTACGAAACGCCGGAAGAACTCGATCTCAGGCGCAAGGTGCGCCGCACGCGGGGCCTGCCGCCGGTCTATGGCCGCGAGGCATTGGCGCTGACGACAGAGCAGGTGGCCGAATATCAGGCCGATGGACGCCGGCCCCACTGGCGTTTCCTGCTGCCCAATTTCTCCGGCGATCCGCTGCAGCCGGAGCGCACCGAGATCAGCTGGGACGATTTGGTGCGTGGCGAGGAGATGGTGGATCTGGCCTCGCTGTCCGATCCGGTGCTGGTGCGTGAGGACGGCACCTATCTCTACACGCTGCCCTCCGTCGTCGATGACATGGAGATGGGTGTCAGCCATGTCATCCGCGGCGACGATCATGTCACGAACACCGGCGTGCAAATCGCCCTGTTCAAGGCGCTGGGTGCCGAGCCGCCCGTCTTCGGCCACCACAATCTCCTGACCACCGTCTCGGGCGAGGGGCTGTCGAAGCGCACCGGCGCACTTTCCATCGAGAGCCTGCGTGAAGACGGCATCGAGCCGATGGCCGTCGCTTCGCTGGCCGTACTGGTCGGCACGTCGGAGAATGTCGCGGCCGCGCATGACCTGACCGAACTCGCCGGCCATTTCGACCCGGCCGCGACCTCGAAATCGTCCTCCAAGTTCGATCCGGCCGAATTGTTCGTGCTCAACCGGGTGCTGCTGCATCACATGCCGTTCGACGAGGCGCGGGACCGGCTGATGGTGCTGGGTATTTCCGGCGAACAGGCCGAACCATTCTGGCTGGCGGTGCGCGGCAATCTTGACCGGCTGGCGGATGCGGTTGCCTGGTGGCGCGTTCTGCGCGAAGGGCCGCGGGAGAAGCCCGACTTTTCCGACGACGACCGCGATTTTCTGCACCAGGCGCTCGATCTCCTGCCTGAGGAGCCGTGGAACGGGACGATCTGGAAGGATTGGACCGGCAAGATCAGGGAAGCGACCGGCCGCAAGGGCAAGGCGCTGTTCATGCCGCTCAGGCTTGCCCTTACTGGACTGCCTTCGGGGCCGGAGCTTGCAGATCTATTGCCCCTGATGGGTCGGGAAGGAACGTTGGCCCGACGACCCTGACCTTGCGCTGGTCCGGAGGCACGGCAGAAACCGGCGATGTCACAGGCTTGGCCGAGAGGCGCTTGATGGCCTCACGGTCGAGCCCGCCGTCCCTGTTGGCCAGGGTCTCCGGGTCGGCACCCGGATCGGGCTTTAAGGCCGGCACCGGAACGAGCGGTGCCGCTTCCGGTTCGGGCTGTGACTGTTGGGGGCTTGGCGAGTTGCCGCCAATGATCTGGAAATTCTGCGCGGCGTTGCAGCCGCACGCGGGCGGCCGCGACATGTCGGGCTGCTTGTAGAGATAGGCGGTCGGCAATTCGCCGTAGGGCCTGCCGGTGGCCGATGACATCATCGATGCCGAATCATCGTCCATGCCGCGCGAATAGAAGACCTGCATCTCGGTGCCGGGGCAGGCCGATTCGCAATTCTTCTGGTCGCGCTCGAAATCGCCGGCCGAGGCGGCATTCGACATGGGGAAGAAATAGCCGTCGCAAGTGCGCACGCAACTGGTGTGGAACTCGCCGCCGCTGCTCGCAACGTCCGGACTGCCGGGCTGGTTCAGGACGCGGCCGACATCGCGTTCCTCCCCGGAATCGTCAGGCTGGTCCAATGTATCGATCTGGCGGTCGTCGCCGCCGAAAAGCTGGTCGAAGAGATTGGCATTGCCTCCATCTTCACGATTCGCTTCCAGCGGAGGCTCGCGGCGCGGCGCAACCGCATCGTCACGACAGTCATTGGCATCGAGCGCCGCCAGGATACGGCCCCGGTCGCGGCGTGAACTGCCGCCGGCGAGTTGGGCGCGCTTGGCCTGCAGACTGTTGAGATTGGCGCTCATGCGCTCGATGGTGGCGTTGAGCCCGGCACACCGGTTGATGTTGCGGGAAAATAGTGAAAACCCGCAACCGGCATTGTCCGCCTGGCTGCGGGCCTTGGAGATCTGTTCGCGCTGCCGGTCGATGGCCGCATCGTATTTGCGGATCATTGCCGGACCGCCGCCGCCACGCGAAGCCGCGGCGAGCTCGGCCTCCAGTTGACGGCAGACCCGCGAAGCGGCCTGCGGCTCGCTGACCACGGCGCCGGACAGCAGAAGGCCAAGCAGCACGGCAGCATGCGCCTGCTTCAAACCTCCGCTCGCCATCCGCCTCGATCCCGCTTGCCTGTGGTCGCCAAGGCTACCCCGTTCGCGGTTAATCGTCCATTTCGGAAGTTGCTTAGTTGCCGGCTGAAAGCCGCGCGCATTCTATGTGCCAATCAGTCCGGCAATGGCAGGGTGGGCCATCAGAACTTGTAGTTCATCCCGATCCTGACCGTACTGAACGTGTTGTCGAAAGTCGTATTGGAGTTGGGCGCGTAATTGATCGTCTGATCCCGCAGGTCGACATATCGGTATTCGGCATTTGCCGACCAATGATCGGTGATTGCCTGCTCCAGCCCGGCGCCAATCGTCCAGCCAATTTTGGTGTTCTTTTCGGAATAGCTGTCGGCCGGGCCATCGAGATACTGGTTCTCGACACCTCCGATAGCGAGGCCCCCGGTCCCGTAGACAAGGGTGCTGCCGAACGCATAGCCTGCCCTGGCGCGCATCGATCCGAACCAATCCACCTTGGTGTCGTAGACATCGCCTCCGCCGACATTGACCTCGTCGGAATGCCCCTTGATGTCTGCGCCCGAAATATCGGCCTCGATCCCCAGAACCGCGGAATTGACCTGGTAATCGTAGCCGATCTGGACACCGCCCAGAAAGCCGTCGACGTCGTAGTCCTGCGTGCCCCGGATCGCTGGCGTGTTTGGCACGTTGTAAGTCGCGTCGGTGCTGCCAAAACCATAGCCAAGATGCCCGCCGACATACACGCCGGACCAGTCATGCGCGGCCGACTCCAGCCCGACGGCGTCGGCGGCGAACGCCTGTCCGCCAATCACAGTCAGCATTGCCGAAGCGAGCAACAGGGCTCTCATGACATTTTCACCGCCCGATCAGACGGTGTGACCATATCAAATTGACCCGGTCCGAGAAATCCGCATTCGTCCGATGCCGGATTACTCGGTTAAGAGTTGTCGGTTCGCAACACTCGATCCCGCCAATGCGGTCCGTGGCGCGTCGCCACCACACCTCAATCGGGGCCGGATCAATCCGATCGCGACCGCCGGTTCAGTCCAGATTGGCGATCGCCTGGGCCTTATGCGCGGCTTCGACCACCGCCAGCGCCGTCATGTTGACCACACCGCGCGAGGTCACCGAGGGAGTCAATATGTGCGCCGGCTTGTCGGTGCCGAGCAGGATGGGGCCGACATGCAAGGCATCCATCATGGCCCGCAGCGCCGTCAGCGTGATGTTGGCCGAATCGAGGTTCGGGAACACCAGGAGATTGGCTTCGCCCTTCAGGCGCGAATGCGGATAGACGCGCTGGCGCAGATGCTCCGACAAAGCGGAATCGGCGTGCATTTCGCCGTCGCATTGCAGCTCCGGCGCGATGCGCGCCAGGATCGCCGCGGCCTGACGCATCTTCAGGGCGCTCGGCGAATCGCGCGAGCCGAAATCCGAATGCGACAAGAGCGCCGCCTTCGGCTCGATGCCGAAACGCTGGATTTCTTCCGCCGCCAGCACGGTCATCTCGGCGATCTCGTCGGCCGTCGGGTCGACGGAGACGTGGGTGTCGGTGAGGAAGATGATGCCGCGTTGCGAGATCAGCATGGATAGCGTCGACAGGTCTCGGTCCTTGATGCCGGTGCGCGGCCCAATGATCAGCGTCACATTGCGCAGATGCCGCTCGAAACGGCCTTCGAGGCCGCAGACCATGGCGTCGGCATCGCCGCGCTTCAGCGCAAGTGCGGCGATCACCGTGTTGTCGGTGCGCACCATGGTGCGTGCGGCCTCCGTCGTCACGCCGCGGCGGCCGGCGAGTTCGATCAGGAGGTCGACATAGTGGCGGTAGCGCGGATCGTCCTCCGGGTTGATCAGGCCGAAATCGACCCCGGGCTTGATACGCAGGCCATAGCGCTTCAGCCTGACCTCGATGACGTGCGGCCGGCCGATCAGGATCGGCTCGGCGATGCCTTCCTCAAGCACAACCTGGGCGGCACGCAGTACGCGCTCGTCCTCGCCGTCGGCGTAGATGACGCGCTTGGCGCTGGAGGCCTTGGCGGAAGAGAACACCGGCTTCATCACCAGGCCGGAGCGGAAGACGAAGCGGTTGAGCTTGTCGATATAGGCGGCGAAGTCGGTGATCGGCCGTGTCGCCACACCGGTGTCGCAGGCTGCCTTGGCCACCGCCGGCGCAATGCGCAGGATGAGGCGCGGATCGAAGGGCGAGGGGATCAGGAATTCGGGTCCGAAGACCGGCGTCTCGCTGGAATAGGCGCGCGCGGCGACATCGGAAGGCTCTTCGCGGGCAAGGGCGGCGATGGCCCGCACCGCCGCCATCTTCATCTCCTCGTTGATGGCGCTGGCGCCGCAGTCGAGCGCACCCCTGAAGATGTAGGGGAAGCAAAGCACGTTGTTGACCTGATTGGGAAAATCGGACCGTCCGGTGCAGATCATAGCGTCCGGACGGGCCGCGCGCGCCACTTCCGGCATGATCTCCGGATTGGGATTGGCCAGCGCCAGGATCAGCGGCTTCGGTGCCATGTGTTGCAGCAGTTCCGGCTTCAGCACGCCGGCGGCGGAGAGACCGAGGAAAACATCGGCGCCCGTTATGACGTCGGCCAGGGTGCGCGCGTCGGTGTCCTTCACATAAGGGTCTTTCCAACGGTCCATCTCGTCGACACGGCCCTTGTAAGCGACGCCGAACCGGTCGGTGACCCAGATGTTTTCGACGCGCACGCCGAGGGAAACGAGAAGATTGAGACAGGCTAGTGCGGCAGCACCCGCGCCGGAGGTGACGACCTTGATGTCCGAAATGGTCTTGCCGGCGAATTCCAGCCCGTTGAGCACGGCGGCAGCGACGATGATGGCGGTCCCGTGCTGATCGTCATGGAACACCGGTATGCTCATGCGAGCCTTCAGGCGTTCCTCGACCTCGAAACACTCCGGCGCCTTGATGTCCTCGAGGTTGATGCCGCCGAAGGTCGGCTCCAGAGCGGCAACGGTTTCGACCATGCGCTCGATTTCCGGCGCGTCGATCTCGATGTCGAAGACGTCGATGCCGGCGAACTTCTTGAACAGGACCGCCTTGCCCTCCATCACCGGCTTGGAGGCGAGGGGCCCGATATTGCCGAGGCCGAGCACGGCCGAGCCGTTCGATACGACACCGACGAGGTTGGCGCGCGCCGTGTAGTCGGCGGCGGTTGCCGGATTGTCGCGGATCTCAAGACAAGGCGCCGCCACGCCGGGCGAATAAGCGAGCGCCAGGTCGCGCTGGTTGCCGAGCGGCTTGGTCGCCTGGATCTCGAGCTTTCCCGGCGTCGGGTGCTTGTGGAAATAGAGCGCGGCTTCGTCGAGGTCCGAACGTGCCGTTTTCTTGTTCTCGCCTTCCATGCGGCCGCTCCTCGAAACCTGCTTCGGGAGTCCTTTTAGCATGAGGCCAAGGTTTTTCGCGACGCTAATTGACGCGCCGGCAGCTTTAAGCGCCAGCGCGTCGAAGATCTCTAGATGTCAGGCACTTACGGCTGTTGCATGCCGGATGTTTCCCGCCGCTTTGCCGACATTTCGGTCAGAAAGCGCTGACGTAGAGACCGCCATCGACGGGTATATTCTGCCCGGTCAGGTAGCCGGCATGGACCGAGCAGAGGAAGGCGCAGATCTGGCCGAATTCCTCCGGCGTGCCGAGCCGTTTGGCCGGCACGTCGGCACTGATGCGGGTCTTGCGCGCCGCGGCCGCCTTGGGATCCTCTGGCGTGCCAGCCTCATGCGGGCCGCGCAGTCGGTCAGTGTCGAGCTTGCCGGGCAAGAGACTGTTGATGGTCACGTTGCGCTCGATCACCGTGCGCGCCACGCCGGCGAGAAACGAGGTCAGGCCGGCGCGCGCGCCCGATGACAGGTCGAGGCCGGGTATGGGGACGTAGACCGATAGCGAGGTGATGTTGACGATGCGCCCGAAGCCGCGCGCAGCCATGCCGTCAATGACCGCCTGAACCAGTTCGATCGGCGTCACCATGTTCTGGGTCACGCCTTCGAGGATTTTTCCGCGATCGAGTTCGCGGAAATCGCGCAATGGCGGTCCGCCATTGTTGTTGACGAGGATGTCGGGTTCCGGACAGGCGGCGAGCAGCGCTTTCTGTATCTCCGGCTTAGAAACGTCGCCGACCACTTCCGTCACCGTCACGCCATGGCGCTGGCGCAGTTCCGCGGCGGTTTTCGCGACCAGCTCCGCATTGCGCCCATTGACGACGATGTCGCAGCCCGCCTCGGCCAGCGCCATGGCGCAGCCACGGCCAAGCCCCTTGCTCGAAGCGCAGACGATGGCCTTCTTTCCGCGGATACCGAGATCCATGACGATTTTCTCCTTTGATTTGCCCGGCAGGCTAGCGCCAGCGCTGGACCAATCGCAACCGTCATACGGTTGTTGCATGAATCGGGGCATAGGCTGCTCGAAAGCAAGGGTGAATCCGCGATGTCAGGCCAAGAGCCCCGCACTTTCCGCAGCATGTTCATTTCCGATGTCCATCTGGGCTCGAAGGCGGCGAAGGCCGATTTCCTGATCGACTTCCTGCGCCACCACGATGCCGACATCATCTATCTGGTCGGCGATATCGTCGACGGCTGGCGCCTGAGGCGCAGCTGGCATTGGCCGCAAAGCCACAATGACGTCGTGCAGAAACTGCTGCGCAAGGCGCGCAAGGGCGCCTCGATCACCTATATCGCCGGCAATCACGACGAATTCGCCCGCCAGTTCCAGGGCGTGCATTTCGGCGGCATCGTCGTTGCCGACCGCGCCATCCATGAAACCGCCGATGGCCGGCGGCTGCTGGTCATCCATGGCGACCAGTTCGACACCGTAGTCCACAACCAGCGTTGGCTCGCTTATCTCGGCGACCATGCTTATGACGCCGCCATGCAAGTCAACCGGGTGATCACGCGGTTGCGCCAGCTGCTCGGCCTGCCTTACTGGTCGTTTTCGTCCTGGGCCAAGGTCAAGGTCAAGAAGGCGGTGAACTTCATCGGCTCGTTCCAGACAGTGCTCAGCGAGGAAGCGCGACGCTCGCATGTCGACGGCGTCATCTGCGGGCATATCCACCATGCCGCCATCGAAAGCTATGGCGACGTACAATATATCAACACCGGCGACTGGGTGGAGAGCTGCACCGCCGTGGTCGAGCATTTCGACGGCCGCATGGAAATCCTGACCTGGGCGCATGTATTGCCTGAAGCGCTTGACGAGCCCTTCATCCCGCTGCTGATCGAGGACAGGGTGGTGCAGGCGGCCTGAGGCGGAAGCCGGCCCTGCAATTTCTGGTGTTAATCGACTGGTCCAGCCGGTTTCGTCCGGTTTTTGCTCATGTTAAGGATCGGCTTGCGCTGCTCGCCGGTCGTTGAGCGCAGCGTCATTGGATCGATTCATGCCGCTGCCACCGCTTTCACCCGAACAACTCGTGAAGCCGAGCCGTTTTGAACTGCGCATGAGCCTGATCTTCGGCACGTTGTTCATATCGCTTGGCACCCATTTGCCCTATTTCCCGCTTTGGTTGCAGGCCAAGGGGTTTCATGCCGAGCAGATCGCCGTCATCCTGGCGGCGCCGATGTTCCTGCGCGTCGTAACGACGCCGCTGCTGACCACACTTGCCGATCGAGCCAGGGACCGCGCCGATGTCTATGTCGTGCTCGTCGCCGCATCGCTGCTGCTGTCCGCGGGATACTTCCTGACCCCGACATACGCGACGGTGCTGGCGGTGTCGCTGGTGCTGACCATTGTCTGGACGCCACATTCGCCGATCGCCGATTCGCTGGCGCTCTCGGGCGTGCGCCGCTTCGGGGCCAATTATGCGAGCATGCGCAAATGGGGGTCGATCTGTTATCTCCTGGCCAATGTCGCCGGCGGTTTCATCCTGGCGGCCAGTGGCCCTGGAGCCGTCCCGGTGATCATATTCCTTGCCCTTGGCGCGGCACTCATCGCAGGCCTGCTGGCACCGCGCATGGGACGGCCGCGAAAGGCCTCGCCGCTGTCGGCAGTGGAAATCCAGCATGCGGCGCCAAGCCTGTTCAACGCTTATTTCCTCTCCTTCACCCTTGGCGTCGGCATCATTACAGCCAGCCACGCCTTCCTCTACGGTTTCGTTTCCATTTACTGGAAATCAATCGGCATCAGCGATTCCGTTGTCGGCCTGCTGTGGGCGTGGGGCGTGGTGTCGGAAGTCTGCATGTTTTTGTTTTTCAATCGCATTTTCGCCTCCGTGTCTGTCGTCAAGGTGATGGTGATTGCTGGCGTCGGCTCCGTCGTGCGCTGGATCATCTTTCCACTGATATGGCCGCTCGGCCTTGGCATCGCCGGCTTCTTTGCCGTGCAGTCGCTGCATTCGGTGTCTGTCGCAATGGTGCTGATCGGCCTGCAGAAAATGATCGGCGAGACCGTCTCCGAAGAGCGCACGGGTGCCGCGCAAGGCATCGCCTATTTCTTCAACGGCTTCTTCATGGCCGCGGTTACGCTTGTTTCCGGCCCGCTCTATGACCGTCTCGGTGTCGATGGATTCCTGGCGATGATCCCGATCGCGATCGTCGGCCTTATGCTGATCGGGTTTGCCGCGCGCTCAGCCCCACAGAGCCGGGTCCGGGGGTGAGACGAGCGATCCCTGGTAAACGAGACCCGGCACACGATCCCGGGCAAGCAGCAGCGGGCCGTCGAGGTCGACGAAATCCGCTCCTTGCGCGAGCAGCACCGCCGGCGCCATTGCCAGCGACGTGCCGACCATGCAGCCGACCATGATGCCAAAACCCAGCTCACGGGCGCGGTCGCGCAAGGTGAGCGCCGCCGTCAGCCCGCCGGACTTGTCGAGCTTGATGTTGACAGCGTCGTAGAGGCCGACAAGCGCCTCGAGGTTTCCTGCTTCATGGACGCTCTCGTCAGCGCAGATCGGCACCGGATGGGCTATGTGGCGCAGGATGCCGTCACGGCCCGCCGGCAGCGGCTGCTCGATCAAGGCGATATCTTGCTTCGCGGCAAAAGCGAGATTCGCGACGATGTTGTCGTCGGTCCAGCCTTCATTCGCATCGAGGATCAATCGGCTCCCGGGCGCCGCCTGCCTCACCGCCTGGATGCGGGCGGCGTCGTTGTCGCCGCCGATCTTGACCTTCAGCAGCGGCCTGCCGGCATTGGCGCGGGCCTGCGCAGCCATCGCCTCCGGTTCGCCGAGCGACAGCGTGTAGGCGGTTTCGAGCTGATGCAAAGGGGCCGGCCAGATTGCGTTCGCCACCGGATTGCCGCTGATCTTGGCTTCAAGGTCCCACAGGGCACAGTCTACAGCGTTACGCGCCGCTCCGGCAGGCATTGCGTCGAGCAGGGCGGCACGGTCCATCCCGCCGGCGATCCGGTCGCGCATCGCCGCGATCGCGCCGCTCACGCCGTCCATGGTCTCGCCATAGCGCTTGTAGGGAACGCATTCGCCGCGACCGACATGGCCGTTGTCGCTGATCGTGCAGGTGATGACCTCGGCCTCAGTCTTGGAGCCGCGCGAAATGGTGAAGGTCCCGGCGATCGGAAAACGTTCGGCCTCGACCGAAATGACACGCGCCATATTTTTCTGCTCCGGCTATGCGAGAAGGGTTGTCGGCAAATCGACAAGGTCGGACCCATCAGGCTAAACAGGACGCCATGTTGACCATCGGCAAACGCGACGCAAGCGGCACGACCGCCTCGGGGGCTGACCACGACCCGCGCGTCGCGGTCGGCGAGGAGGATAGGGTCCTCGGCTGTGCGTTCTCCGGGATCTGGACGACGCGGACGGTGGCGCTGATCGACGCCGAGATGCGCAAGATCGAGAAACGAAGCGGTTTCAAAATGTTGGCGCTCGATCTTTCGAAAATCGAGAAGATCGACACCGCCGGCGCCTGGCTGATCGACCGCTTGGTCAGCGTCTTCGAGAAGAAGAATGTCGAGGTAAGGCTGCAAGGCCAAAGTGACGTCGCTTCCATCCTGCTCGAAGCGGTGAGCGAGGCCGTCCGGCGCGAACCCGAAGCCGGACCGGCGGGACCGCCCAACATTGTCATTCGGGCACTGGAGGCGGTGGGCCGGCGCGTCTACGAGATGCGCGACGATTTCCTCGCCTCGATGAACATATTGGGCGCCACCATCCGCGGCGCGCAGATGAAGCTCGGCCGTGGCCATGCCGTGAACCCGGCGGCGATTTTCAACCAGATCGATCGCATGGGCGTCGGCGCTATCCCCGTGGTGGTCCTTATGTCGGCGATCGTCGGCGCCATCGTCGCCCAGCAGGGTGCCTATCAGCTCAGCTATTTCGGCGCCGACATCTTCGTCGTCGACCTGGTCGGCGTGCTGATCCTGCGCGAACTCGGCGTGCTGATGACGGCAATCATGATCGCCGGCCGCTCCGGCAGCGCGATCACCGCCGAAATCGGCTCGATGAAGATGCGCGAGGAGGTCGACGCGCTGAAGGTCATCGGCCTCAATCCGATCGGCGTCCTGGTCTTTCCACGTCTGGTTGCCCTGGTGATCGCCTTGCCCTGTCTGACGATCATCGCTAATTTCGCCGCGCTCGGCGGCGGCATTGTCGCGGCCTGGCTCTACTCCGATATCCCCCCCGCTGCCTTCATCGACCGGTTGCGTGTCGCAATCGATCTCAGCACGATTTTCGCCGGGCTGATCAAGGCGCCGTTCATGGCCATGATCATCGGCACGATCGCTTCAGTCGAGGGCATGAAGGTCGGCGGCAGTGCCGAATCGCTCGGGCAGCACGTGACCGCTTCGGTGGTGAAGTCGATCTTCGTCGTCATCATTCTCGACGGACTTTTCGCCATGTTCTACGCAGCGATCCAGTTCTAGTAACATGGCAAAGGGAAACGGAATCACGACTGAGGCGCCGCACGAGAGCGAAATCGTGCTTTCGGTGCACGACGTCACCGTTGCCATCGACGACAAGCTGATCCTCGACAAACTGTCGCTCGACATCAAGCGCGGCGAGATACTGGGGTTCGTCGGTGCCTCGGGCGCCGGCAAGTCCGTGCTGTTGCGAACCATTCTCGGACTGATGCCCAAGCAGTCGGGAACAATCAAACTGTTTGGCGTCGACGTCGACAAGGCAAGCGATCTCGAGCGGCTGCGCATCGACATGCGTCTTGGCGTTCTGTTCCAGCATGGGGCGCTGTTTTCGGCGCTGACCGTGATGGAGAACGTGCAGGTGCCGATGCGCGAATATCTCGATCTGCCAAGAAAGCTGATGGACGAACTGGCGCTGCTGAAAATCGAGCTGGTCGGACTGCCGCCGGATGCGGCGCAGAAGTTTCCCTCCGAACTCTCCGGCGGCATGATCAAGCGTGCGGCACTTGCCCGCGCCCTGGCGCTCGATCCCGACATCGTTTTTCTCGACGAGCCGACGTCAGGTCTCGATCCGATCAGCGCGGCCGAGTTCGACGAACTGGTGGTCAAGCTGCGCGACACCATGGACCTGACCGTCTACATGGTGACCCACGACCTCGACACGCTGTTTACCGCCTGCGACCACGTGGCGGTGCTCGGCAAGAAAAAGGTGCTGGTCGAAGGCACGATCGACGACATGCTGAAGAGCGAGGAGCCGTGGGTAAAATCCTATTTCCGCGGAAAACGCGCACGGCAACTTGATCTTGCCGCACGTGCATAGCCATAAGTGAAGCAATGGAAACCAGAGCCAACTACGTCATTGTCGGCATTTTCACGCTGGTTGCGATCCTGGCGGCGTTCGCCTTCGTCTATTGGACGGCGGCGATCGGCGACAGGGGCGAGACGACGCTGCTGCGGGTGCGCATTCCGGGCTCGGCCTCTGGTCTCGGCCGCGGCAGCTTCGTGCTGTTCAACGGCGTCAAGGTCGGCGACGTCAAGCGCGTCTATATCGACGTCGACAATCCGACTGTCGCCATCGCCGACACCGAGATCGACCGGATGACGCCGATCACCAAGTCGACGCAGGCCGATATCGGCCTCGCCGGCCTCACCGGGCAGGCCAATATCGAACTCAAGGGCGCCGACCCCAAGGAAGTCAAGCTGCTCGACCAGGCCGAGAAGGAAGGCAAGGTCGCCGAGATCGTCGCCAATCCTTCCGCCGTGACCAATCTGCTGCAGACGGCGCAAAACATCTTCACCCGCGCCGACAAGGTGCTGTCGGAGCTGGAAGGCTTCACCAAGGACGTACGCGGGCCGCTGACGCAGACCGTGCACAACGTGCAGACGTTTTCCGATGCATTGGCCAGGAATTCCGACGGCATCGACAAATTCCTGTCCGCCGTCAGCGCGCTGTCCGATGAGCTGAAAGGCGTTTCAGGCAAGCTCGACGGCACGTTGAAGGCAGCGGAAGGCCTGCTCAATGCCGTCGACAAGGACAAGATCAAGAGCATCGTTGCCAATGTCGATGCGGTAACGGGGAACCTCAAGGAAACCTCGCAGCAGCTGGACGGTGTGATCAGGAACGTCGATACGGCGGTGGGATCGGTCAACGATTTCGCCAAGCAGACGCAAGGCACGCTGGCCAAGGTGGACGGCGTGCTCGACGGCATCGATCCGGCGCAGGTGCGCCAAGCGCTCGCCAACATCCAGAAGGCCAGCGACAGCGCCAACAAGGCGGCTGCCGATATCGCGGAGGTGACCGGCAAGATCGCCAATCGGGCTGACGACATCGACCAGACGATCAAGGACGCCAGGCAGCTGGCGCAACGGCTCAACGACGCCTCGGTGCGGGTCGACGGCATTCTCGCCAAGGTCGACAAGCTGCTCGGCTCGGGCCAGGCCGACGGCGTGATGGCCGACGCCAGGGATACGCTGAAATCGTTCAAGCAGGTCGCCGATACGCTGAATGCCCGGCTTGGGGTCATCACCGACAATCTGGCGCGCTTCTCGGGCCAGGGACTGCAGAATGTCGAGGCGCTGGTGCAGGATAGCCGCCGCTCGATCAACCGCATCGAGGAGGCGGTGACCGATCTCAGCCGCAATCCGCAGCGCATCCTTTCGGGCGGCGACGGCGAGGTTCGGCAGTTCGACGGCAGGGCGCGGCGTTGACTTCGGCATCGGCCCGCCGCAAGAACAGTGCTCGTGAATGCGGGTTGATCTTGCGATCAGGGGATAACGGGGATCACGCGTGAGATTGAGTAGGCTTGGAACGGGCGGGTTGAAATCGGCTGCGGCGCTGCTTGTCCTGGCGGTTGCCGGCTGCGCGGCGCTCGGCGGCAAGCCGGCACCGCTCGACACGTTCGAATTGTCGGCGCCCTCGGTCGACGCGCATGGCCACAGCCGCAAGCAAATCCTGATCGCCCAGCCTTCGGCGCTGAAGGCACTGGACAGCCAGAACATCGTCATCAAACCCTCCGACGGCTCGATCCAGTATCTGAAGGGCGCGCAATGGGCCGACCGCCTGCCGCTGATCGTGCAGGCGCGGCTGGCCGAGACGTTCCAGCGCTCGGGCAGCTTTGCCGGCGTCGGCAAGCCGGGCGAGGGGCTGGCGATCGACTATCAGGTGATCGTCGAGGTTCGCTCCTTCGAAGTGCGCGTCAATGGCGGCGAACATGCCGAGGTCAACCTGTTCGTGCGCTTGCTCAACGACCGCAACGGCGAAGTTAAGGCGTCGAAGAGCTTCACCGCATCGGCACCCGTTTCGGGCAGCGGCAACCCGGCCTATGTCGGCGCGCTCGACGCGGCCTTCGGCGATGCGGCCAAGCAGATCGTTCGCTGGACCGATTCGGTGATCTGAGCGCCAGGCGCGACGCCCCAGAAAAGCCGCCGCTGTTCTGAGGAGTTTATGGCATGGCTGCTGTCGATTTTGTCCGAAGACTGTTCCTGGTAGACGGTAGGGAGGTACCGTGCTGTTTCTTCCGGCCAGAACCCGAGCAGGGTGGCGACTTCCAATGCCGATATGAAATAGGGTGGACGGAAGGTCTGCGCTCCCGGAAAGCCTACGGGATTGATGAGGTGCAGGCGCTGTTGCTCGCGATGCAAATGGCGCATGCCGAACTGTTGTCAGCTCGCGAAAACGGACGCCAAGTTTCGTGGCTCGACCAGCGAGGCCTTGGATTGCCCCTAGCCAATTTAACCCGTGATTCGCATCCCGAAGCGGCTTCCGAACACGGCCGTTGATTGCGGGCTCTCACTACCGCCGCGTGGCAGCTACGCAATGTGATGGTTGAAAAAGGCGGGAAACCTCCCGCCTTTCACTTCGTCTTTGATCTTACCGACCGCCTAATGCAGGCGGCCACTGGCATGGGCCAGCATGGTGTAGACCTTGCCGGTGTCCGACGTGAGATAGGTCTGCGCCATGATGTTGTCACGGTCGTTGCGCGAGACATCTTTCAGCAGCTTCTCGAAATCGTCGCAATAGCGGTCGACGGCGGTGCGGAATTCGGCCTCCGCTTGGTACTTGCGGCGGATTTCGTCGAACGTCTGCTGGCCCTTGAGCGTGTAGAGCCTGCGCGTGAACACGTCACGCTCGCCGCGGCGGTAGCGGTTCCACAGCTCGATCGAGGCATCGTGGTCGATGGCCCGCGCGATATCGACGGACAGCGAGTTCAGCGATTCCACGACATGTGCCGGCGAACGCTGGGCAGGGGCCGCGCGCGGGGCTTCCGCTGGCGCCTGGGGAGCCGCCGGCCTGAGCTCGGCATCGTTCGACGCCGCGGTCAAGAGATCGCGCACCCAGCCGCCTTGCGGCGCGCGGGCAGTGGCGTCGGTGGCACGCTGGCGCGGTGCTGCCTCAGCCGGGCGCTCCAGATCGAGCGTGCCGCGCAGTCCCGCGCCGCCCAGTGGGGCCTGTGGCGGGCGCAGGTCCGCCTGCGGTGCCGGGGCGCGACGGGGCGGCTCGGCGGCGCGTGCGGCCGGCGCCTGCGGCGCAGGACGCAAGGGGCGCGGTTCTGAAGTGTCGCCGCCACGACCGGACTTCGCCACGATGTCCGAAAGCTCCTTCAAGGCGTTGATCTGCTCGGAAACCGCGCGGCGGATGGCCGATGTCGACTCCTTTGCCTCTTCCGGCATCTCGATGACGCCCTTCTTGAGCTCGGCGCGGGTGAGGTCGAGTTCACTCTTGATCGAGCCCGCGGTGCGCCGCATCTCCTCGGTCGCATCGGCGAAACGCTTGGTTGCCGAATCGACGACGTCGGTGATGGCGTTGCGGATCTTGTCGGCGGACTCCATCGTCTTGCCCTCGGCGTTCTGCAGGGTCTGGCCGACGAGATTTTCGAACGAGCGCATGACCCGTTCGAGATCTTCCGACTTCTTGACCAGGCCGACGGCGAGGTCCTCAAGTGAGGACTGCCTTTCCAGCGTGTGTTCGAGGTTGCTCTGGGCCGAGCTCAACAGGTCCGAGGCGCTGGCCAGCAAGCGGCTGTGTTCATCGAACTTAGTGGCGATCGAGGCGACTTCGCGCAAGGTCGACGACGACAGTTCCGTCAGCCTCGTCGTGTTCGAATCGACCAGACGCGCCGAGCTGGCAAAGGTCTGCGCCGCCTTTTCGGTGGTCGCCGCGAAGCTTTGCGTGCTGCCGGTCAGACGTTCGTCGACCTCGCCGAGGTTGACCGCGGCCTGCTCGATCAGCTGACCGAGCTGCGAGCTGGACTTGGTCATGCGGCCGATCAGATCGGCGACGCTGTCGGACAGCGACGAGCGGGCGCCTTCGACCGCCGACAAGGTTTCGGCGGTGCGGCTGGCCAGTGCGTTGACCAGGGCTGCATTCTCGCTGCGCAGCTTCTCGGTCGCGCGTTCCGTGACCTCTTCCATGCTCTTCTGCAGTTCCGAGCCGCCCTGGGCGAAGCGCTCGACCAAAGGCCGCGCGGTTTCGTCGAGGATCTTCGACATCTCGGCCGACCGCGCCGCGAGCATGGTGTTGAGCTCGCGGGTGTTGGCGCCGATCGTCTTGGCCGCGTCATTGGTGCTCTGGCCGATATGTTGTCCGACCGCGGTAAAGGTTTCCGCGATCACATTGGCACGCGATACGAGTTGTGCCTCGGCACTCGACACCTGCTCGTTGAGCTTCTGGCCCATCGTCTCGGTGGTGTAGGCGAGCCGGTTTTCGACCCCAGCGATCTGTTCTTCGACACGGGCGGCCGCTGCCGCCGCGCTCGATGCAAGACGCTCGTCGGCGCCAGCAAGTGCCTGCTCGATTTCGCGGGCGTGCACGGCCAGCTCCTGACCGGTCTGGCGGGCGCGATCGGCGACCCGCTGCTCGGTGCTTGCAAAGGCGCCGACAATGGTCTGCGCATGCTCGCCGATCGTCGAGGTGCTGTCGGCGATGCGCGAAACCAGGCGCTGGTCGGCGTCGTCGAAGATGCGGGCGATTTCGGATGCCCGGCTGGACAGCGCGTCCGAACCCTCGGCGATGCGCGAGACCAAATGCTGGTCGGCGGCATCGAAGATACGACCGAGGTCCGACGCGCGGGCGGCGAGCGCCTCGGCGGATTCGCCGATGCGCATGCCGAGCCGCTGGTCGGCGCTTTCGAAGTTCCGCAGGATGTCGCCGGCGCGGGCGGCCAGCGACTGCGCCGTTTCCACGGCACGGGCGACCAGCTTCTGGTCGGCCGCGTCGAACGTGCCGGCAATCTCGCTTGCGCGGGCGGCCAGCTGATCGGCGGTTTCCTGGGCGCGGGCGGCAAGCTTCTGGTCGGCCATGTCGAAGGTGCCGGCGATCTCGCCGGCGCGGGCAGCGAGTTGATCGGCGGTTTCGTGGGCACGGGCCAGCAGCGAGCTGGAGGTGTCATCGGCGCGGGCGAGCAGGGCGTTCGACGTATCCTCCGCACGGGCGTGGAGGCGACGATCGGCCTCCTCGAAGGTGCGGGCGATGTCTTCGGCCCGGGCCAGCAGGGCGGCGGACGTCTGCTCGGCGCGCTCGGCGATCTTGCGATCGGCGTCGCTGAAAGCCGCACCGGCCTGTTCGTGCAGCGTGCTGGTGACTTCCAACACCTTTTCGCGCAATGCGCCGGCGACGAAGACAGCGCTCTTCTCGAGCACGTTGCGGACGTTGTCGACACCAGTCGAGAGCGCGCGCTCCATGGTGCCGGCGCGTTCCTCGATGATGCCGGTCTGGCGGCTGAACGCCTGCTCGATCTTGTCGACATCGGCGGCGATCGCGGCGGAAATGTCCGTGCTCCTGGCCGCGATCTGGTCGATGTGGCCGGACAGCGAACGATCGACCTCCTTGCGGCTCTCGGCGAGCTTGCCGAGATCATCTTCCAGCGCGCGGCTGAGCATGTTGCGGCCTTCGGACAACTTGCCGACATGTCCGGCGATGATATCGTCGATATCGCCGCGGCTTTCGGTCAGCTTCTGCAGGTCGGCTTCGAGAGCACGCTTGAGAATGTCGCGGCCTTCGGCGAGCTTCTCGACCTGGCCGGCGACCAGACCGTCGATGCTGGAGCGGCTTTCGGCCAGCTTGGCAAGGTCTGCCTCCAGCGCACGCTTGAGGACATCGCGGCCTTCGGCAAGCTTCTCGACCTGGCCGGCGACCAGACCGTCGATGCTGGAGCGGCTTTCGGCCAGCTTGGCAAGATCGTCCTCGAGAGCCTTCGACAAGGTCGAACGCTCCTGCACAAGCCGTTCCGCATGATTGTTGACGTGGGTGCCGACAGTCTCAAGGTCGGCCTCAAGTGCCTTCGACAAGGTCGAACGCTCCTGCACAAGCCGTTCCGCGTGACTGCTGACGTGGCTGCCGACAGCCTCGAGATCGGCCTCAAGCGCCTTTGACAGTGTCGATCGCTCTTGGGCAAGTCGGTCCGAGTGGCTGTTGACAAGGCTGTTGACAGTTTCGAGATCGGCCTCCAGCGCGCGGGCGAACTGGGCGCGGTCGTCGACCAGCTTCTGGGACTGGTCGGCAACGGTGTTTCTGACCGTGCTGAGGTCGGCTTCCAATGCGCGGCGCAGGATATCGCGCCCTTCGGCGAGCTTCTCGACCTGGCCGGCGACCAGACCGTCGATGCCGGAGCGGCTTTCGGCCAGCTTGGCGAGATCGTCCTCCAGCGCCTTCGACAAGGTCGAGCGATCCTGAACCAGCCTGTTCATGTGGTCGGCGATGACGCTGTTCACATTCTGCAGATCGGCTTCCAGAACACGTGAGAGCTGCCCGCGATCCTCGGCCAGCCTGTCCGACTGGCTCGATATGACGTTCTTGATCGTATTGAGGTCGGATTCCAGCGCACGCTTGAGGATGTCGCGGCCCTCGGCGAGCTTCTCGACCTGGCCGGCGACCAGACCGTCGATGCTGGAGCGGCTTTCGGCCAGCTTGGCGAGGTCGGCTTCCAGCGTCTGCGACAGCAGGCTGCGGTCTTCCGCCAAGCGTCCCGAATGGCTGTCGATCAGCCCGCGTATCCCCGACAGGTCGCTTTCGAGCGAACGGCCAAGCTGCGTGCGGTCCTCGGCCAGTTTCGCCGAATGCGCCTCGATGAGGTTCTTGATACCAGCAATGTCGTTTTCCAGCGCCTTGGCGAGCACCGCGCGGCCCTCGGCGATTTTCTCGACCTGGCCGGCGACAAGGCCGTCAATGTCGGCGCGGCTCTCGGACAATTTGCCGAGATCGGCCTCCAAGGCGCGCGACAAAATGTTGCGGCCTTCGGCCAGTTTTCCAACATGCCCGGCCACCATTTCATCAATGATGGTACGAGCTTGCACCAATTTTCCGGAGTCTTCGTTGAGAGCCAGTGAGAGCCGGTTGCGGCCTTCTTCCAGCCTTTCGAGGTGGCTGCCGAGCGACGCATCGATGGCCGCACGCGATTCGTTGACCTTGCGCAGGTCTTCTTCGAGCGCACGCGCTATCAGGCTGCGGCCTTCGGCCAGCCTCTGCACCTGGTTGGTCACCGCCGCATCGATGCCGGCGCGGCCTTCGTCGAATTTCTCCAGGTCCGCCTGCATGGCTGCCGCCATGCGCTCGCGGCTCTCGGAGAGCTTGCGGCTATGGTTTTCGACGGCTTCTTCGATACCGACGCGCGCGTCGGCGAGCCGCTGGATGTCGGCGTCGAAGGAGCGCGACACGACGTGGCGGGCTGCCTCCATGCGGCCGGCGAAATCGCTGGCGCGCGCTTCGAGCATGGAAGAAGTCGAGGTGACGATGTCGGCCATGTCGGCGCCGATCTGGGTCTTGCCCTGATCGATCATGGCCGACAGCGTGTCCTTGCTCTCGGCGAAGGTGTGGGCGATTTCGCGCGCGCGCTCGACTAGCGTTTCGTTGATCTGGCGGGCGCGGGCTTCCAGCGCGGCATTGAGCTTCTGGGTGCCGGTGTCCAGCGCTTCGGCGCGGGTCTGAAATTCACTGATCAGCGCCTGGCCGCGTTCGGCCAAGGTGCGTTCGATGCCGTTGAGGCTGGCCTCGAACTCGGAATTGAGGGTGCGCGCGGCGCCGCCGAGCAGCGACACCATGCCGGTGGTGCGATCGTCGAGCAGGTCCGTCAACGAACGGGTCAAGCCGTCCGTGGTGTCCGTCAGCTTGGCGATACGGGTGTCGAGCAGGCTGGCGAAAGCCTCGCCGGAGGTTGAAAGCCTGTCGGTAATGTTGTCGAGCCGGCCCTCCACCGAATCGAAGATCGACATCGAACTTTCGTTGATGCGGTCGATCAGCGTGTCGCCGGAATTGGTGATCGTCATCGACAGTTTGGTCGACGCGTTGAGGATGCTGTCACGGATGATGTCGCTTGCCGCGCCGATTTCATCGCGCAGCGTCTCGTGCGCGCCGGAGATCGAGGCGCGGACGCGTTCGGCATGGGTGACCACTGCTTCGCGTTCGCTGCCCAATCCGTCGACCAGCGACCTGATGCGGGTTTCGTTTTCCGAATAGGAGCGCTCGATCTGGTTGACCTCGCTGTGGACCAGCGTCTCCAGTTCGACGGCACGGGCAAGGGTGCGTTCGATGCCTTCGCCCATGGCAGCCACCTCGCGGCGGACGGCCTGGCCGATCATCATGACGCGATCCTGGGCCATGTTTTCCGGCTCGGTCAGGCGGAAGGCCACTTCCGTCATCGATTGCGCGGCGATGCGCATGTCCTGAGCGCGGCGAATCATCGTCGCGAAGGCCCAGAACAGGATGACAGGCACGATAGCCGCGACGGCAAGGCCGATCAGTTCGGGGCGGGCGAAGAACTGGTCCAGCGTGCGGATCCGCCAGATGCTCGGTCCAAAAAGCAGGTTCGCCAGTCCGCCGGCGCCCGCGATCCAGGCAAGCGAGACAAAGGCGATGACCCAGTAAATGGTGTTGGAGGCGCGCCTGTTCAGGCTGTGCAGAAGGGTCTTGTAATTTTTCTGACGATCGTCGTTGGCTGGCGCGAAGCCGGCGGGCTGGCCACCATTGCGCGTCTCGACCGGGCGAAGTTCGGCCGGCTTGGCGTTTGGCGCGGGCTTCGCGGCCTGGGGCTGATTGACGACGGGCGCCGGCTGCTGATTGCGTCCCTCGCGTGCCAGTTCGTCGGCGGCCTGTGATATCTGCGCTTCCAGATCTTCCATCGAGGCCGCGATATCGAGGTCGCCGCTATCGGTATCGCCGCTCAGGTCGAGATCGAGCGCTTTTTCGAGTTCCCTGGCTACGTCGCTGTCGAGAGTTCTGGTCGTTGTTGGTTTCTTCGCCATGCCTTCGCTACCCTGTACTAGCTGCCGCGGGGGCTTATAATTGTGCTTGTCTTACCCCCGCGCAGGAGGCTGAAAATGGACCCTCGTATCGTAATGACACAGGGGGGTAAAGAAAACATGCATTCCGCGGGATACGTAAAACTTTAAATATAAGGTTAACGGAAGCGTGATTTGGGCGCCGCTTTCGCAACATTTTTCCGGGCCATCCATTAACCCGTTGTCCACTGGATTCGCCTAGGTTTTCAGGCGACCGAAGAAAATGGAGTTCGAGTTCATGCGTGGCGAAAGCGGCATTGCCTTCTCAATGCCGGGGGGCGACGTATCGGGAACGAGGCAGTCCCGACCGGTCGATTTGGCACACCTTGCCCGGCAAACGATGGGCGACCGCGCCCTCGAGCAAGAGGTGCTGGCGCTGTTTGTACAGCAGGCACTGTCGGTACGCGACAAAATAGTCGATGCCGACATCAAGGACCGGCTCCTGCTGGCTCATGGTTTGAAAGGGTCGGCCCGTGGCGTGGGTGCCTTCGCCATCGCCGATTGCGTCACCGATATCGAGCATCGCCCGGAGGACGCCCAGACGCTCAAGCGGCTCGGCAGGCTGATCGACGAAGTGCGCGACTTCATCGCCGCCATCAATCGCTGATCCAGGTTTGCGACAAAAACGTCACGGAGCGCCGCTTTCGCACGGCAGTTGACTTGTTTGCCGGAGTGATTATCTCGGGCGAAACTCGCTTCCCCTCGGGCGAACTCCCTTCGTCCGGGGCGAAACTCCCTTCAGGTGACAAATGACCAAACTGACCTTCATCGCCCATGACGGCACACATTTCGACGTGGACGCCGAAAACGGCTCGACGGTCATGGAGAACGCCATCCGCAACGCTGTCCCGGGCATCGAGGCGGAGTGCGGCGGCGCCTGCGCCTGCGCGACCTGCCATGTCTATGTCGATGAGGCATGGACGGCCGAAGTCGGCGAGCCCGAGGCGATGGAGGAAGACATGCTGGACTTCGCCTACGACGTCCAGCCGAACTCGCGCCTGTCCTGCCAGATCAAGGTACGCGACGCGCTCGACGGCCTGATCGTCCGGGTGCCCGAGCGTCAGGGCTGAAGCCAGCACGGGCGATTTTTGCCGCTGACGCTTGGCAGCGGGCCGCTGGTCATGCAGTCTCGCCCGGACTTTCGCAGCGAGGCGCATCATGACCGGCATCATCAGCACAGACGTCCTCATTGTCGGGGCAGGGCCGGTCGGCCTGTTCGCCGTGTTCGAGCTCGGCCTGTTGGACCTGAAATGCCACCTGATCGACATCCTCGACAAGCCCGGCGGCCAATGCGCGGAACTCTATCCGGAAAAGCCGATCTACGACATTCCCGGCTGGCCCTCGATCTCGGCGCAAGGGCTCGTCGACAAGCTGCTCGAGCAGGTCGCGCCGTTCCAGCCTGAATTCACCTATAACCGCATGGTCTCCAGCCTTGAGAAGCTGGAAGACGGCGGCTTTCGCGTCACCACGGACGAGAACGAGGTATTCGAGGCCAAGGTGGTGGTCATCGCCGCCGGCGGCGGCTCATTCCAGCCGAAGCGCCCGCCGATCCCGGGCATCGAACCCTATGAGGGCAAGAGCGTCTTCTATTCGGTGCGCCGGATGGAGGATTTCCGCGGCCATGACCTTGTCATCGTCGGCGGCGGCGACTCGGCGCTCGACTGGACGCTGAACCTGCAGTCGATGGCAAAGAGCGTGACACTGGTTCACCGGCGGGCCGAGTTTCGCGCGGCGCCCGACAGCGTCAACAAGATGTACGCCATGCAGGAGATGAAGCAGCTGGAATTCAGGGTCGGTCAGGTGACCGGGCTCACCGGAGCCGATGGCCAGTTGTCATCGGCCACCATCAAGGGCGGCCCGGATGGCGACATCGAGGTGCCTTGCACCCGCATGCTGCCGTTCTTCGGACTGACCATGAAGCTCGGCCCGATCGCGGAATGGGGGCTCAATCTCCACGAGAACCTGATACCGGTCGATACCGAGAAGTTCCAGACCTCGGTGCCCGGCATCTTCGCGGTGGGCGACATCAACTGGTACCCGGGCAAGCTGAAGCTGATCCTGTCGGGCTTTCACGAGGTGGCGCTGATGGCGCAGGCCGCCAAGCGCATCGTCAGCCCCGGCGAGCGTATCGTGTTCCAGTACACGACCTCGTCCACCAGCCTGCAAAAGAAGCTCGGCGTTTCCGGCTAGTTATTCCGCCAGGATCGGCGCCGGATCATCGACGTAGCCCCGAAGTTCTTTCTCGGGCATCAGCGTCAGCGTGACGAGGCCTAATCCCAGAGTGCCGGCCGCGACGAGAAAGATCATCACGAAGGGTTGGGCCGATACGACATGTCCAGCCACCTGAACGCCTTCGCCGGCCAGCGGCAACCCAAAGCCAAGGGCGACCGCGCCGAGCATCGCCACCCCCAATGCACTGCCCAGCGAACGCAGAAAGGTAAGCACCCCCGTCGCTACGCCAAGATGCATGCGGTCGACGGCGTTCTGCACGGACACGGTGGTTACCGGAAATGTCGTGCCGGTTCCCAGCCCGATACAGATGGTCAGGGCTTCGACGACAAGCAGCGATGCATGGCCGGCGACAAAAGCCAGCAGGCCCGTGCACAGGATGGCGAAGACGACGCCGACCATGGCGATGCGCTTGTAGTGGGTGAAGCGTGGTATCAGGCGGCCGCTGGAAGCGGCGCCGCCCACGGTTCCAAGCAGAAGACCAAGCATTGCAATGCCCGACTCGCTGGCCGTGAGGCCGAGTATCGACTGCAAATAGACCGGCAGATACACGGCAAGGCCGACGCTGGAGGCCTGGAGCAGGAACATCGACAGGGTGCCGGCCAGGACGATCGGGTTGCCCAGCACCTCGAGCGAGATGAGCGGTTCGGCCGCCCGCATCAGCCGCAAGGCAAAGGCGCCCCAGAACAGCGCGGAGCACGCCAGGACGCCGATGACTTCCGGCGATAACCAGGGATAGGCACTGCCGCCCCAGTTCAGTGCCAGCAGCAACAGCGCCGTTGCCACGATCAGCAGCAATGCGCCGAGGCCATCGATGCTGTGGTTCTTGGCCGCGATGGGCAGCTTCTTGAGCGGCTTGTTGATGATCGCCATGGCAAGAAAGCCCAGCGGGATATTGATCCAGAAAATGAGAGACCAGTGCAGATGCTCAGCGAAGGTGCCGCCCAGCAGCGGCCCGGCGACGCTGGCAACGGCCCAGGTGCCGGAAAACCACGCCGCATAGCGCGCCCGCTCGCGCGGCGGGACGAGGTCTCCGACCACGGTCTGCGTCAGCGCGAAAAGACCACCGCCGCCGGCCCCCTGGATCGCGCGACCCAGGATGAGGACGAACATGTTGGGGGCCAGTGCGCTGACCAGCGATCCAGCAAGGAAGATGAGGATTGCCGCGTAGACGGTTGGCCGACGCCCATAGACGTCGGAAATCTTGCCGTAGAGCGGTGCCACGGCGGTTGCGGTCAAGAGGTAGCCGGTGACGATCCATGGCAGGTATTCGGCATGGCCGAGCAAGCGCCCGATGGTCGGCATGGCGGGCGCGACGATGGTCTGGTCGAGGGCTGCCAGCAGCATCGACAGGAGGACGCCGCCAATAATGGCGTTCTTTTCGCTTTCGCTCAGCGGCGCGCTCACGGCCGCCACGGCCTGCTTGTCGACAGCGTGGTCCATAAATCTTCTCGTCCATGCGCTTTGCGCTGCCGCATCACCATTGGGCTTGTCTGGTGCATCCGCGGCGTGATCGATCGTGATGCCCGTGCTTCTGGATTGTGCCCTTGGCAACCCTGGATATGTCGTTCCGTATAGGCCGATTTCGACGGTTGCTCGAAAAAAACTCCAAGCTGGCACTACGCTTCCGCCCGGCTGGCTTGCATCCAGGCGAACGGAGGCGGCGAGGAGATTCAGGCCGGCGGCCGCAACTGGCCGCTCTCGATGCGCTCCATCCGGTAACGCAGCAGCCGCAGGATGCGGCTTTCGAAATTGGCGCCTTCGACACGGTCGAACCGCACCTGGTCCCTGTCGTGTTTGGCAAGCTCGGCCGCAGTGATCGCGGCGGCCTTGGCCTTTGCGGCATCGCAATCCTTCTGCGGATAAGCTGCCTTCAGGGCGTCTTCCAGCGCGCGGCCGTGGTTCTGGGCGATCTCGACATGGCGGTCTTCATGGCGCTTGATGTCGGCGGACAAGGTATCCCAGAACAGCCGCACATCGGCGTCGGCTTTGCGCGGGCGGCGCCATTCCGGAAGGATCACCTTGACCTTGACGGTGACGACCGCGTCGGCGATCCGGCAGGAGCCCGGCTGGCTGGCGTAGCTGATGCGTGTCGTGAAAGCCATCTGGGTGGCGCCAGGGTGGCGCGACCCCGTGCTTTTGACCTGGGGCCCGTGTTTGGCAAGTTGCTGCTCGATATCCTCCAGCGTTCTGCCGCCAATGGCGAAATAGCTGTATGTCTTCACCAGATTGGCCGCATTCGCCGGAACGGCGGCGGTAAGCAGCAGTGCGCAGAGCAGGGATCGTATCATCATGTTGCCTCTTCAATCACCTTGCTTTACGGCCTTCGCCGGCGCAACGGAATTGATCCAATGCGGATCACACATCGTTGATGACATCTTGGTTGATGAGCCCATGGTTGAAGCGCAATGACGGCGGGGCGATGGCAACTGGCGCATGGACGCCATCTCGAGCTTGGCGGCAAGGCCGTGGTCGTCGGCATCCTCAATGTCACACCCGACAGCTTCTCCGATGGCGGCTTGTTTGATGCTCCTGAACCCGCGCTCGTCCAGGCGCGCCGCATGATCGGGGAAGGAGCTGCCGTCATCGATGTCGGCGGAGAATCGACTCGCCCGGGCGCCGCCGCGATATCGGCCAGCGAGGAGCAGGCCCGTATCCTGCCCGTGATCGAGGCGTTGGCGCAGGTCGGCGACGTGCTGATTTCCGTCGACACCTATCGTGCCGACACCGCGCGGCTCGCCGTCAAGGCCGGTGCGCATATCGTCAACGACGTCTGGGGTCTGCAGCGTGAGCCCGACATTGCGCGGATGGCGGCCGAAACCGGCGCCGGGCTTGTCATCATGCATACTGGACGGGATCGCGACAAGCTGACCGATGTGATTGCCGACCAACTGGCGTTCCTGGGAAAATCGCTTGAGATCGGGCGCGGGCAAGGTGTCGCCGACGGCCATATCGTGCTCGACCCCGGCTTCGGCTTCGCCAAGGAGACGGCGGAGGAAAACCTCGATCTGATGGCACGGTTTGCCGAGCTTGGCGCGCTCGGCTTCCCGCTGATGGCCGGTACGTCGCGAAAGCGTTTCATCGGCACCGTCACCGGCCGCGACGCCGCCGACCGGGCGGCCGGCACGGCGGCGACCAGCGTCATTCTCCGGCTCAAGGGCGCGCATCTGTTTCGCGTCCATGATGTCGCAATCAACGTGGACGCGCTGGCGGTGGCGGATGCTATGCTGGCGCGGGAAACCGGATCGGAACGCTGAGCCATGTATGTCATCCGCATGAAGAATTGCGCCTTCTTTGCCCGGCACGGCGTGCTGGACGAGGAAGAAGCGCTGGGGCAGCGCTTCTATGTCGATGCCTCGCTCACCGTCGAGCCGGGACGCGCGCTCGTCGATGACGCCATCGGGGAAACCGTCAATTACGGCGTCGCCTTCACCGTCATCGAGGAGATCATCACCGGACACCGGCGCTTCCTGATCGAGGCACTGGCCCTGGAAGTCGCGAAGGCTCTCACCGGGCGCTTTCCCCAGATCCGGAAAGCCGAGGTCACCGTTCGCAAGCCCAATGCGCCGGTGCCTGGCGTGCTCGATCATGTCGAGGTGACCGTTGTCTGGCCCGAATAACACCGTCTATCTGAGCCTCGGCGGCAATCTGGGCGATCCGGCGGCATCGATGGGAGCCGCGTTGCGCCTGCTCGACGCCGATCCCGATACCGACATGGCCGCCGTCTCCTCGCTCTACCGGACGCCGCCCTGGGGCAAGCTCGACCAGCCGGATTTCCTCAATGCGGCCGCCGAATTGTCGACGCGGCTGTCGCCGCGGGCATTGCTCGACCTCTGCCTCGATGCCGAGCGAAAGCTCAAACGTGTGCGTGAGGAGAGATGGGGGCCGCGCCTCATCGACATCGACATCCTGGTGTTCGGCGACCGCATCATCCATGAAACGGGCCTGGAAGTGCCGCACCCGCGCATGCTGGAGCGCGCCTTCGTGCTGGCGCCGCTGGCCGAAATCGCGCCGGATCTTGCCGTCGGCGGCAAACGCGTGGCTGATCGCCTGAGCGCGGTCGATGCGGCCGGCATCGAGCGGCTGCCGTCGGGCCGCGACTGGTGGCGGCGCTAAATCGCGGATCAGCCGGAGAAACCACCGTCATCCAGGAATGCTTTTTCCTCGGCCGTGGTCTCGCGGCCAAGCATCCGGTTGCGGTGCGGAAAGCGGCCGAAGCGCTGGATGATGTCGCGGTGCTCCAGCGCGTATTTCAGATTGAACTCGGCCCTGGCGGTATGAAGTTCGACCGACCGCTCCTGGTCCGCAAGATTTTCCGAATGTTCGAACGGCAAATAGAGGAACACACGCACTTCCGGTTCCAATGCCAGATCGTGGCCGGCATCGACCGCTTTTTGCGCAAAATGCTTTGCCAGTGGGTCGGTCGCAAACATGTGGCCGGTGCCGCGAAAGCAATTGCGCGGGAACTGGTCGAGCAGGATCATCAGCGCCAGCGAGCCCTCGGCATGGCTTGACCAGACATCGCATTCACGGCGCGCTGCGGCGTAGTGGAGATCGAGGAAGCGGTCGCGGAAATCGGCATCGAAAGCGTCGTTCTTCTCGAACCAGGCATCCTCGCCGGCGTCGCGCCAGAACTTGGTGATCGACAGGGCTCTGCTGTCCAATTCCATGCCTAACTCCCTCAATCCGCCGATTCGGATTTATGCAGGACGCCGGCCGTTTCCTCGTTGAGCGCCTGGCCAGGACGGCGGGGCGTGGAGAGTGGGGTCGGGATCGGCGTACCGATATTGCCTTTCAGGAAACGCTGTCCCGAGCGGATGCCTTCGGCGAGCTGGGTCTCGAACCGGGCCGTGTCGCGGCGCCTGACGTCCTCGATCGTTTCGGCGACGTCCTCGGGATCGACGCCCAGCGCCTCGAGGGTCGAGCCACCAAAGACGAGCGCCGATTCGAAGGTTTCGCGCAGCTGATAATCGACGCCGGCGCGGATGAGCTGCAGCGCCGTGCCGCGGTCGAACGCACGGGCCAGCACCGTAAGCAAGGGGAACTCAGCCTTGACAAGTTCGGCGATGCGGATGGCAGCGTCGGGCTTGTCGACACAAATGAGCACGGCCCGCGCCCGGCCGGCCCCGGCCGCGTGCAGGATGTCCAGCCGCGTGCCGTCGCCATAATAGACCTTGAAGCCGAAATCGGCGGCCGCCTGGATCATCTCGACATCGTTGTCGATGATCGAGACGTCGATGCCGCGCAAGAGCAGGGGTTGGCTGGCGATCTGGCCGAAGCGGCCAAAGCCGATGATCAGCACGCTGCCGGACAGGCCGTCGGCGACTTCGACGCCGTCCAGCGACTGCTCGTCCCGTGGCGTGAAATAGCGCAAGGCGATGATCGCCAGCGGCGTCAGCACCATGGAGATGATGACTATCGCGGTCAGCGTTGCGTTTGCCTGGCCGTCGATGATGCCGACGGCGGCGGCCGCGGAATAGAGCACAAAGGCGAATTCACCGCCTTGCGCCATGAAGACCGCGCGCTCCAGTGCCTCGCGGTGGCCTGATTTCAGGATGCGGGCGACAATGTAGATGCCGAAAGCCTTCATCACCATGTAGGCCACGACGTAGACGGCGATCAGCTTCCAGTTCGCGGCCACCACATGCAGATCGAGCGACATGCCGACCGCCAGGAAGAACAGGCCGAGCAGGATGCCGCGGAACGGCTCGATGTCGGCTTCAAGCTGATGGCGGAAGGTCGATTCCGAGAGCAGCACGCCGGCCAGGAACGCGCCCATCGCCATTGACAGGCCGCTGAGCTGCATGGCAAGCGCCGATCCGAGGACGACCAGCAGAGCCGCGGCCGTCATCACTTCGCGCGCACGGGCATCCGCCAGGATGCGGAAGAAGGGGTTGAGGAGGTAGCGTCCCGCTACCACTAGGCCGATGATCGCGGCGAGGCCGATGCCGACCTCGGTCAGCCGCTCCGACAGGCTGGTACCGGCACCGCCCGGCGCCAGGAAGGCGATCAAGGCGAGCAGCGGCACGATGGCCAGGTCCTCCAGCAGCAGGATGGAGACGATGCGCTGGCCCTTGGGCGCGGCGATTTCGCCGCGCTCCTCCAGAAGCTGCATGACGATGGCCGTCGAGGTCAGCACGAAACCGGCGCCGGCGACGAAGGATTGCGCGATCGGAAACCCTCCGGCCATGCCGACACCAGTCAAGAGCACCGCGCAGACGCCGACTTGAAGCGCGCCCAGCCCAAAGATCTCGCGGCGCAGGCCCCAAAGCCGCGACGGCTGCATTTCCAGGCCGATGATGAACAGGAACATGACCACGCCGAGTTCGGCGACATGGAGGATGGCTCCCGATTCGGAAAAGACGCCGAGGCCGAACGGACCGATCACCACGCCGGCGGCCAGGTAACCGAGAATCGAACCGAGACCCATGCGCTTGAAGATCGGGACGGCCACCACGCCCGCCGCCAGCAATGCCACCACCTGAATGAGATCGCTGCCCGCTGCCTCTGCCGCCATGATCCGTCCCTTTGTCGTATAGCACTCCTTGCATGCAGTGGGAGCGGGAGGCAAGGGCGGGAAGCCTGCCAGGAAAGGTAGGGTGCTGTCGGTGCGACTCCCCCGGAGGAACAACGGTCTCCCCTTGTCTGCGGGACGTTCGGCGTATATATCGGCTACATGCTTGACCGTTCGTCCCAGCCGTCTTCGCCGTCCCATATCCCGATGGATGCGCTCAGCGAGGTCCTGCAAGATTTTCGCCTGAGTGGCGTCAACTATGGCCGCTGCGAGCTCCGACATCCATGGAGCATAGAATTTCCGCGACAATCGCTGCTTCGTTTTCACTTTGTCGGCCAGGGTCCGTGCTGGATTCACACCGAAGCGCAGGGCTGGCAAGAGTTGCGCGATGGCGATCTGGTGCTGCTGCCGCAGGGCATCGCCCATCGGCTGGCGAGTGCGCCGGACGTGGTGGGCGACTCGCTCGAGGGCTGCCAGGTGATCAAGTTAGGGGGCAATGTCTGCGAAGTGGTGCGGGAAGGAACGGGCGCGACAAGCACCCTTTTCTGCGGCTCCATGGCCTTGGACTCCTGTGCGCTCCATCCATTGATCACGTTGATGCCGGCTGTCATCAAGGGTTGCGACGTGGCCGGCAATGACCCGGTCGTTGGTCCTTTGCTGGCGGCTATGACGACGGAGGCCGCGCAACCGCAGATGGGCAGCGCCACCATCTTGTCGCGAATGGCGGATTTGCTGACAGCCCGGCTCATCCGCTGTTGGGTCAATTGCAACGGAGCCTCGACCACAGGTTGGCTCGCAGCCATCCGCGATCCCCATATCGGCCGCGCACTGGCAGCCATGCATCGAGACCCCGGCCACGACTGGACGCTGGGAAGCCTTGCAAGCGTGGCAGGCCAATCGCGATCGATTTTCGCCGCGCGTTTCAGCGCTGTATTGGGCGAGGGTGCCGCACGCTATCTCGCTCGCCTGCGCATGCAGCTTGCCCGCGAGTTGTTGGGGCAGAGCGGTTTGTCGGTTGCCGAGGTCGCTACTCGTTTGGGCTATGATTCCGAGGCATCCTTCGCTCGCGCGTTCAAGCGCATCACCAATGTCTCGCCGGGAATTGTGCGTCGCACAAATCCCGGACGAATAGACATGAATTTCGGATTTTAAGATACATATCATCCGACGGGAGTCGTCTATGGAGATCTCCAAACTTTGGAGATCTTTCCGTGACAGACACAACATTACAGCTTGAAGACACCGCGATTGGCCTTGATGCCGACGCGCCAGCCGCGTGGAGCGTAGCCACCTGGTTTGCGGTCATTTCACTGGCGGCCACCAGCTTTGCCCTGGTCTCAGCCGAATTCCTGCCGGCAGGCCTGCTGACGCCAATGGCGCGCGATCTCGGTATCAGTGAGGGAACGGCCGGACAGGTCGTCACCGCCACGGCTTCCGTCGGCGCCGTGACGGCCATGTTGAGCAATGTTCTTATCGGCCGACTGAACCGCAAGACGGTGCTGGTCGGTCTCATGGCTTTGGCGGTGGCTTCCAATATTCTTGCGGCGCTGGCACCCAATTTCTGGCTGTTGTTGTTGGGCCGGGCCGGGCTGGGGATCGCTCTCAGCGCTTTCTGGGCACTTTCGGTTGCCGTCGTGGCGAGGCTGGTCGGCGCCAATGCGACAGGCCGGGGCATGGCTATCGTTACTCTCGGCGTCTCGCTCGCCACCATTGCCGCGCCGTCCTTGGGGGCGTTGATCAGCGACTGGCTGGGATGGCGCAGCGCCATGGCCATGACAGCGGGGCTGGCCGTATTGGCCATGTTGGCGCAGTTGCT
Organism: Mesorhizobium sp. B2-7-3; assembly: GCF_006440715.1. NCBI lineage: Bacteria > Pseudomonadati > Pseudomonadota > Alphaproteobacteria > Hyphomicrobiales > Phyllobacteriaceae > Mesorhizobium > Mesorhizobium sp. B2-7-3. The sequence goes on from NZ_VFTY01000010.1 coordinate 213,822, forward strand.
CAGCCTGCCGACCTTGCCGGCGACAACAAGCAACAGTCTTGCAGACGTGTTTCGACTTACACGGCGGCGCGGCATTCAGATCGGCATGCTGGCCATTGTCTTGCTGATGACGGGGCATTTTGCTGGTTCTGTCTATGTGCGCCCCTTCCTCGAACACGTCACGCTGCTTGCAACCGGTCCAATTGCCCTGGCTCTGCTTGGGTTTGGCATCGCCGCTGTGATCGGCAACATTGCCGGCGGCCGCATGGCCGATGCCAATATTCACATGGCTCTCGTGGTCACCGCGGCGCTAATGGCGGTTGCGGCGCTGGCCTTGGTGCTTTGGGGCGTGCACATTGGCGTTGCCTTCGGATTCGTCACGCTTTGGGGCTTCGCCTTCGGCATGGGGCCGGTGGTGCTGCCAACCAATCTCTCGCGTGCGGCACCTGACGCGCTGGAAGCAGCGGGCAGCCTGATGGTCGTCTCTTTCCAGGTTGCCATCACGATCGGCGCGGTTGTCGGTGGCTATGTCGTGGACACCTATGGTGCCACGGCGCCGTTGACCGTTACGGCCATCCTTGCTGCATCGACAGCTGTGCTCGCTCTGCTGCAGCCTCGCGGCTGAACTTTGCTCCAGCTGACATCGAACTCGAACCGCCGCAATGTTGCAGGCTCTTTACACAAGTTTACGCCATGGGCGCGTTGCTTGTTGCCGCAATCGAAGGCTAAGCACGCTCGGCTTCGGCCATTGGGGGTGAGCGGCGATCAAGTCGCACCCTTTTGAGGAGATGACTGACATGAAGAAGTTTTTGCTCGTTGCCGCCGGGCTGGCGGTGCTTGCCGGCTCGGCCTGTTCGAAGGCGCCGGAATGCACGACCGAGATCGCGACCAAGAAGGCGCAGGACATGGCCGCCGCGCTGCAGGAGGCGATCACCAAAGATCCGTCCAAGGCGGCTGACCTGACCGCCAAGGTTCAGGCGGTGACGACCAAGTACCAGGGTTCCACGACCCTGGCCGATGCCTGCAAGGCGTATGACGAGCTGACCAAGGCGATCAAGGGCTGACGTCTGGTTCGTCCGTTTCCAAGGAGGCGGTGGCGATGGGCCGCCGCCTCTTTGTTTTGTGGGGTTCGAAAATCCCAGGAAAAGTGTTTTTCCGTCCGGAATAGCGTAAAAATAGAGGCGAGGGTGTGCGCTCAGTTCGGCGCGATGGAGCCGACTTCGACGGCATCGACGCGCTTCAGGCTCATGCCGATGACGGGCACCAACTGGTCCTGAACGCGCACGGCAACCGTCACGGTCATGGAATTGTCGTCGGGAATGCGGGCCTGCATGACACCGCGCAATTGGTTGCGGTTGATGGTGAAGACCACCTTGTGGGCGTCGACGACGTTGCCGCCGATGATATCGAGGCCGGCGCCGGCAGCGCCACCCATGAAGGACCCCTTGTAGTCGCGGCCCTTGCGCTCGATCTTGGCCGACATGGGCTGGGTGAACATGCCGACCCGGCAACCGCCGTCCAGTGTCATGCCCATCTTGCCGTCCGGCGTGGAGCCGGTGAAGCTGCAGTTGAATTTCGTGCCCTTGTACTTGCCGGCGACGATTTCGCCCGGGCCAACCCATTTGCCTTCGGCCGACTGGAAAAACTGCTTGTCCGGTTCCGTGGCAGAGGCCGCCGAGGCAATGCCGACGACAGCTGTGATCACCGTCGCCAGGGGCAGGACGCTGGACAGAATTACGCTTTTCATCGACGACACCCGGCAACAACGAGGCTGTTTGAAACCCGTTCGACCATGAAGAAGATTGGTTAATGCTTCGTCACCGCGGGCCCTCGAAACAGCAGTCCGATCATCGTCCCGAAGAGCTGGACGCTATTTGCCGGAGCCGGCTGTTTCGGCGTCTTTCTTGGCTGCGAACGACGTCAATGCTGCGAGGAAATCGCCCAGCCCCGGGCGCCTGGCAGCGCTGAAGGGCAGGGGGCGCGCCGTCTCCATCGCGGCGAGACCGATGCGCGCCGTCATCATACCGTTGACGACGCCTTCGCCCAGCTTTGCCGAGAGGCGGGCCGCCAGGCCGTGGCCGACGATCTGCTGGACGAAACTGTCGCCGATGGCGATCGAACCGGTGACCGCCAGATGCGCCAGTACGCTGCGCGCCAGGCGGAAGAAACCCAGCGTTCCGGGCCGTCCGCCATAGAGTTCCGACAGCCGGCGGATGAGGCGCCCGGCCTCAAACACGACATAAGCGACATCGACCAGCGCGCGCGGGCTCACCGCCGTCACCAGCGAGACCCGCTTGGCGGCCTCGAGAATCATCACCTTGGCCCTGACATCAAGGGGGCCGAGGATTTCCGCCTCCGCCAGGCGCACCAGATTGGCCCCGTCGATAATCTCGCCGCGCAATTCAGCCAGCGCGCGCCGGCCGGCAGCGGTCTCGGGTTTGGCCCCGACAAAGGCCGACAACTCGTCGACCACCGCGCGTGCCGCTTCCGGATCGTCGCGCGCGATGGCATCGAGCGCGCGCTTCTGCAGCTTTTCGACCTCGGCGAGGCGGGCGATGGCCAGGAACTCGCGAATCAGGATTACCAGCAGCGCCAGCAGCGCAATCGCCGCCATCCCGGCGGCCAGCCAGCCCAGCCATTCGGCGCGGGCAAAGAGATCGCGTATCAACTGGTCGGTCCACAGGCCGACAGCCAGCGAAACCAGCACGCCGAATGCGCCGAAGAAGATGCTGCCGAGAACCGAGCGCCTTCTGGGGGCGACCGATGGCGGCGGCTCGGCGGCAATAACGTCCGGTTCGTCGAAAACGTCGATCTCCGCCGGGACGACCAGCGCCACATCGGCCTTCATGGAGCGCGGTCTGCGCGACGGTTCGGCCTGGCGGGCCTGTGGCGCGTCTTGTTTCGGCGCGGCTTCCGGCTCGATGCGGAATGCCGCCGGTTTGCGGGGCGCGATCATGCCAGATGGTCTCCGATCAGGAACTGCAAGGCGCGGTCGAGCCTGATATGCGGCAGCGACAGCGTGACACCTTCGGCCGTGCGTTCGAGTTTCGGCGGACGGAACCGGACGAAGCGGATTGCCGGGTCCGTGGAGTCCTGCCTGTGATCCGGCCCCGAAAGATCGAAAACAGCGTCAATGTTCTCCGGTAAATCACCAGGAAATATAGCTGTTTCCGTCTTTCCGTCGAATGTTTCACCATCGATCTTCTCGCCGGCGATCGGCGTGCCGATGATAACAGGCAATGTCTCGCGCCCCTGTTTGACGGTGCCTTCGCGGGTGGCGCGCACCGCCGCCATGGCGACGACGTCGACATCGGCGCCGGTGAAATTCGCCCGCGCCACGGCGCGGTCGGCAAGGCGCCGCACGATCGCCTGCAACCGGTCATGGCTTTCGTGGTGCAGATGATCGGCCTTGGTCGCCGCGACCAGGATGCGGTCGATACGCCGGGAGAAAAGGTCGGTTATGAAGCTGCCTCGGCCGGGGCGAAAACAGCTGAGGATCTCGGTGACAGCGCGCTCCAGATCGGCCATGGCACCAGGCCCGGCGTTCAGCGCCTGCATGGCGTCGATGAGCACGATCTGGCGGTCCAGGCGCGTGATGTGCTCGCGGAAGAACGGTTTGACGACATGCGTCTTGTAGGCCTCGTAGCGCCGTTCCATCATGGCGTGCAACGAGCCGTTGCGCGCGCGCCTGTCGCCCAGGCCGGCCAGCGGCGCGAAAGTCAGCGCGGGCGAGCCTTCGAGATCGCCGGGCATCAGGAAACGGCCGGGCGGCAAGGTCGAAAGCGCCCGTTCGTCGAGCTTGCATGCCTTGAGATAGGCGGCGAAGCTTTCAGCCAGCCGGCGCGCCGTCATTTCCTCGGCGTCGGCATTCGGGTCGATTTCCGCCGAGATCGCTCGCCAGGCCAGCGAAAGATCCTCGCGCACCGGCAGCGTGGCCATTTCGAGGGCTTCGCGCGAAAAATCGGCGAAGGATTTGCCGAGCAGCGGCAGGTCGAGCAGCCATTCGCCGGGGTAGTCGACGATGTCGACCGACAGCTTGCCCGACGAGAACATGCGGTTCCAGCCGGAAGCCGATTCATATTCGATCGTCAGCCGCAGTTCCGAAATGGCGCGGGTCGAGTCCGGCCAGACGCGATCGTTGACCAAAGCGGCGATGTGGTCCTCGTATTGAAAACGCGGCACGGCGTCATCGGGCTGCTGTTCGAGGAAGGCGCGCGCGATACGCCCCGATTTCTGCGCCTCGAACAGCGGCAGACGTCCACCGTGGATCAGATTGTGGACGAAGGCCGAGATGAAGACGGTCTTGCCGGCGCGGGAGAGACCCGTGACACCCAGACGCAGCGATGGAGAAAAAAGTCCGGTGGCACGTCCCGACAATGTGTCGAGGGCAATTCTTGCCTCGTCGGTGAAGGTGGTCAGCGATGATGCCAAAATATGATCTCTCGGGCTTGCGTCCGCCCGATATAGGCGCTGGAACCCGGCTTTGAAATGGCGCTGGAAATCGGCATCAGGGATCGGCCGGTGTCAGGAACGCTTCGAGATAGCCCGCTCCCTGGGTCGCTTTCGCCAGATCGCCGGGGAAACGGACGACCGCAAGGCCCGAGGTTGGAAAGCCGTGATTGAGCATTGCCCGCTCCGCCTCGCCGCCATCGCCCGAAACCGCCATGGCGAGATCCTCCGTCATCGGGTTGTGCCCTATGACCAGCAATGAACCGGGCCCGCCATGATCCCGGACGAGGCGGAGATAGCAGGCCGCGTCCTCGCTGTAGAGCGCATCGAAAAACAGCACCTTGCCTGTGTCGGTCTGGCCGGCCAGACCCTCGAGGGTTTCCCTGGCGCGTTTGGCGTTGGAACACAGCGTCAGGTCCGGCACATAGAAGCGGGAACGCATCGCGGTCCCCATTTTTTCGGCATCGGCGCGGCCGGATGCGTCCAATGGACGATCGAAATCACGCATGCCTGGCAAGGCCCAACCGGCCTTGGCGTGTCGCAACAGATAAAGCCTGCTCACCCAACCTCCAACGGTGCCCGAGAGCTGAAGTCCTGCCGCGATTAGCCACGAGAAAAGCCGCACGCACAATGGTGCGCGTGCTTCAGCGCGGCGAATCACTTGCAGGGCGATGGGCGAGGATCGTCGTACTTTCGCCATCAAAACAGATTTATGCCGCTCCGGAGAAGGCTGGAGACGCACTTTAACAATTGCGTGAGTCGGTGGCTGATTGCGCTTGTGCAGGCGTCTGGTGGCGAATATATAGGCGCCAAATTTGGGGCTGTTGGGTGAGTCGAATGAACGACATCGTTACCGCCGATTACGTACCCTCCGAAGACGAGCCGTTCATGAACGAACGGCAGAAATCCTACTTCCGCCAGAAGCTCGTCACCTGGAAAAATGACATCTTGCGCGAGGCGCGCGAAACCCTCGAAATCCTGCAGCAGGAAAACGCCAACCATCCCGACCTCGCCGACCGCGCCTCTTCGGAAACCGACCGCGCCATCGAGCTCAGGGCCCGCGACCGTCAGCGGAAACTCATCTCAAAGATCGATTCGGCGCTGCAGCGCATCGATGAAGGCACTTACGGCTATTGCGAAGAAACCGGTGAGCCGATCGCCTTGAAGCGGCTCGACGCGCGCCCGATCGCCACCTTGTCGATCGAAGCGCAAGAACGGCATGAGCGCCGTGAAAAAGTCTATCGCGACGACTGATAGACCGCCTTTGCATTGATTTCCAAATGGCCGGTTATCCGGCCATTTTTGTTCGATGCGTGCCACCTTCAATAGATTTGAACACGCTTGAACGCCGGCCAGCCTAGTCACTGGCAGGCGACAGTTCATCTCTTGACCTAGGCGCAGTTCATCTCTTTTGGCTTGAAAGTTCGCCCAACAGCCTGGTCATTTCATCGTCGAGCGAGGGCGGCGCCTTGGCTGCCGGTTTGCCCACCGGGCCGCCGGAGCGGGGCTGGTCGAGCGAAACCTCGAGTTCTTTCATCAGCGTGTCGTCGATGCTGTCCTGCGTCGGCGGTGGCGGCGTGTGCCTGGCGGCATTGACGTTGGCGGAGCCATAGGCAGGCAGCGGCGTGACATTGGTCGATTGATAGGTTTGCGCCGCTGGTTTCGGTGCGGGCGCCGGAGCCGGTGGTGGCGCCGCCGGACGCTGGCGGGCAGGCTGTGCCATGGCCACCGGCTGCGGAGCGGGTGCTTGTCTCGGAGGCACGGGAGCGGGCTGCGGCGACCGAGGCTTCGCAGCCGGGGTGGCGGCCGCCGGGACAGGCTGCAGGCCGCCATCTCCGGTCAACGCCGGACGGCGCGGCGCGGCGAGGCGGATGTCGCGTTCGACAACGACGTCGGTCGGGCCGCCGATCAGAAGCAGATGTTCGATGTCGTCGCGTCGCACCAGCACCAGTCGGCGATGGCTGTCGACGGCGGTTGCGTCCATGACGGCGAGCCGCGTCTTGCGGTTGCGGCCGCCGGCGACAAACGTGCCGAAGGTCAGGTTGCGCACCAGCCTGACGATGATGAGAACGATGACCAGCAGGATCAGCGCCGCGAAGGTCCACAGGAGTGCCGCCGCATAACCGGGACCCGCCACGCTATCCAGCCACTGCATTGGTTTCCCCCGATCGGTTTGGAAAGTGGACGCGACACTAGACCGTTGCGACTGGCTACCGCAAGTTGCCTTCACTCATCGTGAACAGCTTGAAACACAGGGAAGGCCAGCCGACAGCATTTTTATCCGACATTTGCGGCCCGGGCCTTTTCCAGACCAGGAGAATGTGATTCAACCGGCTAAAGCGCGTCGCGCTGAAACGGATTCATGCGACGCGTTTCAGGTCCGTGTTTTTCATGCATGTCGTTTTCCCAAAACCGAAGTCATTTTTGGGCGACATGCATTGGGGGCGGGTGTCGGAACATCGGATTTCATGAGCAGGGGGCATATGGCCAAGGAAGCGCGCGGCGATTTCTATCCGGCACCGATCGTCGACCAGAATACGCGACCGGGCGCGGTCACCCGGCTTATCATCTTCATCGTCGTCCTGACGGGCGCCGCAATCGTCTTCGGCCTTTTCCGCGAGCGCCTCGGCGATCCGTTCCTGCTCGGCATGCTCGGCGTACTGGCGATGATCGGTGTCGGCTTTCTGTTCGCGACCGCGATCGGCTTCGTGCAGATCACACCGCGCTCCACGGGCGACGAACTGTCCAAGGCCTTCGTCGATTCGATGTCGCAGGGCCTGCTGGTCACGGACACCAAGGGTCGCGTCGTCTACGCCAACCGCGCCTATGCCGATATGACCGGCGCCTCATCGGCCGCTGACCTGAAGACGGTCGAAGGATTGCTCTCCGATGTCCCCGAAGCCTCGGTGACCATTTACCGGCTGGCGTCCGGCTTGCGTGACGGGCAGCCGGGCGACGGCGAGTTCCGGCTCGCGCAATCGATCCGGCCCGGCGCCGAACCGGGCGCGCGCTGGTACCGGGCACGCGCCCGCGCGTTCAGCGTCCCGGGCCAGCGGCTGCCGATGCTGGCCTGGCAGCTCGCCGACATTTCGCAAGAGCGGGCCGAGCAGGAGCGTTTCTTCCTCGATCTGCAGAAGGCAATCGACCACCTCGACCACGCGCCGGCCGGCTTCTTTTCGGCCGACCAGGACGGCCGCGTCACCTACATCAACGCCACGCTCGCCGGATGGCTGGGCATCGATCTCGCCAGCTTCACCCCCGGCGCCGTCGCCTTGCCCGATATTGTTGCCGGCGACGGCATGGCGCTGGTGCGCTCCGTCAAGGCGGACCCCGGGACGACGCGCAATGCGGTCATCGATCTCGACTTGACGACGATGACCGGCGAGGCGCTGCCGGTGCGCTTCATGCATCGCGTTTCGGCCAGCCGTGAGGGCGTCGGCGGGCCAACCCGCACCATCGTGCTCAACCGCACACAGGGCGAGGATGCCTCGGCCGACCTGCGCGCCTCGGAAGTGCGCTTCACCCGCTTCTTCAACTCGACACCGATGGCGATTGCCGGTGTCGATGCCAGCGGGCGCATCCTGCGCACCAACGCACCGTTCCTGTCGCTGTTTTCCTCGGTCGTCGACCGCGATGCCGTGGATCGCCGCGTGCGGCTCGACACGGTGATCCATGACCGCGACCGGCCGGCCTTTGCCGCGGCTTTCGAGAAAGCCCGGCAGCGGCAGGCCGACATTGATCCGATCGAGACCGTGCTGCCCGGCAATGATGAGCGGCATATCCGTTTCTACGTCAACGCCGTGGCCGATGGCACCGGCGGCGAAGGGGCCGAGGAAGCGGCCATCGTCTACGCCGTCGAGACGACCGAGCAGAAGGCGCTCGAAGGGCAGATGGCGCAAAGCCAGAAGATGCAGGCCGTCGGCCAGCTCGCCGGTGGCATCGCGCACGACTTCAACAATGTGCTGACCGCCATCATCATGGCGTCCGACCTGCTTTTGACCAATCACCGGCCGTCGGATCCGTCCTTCCCCGACATCATGAACATCAAGCAGAACGCCAATCGCGCGGCCTCCCTGGTCAGGCAGTTGCTGGCCTTCTCGCGCAAGCAGACGCTGCGGCCGGAAGTGCTGAACCTCACCGACGTGCTCGCCGATCTCAGGATGCTGCTTGCCCGGCTGGTCGGCAACGACATCAAGCTCAAGGTCGATCACGGCCGCGACCTGTGGCCGGTCAAGGTCGATATCGGGCAGTTCGAGCAAGTGGTGGTCAACCTGGCGGTCAACGCGCGCGACGCGATGCCGGCGGGCGGCGATCTCACCGTGCGCACCCGCAACGTGACCGCCGAGGAATGCAAGAGCTTTCCCTACCGCGAACTCGCGGCCGCCGACTATGTGGTGGTCGAAGTCGAGGATACTGGCTCAGGCATCGCGCCCGACGTGCTGAAGAAGATCTTCGAGCCGTTCTTCACCACCAAGGAGGTCGGCAAGGGCACGGGCCTTGGCCTGTCCATGGTCTACGGCATCATCAAGCAGACCGGCGGTTTCATTTTCTGCGATTCCGAAGTCGGCAAGGGGTCCACCTTCCGCATCTTCCTGCCGCGTCACATCGTGGAAGCGAAAACGGCAGCCGAAGCCGGTGAAGCGCCGGCGGCAGCGGCAGTCAAACCGGCCGATAGCACCAAGGATCTGTCTGGGTCGGCGACGGTCCTGCTGGTCGAGGATGAGGATGCCGTGCGCATGGGCGGCATGCGGGCACTGACTTCGCGCGGCTATACCGTTCACGAGGCATCGTCGGGCGTCGAGGCGCTGGAAGTGTTCGAAGCGCTGGGCGGCAAGGTCGACATCGTCGTTTCCGACGTGGTGATGCCGGAAATGGACGGGCCGACCCTGCTCGGAGAGTTGCGCAAACGCCAGCCGGACATCAAGTTCGTTTTCGTCTCCGGCTATGCCGAGGACGCTTTCGCCAGGAACCTGCCGGCGGAGGCGCATTTCGGCTTCCTGCCAAAGCCGTTCTCGCTCAAGCAACTGGCCACGATCGTCAAGGATGTCCTTGAATCCTAGGTGCTTCCAATGCCGCGCTCTTGCACAACGCCGTAACAACGCCATGATTGTTGAAAATACAGCAGGCGGGCTTGGGGGAGCGGCTGTTGACGCCACACATCGAGGCAGGCAAGGGCGATTACGCCGACACGGTTTTGTTGCCAGGCGACCCGCAGCGCGCGGAGTGGATGGCGCAGACATTCCTGGACGCGCCGCGCTGCGTCAATCGCCGACGCGGCGCTCTCGGCTTTACCGGCTTGTTTCGCGGCAAGCCTGTCAGCATTCAGGCGACGGGCATCGGCGTTTCATCCTTCCTGATCTACGCCCATGAACTGCTTGACTTTTATGGCGTCCGAACACTGATCCGCACCGGTACCTGCGGCAGCCTGAGCGCCGAGGCAAAGCTGCGCAGCCTTGTGATCTCGCAATCGGCACGGCCTGAAAATACCGAGAGCGGTCGAGTTTTTGGCCTTTACGTAGCCGATGTTGGCCCGGATCCGGCGCTGCTGGCTAGCGCATTGACCAAGGCGGCCGCACTTGGCATCGACCACCACGCCGGCCTGACAGCCTGCACCGATATATTCTACCATCCTGAAGCGCGTGCCCGTTATGCCGACGCAAGGGCGCTCGGGGCGCTGGCGGTAGACATGGAAACCAGCGCTCTCTATCGCATATCGGCCCATTTCGGCGCGAGGGCGTTGTCGCTGCTGACCGTCGTCGACAATCTGCTTACCGGCGAACAGACCGACTATTCCGAACGCCAGGCGCTTTTCACCGACATGAGCCGGCTCGCGCTCGAAGTCGCCACGGAAGGGCGCTAGGCGGCCTCTCGCTTCAACACCTCCTCCATGGATGGTCGGTGGCCGCGTAGATAGAGTGCGCAAGTGGTGCGCAGCATCGACGCGAAATTAGGGATCTCGCCGTTGATCTCGATGGCTTCGTCGTAGAGCTTCGAGATGAATTTCGGCGTCGTCAGGTTCTGGCTTTCGGCGATTTCGTCGAGCAAGGCCCAGAACGTGACCTCGAGCTGGATGCTCGTCGAATGTCCGTCAATGCGGATCGACCGGTTGATCTGACGATAGCCTTCCGGATCCTGTGCGGCAAAGACTCTGCACATCGTTACCTCCCGTTTTTGTTGGTCTTGGGCGCCGACGGGGCGGTCGGTGCCTTTTGAACACTGCCTGCGGTTTCATCATCGACCGGAAGGTCGTCAACGGCAATCAGACTTTCGTCCTTGGCAGACTTTCGTCCTTGGGGTGGCATATCCGTTTTTCCAATCCCATGCGTGGTAGTCGGCTGCCACCACCTTTCTTCGCCGGCGCGCATAATCATCTTCGAAAGCACGAAGCTGCGGAGTCTGATTTGGCGAAGGCAATCCACACCATGATCCGGGTTCTCGACGAAGCCCGCTCCATCGATTTCTACACCAAGGCATTCGGCCTTGAGGTCGCCCAACGACTGGACTTCGAGACCTTCACGCTTGTCTACCTCAGCAATGCCGATGCGCCTTTCGAGGTTGAGTTGACCGTCAACAAGGGGCGCGCGGAGCCCTATGCGCTGGGCGATGGCTACGGTCACCTCGCGGTCTCGGTCGCCGATCTCGACAGCGAACATGATCGGCTCGGCGCTCTCGGCCTCAATCCGAAGAAGATCGTCGAATTCAGCCGCGACGGGTCGCTCATCGCCCGCTTCTTCTTCATCGAGGACCCCGACGGCTACAAGGTCGAGGTCCTGCAGCGCGGAGGGCGCTTCCAATAGGGACAACCGGCCGCGCGGACCGGCGCGGCGCCAGCAACGGCACTCTTTCGAGTGCGAACAGCAAGCAGGGAGGAAAACATGGTCACGATCCACGAGGGGAAGCCCGGGCTTTCACGGCGCGAACTTCTCAAACGCGGCGGCGTCGGCGCGCTGCTCGTCATTTCCGGCAGCGCCGTCATCAGTCCGCAACATGCCTGGGGGCTGGAAACCTCGGCTCTGAAGCCCGAGACAATGGCGACGCTGATCCAGCTGGCGCGCGATATCTACCCGCATGACCAAGTCCCTGACAAATATTACGCCGTCGCGGTCAAGGGCCATGATGAGATGGCCGCCAAGGACAAGGCTCACAAGGAGCTTATCGAAAACGGGATCGCCGATCTCGACAAGAGAGCCGGCGAGGGCGGTTATCGCGGGCTCGGCTGGGAAGAGCAGCGGGTCGCGCTGCTCAGGGACATTGAGGGTACGGCCTTCTTCCAGGCGGTTCGCGGCGGTCTTGTCGTCAGCCTCTACAACCAGAAGGAGGTCTGGCCGATCTTCGGCTACGAGGGCGAATCCTATTCCAAGGGCGGCTACATCGCGCGGGGATTCAGCGACATCGAGTGGCTCTGACCCGCTTCGCCCAAACCGCATTCAATTGATTTCATGGGAGGAAACCATGGCAGCAGCATTTGATCTGAAAAACGAGGGCGTGGTCGTCATCATCGGCTCCGGCGCCGGCGGCGGCACGCTCGGCAACGAGCTGGCGCAGAAGGGCATCGACGTCGTCATTCTCGAGGCCGGTGCCCGCCACGAATATGAGGACTTCATCAACGACGAGTGGGATTCGTTCGCTCAGCTCGCCTGGACGGACAAGCGCACCACATCCGGCGATTGGCGCGTGGCCAAGGATTTTCCCAACCTTCCGGCCTGGATCGTCAAGTCGGTCGGCGGCTCGACCACGCACTGGGCGGGCGCATCGCTGCGCTTCCAGGAGCATGAGTTCAAGACGCTGTCGACCTACGGCAAGCTGGAAGGCGCCAACCTTTTGGATTGGCCGGTGACGCTGGCCGAGATGGAGCCCTACTACGCCAAGGCGGAAGCCAAGATGGGCGTCACCGGCACCAATGGCTGGCCGCGCCTGCCGGGCAACAACAATTTCAAGGTGCTGAAGGCCGGCGCCGACAAGCTCGGCTACAAGGAATGCCATACCGGCAACATGGCGATCAACTCGGTGGAGCGCGACGACCGCAATTCCTGCCAGCAGACCGGCTTCTGCTTCCAGGGCTGCAAATGGGGCGCCAAATGGTCGACGCTCTATACCGAAATCCCGAAGGGCGAGGCGACCGGCCACCTCGAGGTCCGGCCGAACGCCATGGCGATCAAGATCAACCATGACGCCTCTGGAAAGGTCACCGGCGTCGTCTATGCCGACAAGGACGGCAAGCTGCAGGAGCAGAAGGCCCGCATCGTGGCGGTCGCCGGCAATTCGATCGAGAGCCCGCGCCTGCTGCTCAATTCCGAATCAGCCAAGTTCCCGCACGGCCTTGCCAACTCGTCAGGGCAGGTGGGCAAGAACTACATGCGGCATACCACGGGATCGGTCTATGCCATCTTCGACAAGCCAGTGCACATGTATCGCGGCACAACCATGGCCGGCATCATCCGTGATGAGGCGCGCCATGATCCGTCACGCGGTTTCGTCGGCGGTTACGAGTTCGAGACGCTGTCGCTCGGCCTGCCCTTCATGGCTGCCTTCCTGAACCCTGGCGGCTGGGGGCGTTCCTTCGCCACCGCGCTCGACCACTACGACCACATGGCCGGCCTGTGGATCGTCGGTGAGGACATGCCGCGCCAGGAGAACCGCATCACGCTGCATGGCGACGAGAAGGACGAGCACGGCATGCCGATCGCCGATGTGCATTTCGACGACCATGCCAACGACACGGCGATGCGCAATCATGCCTACAAGCAGGCCACCGCGCTTTACGATGCGGTCGGCGCCACACGCACTTTCCCGACGCCACCCTATCCCTCGACGCACAATCTCGGCACCAATCGGATGAGCGAGAAGGCCGCCGACGGCGTCGTCAACAAGCATGGCCAGGCACACGACATCAAGAACCTGTTCGTGTCGGACGGCAGCCAGTTCACGACGGGTGCGGCCGAAAACCCGACCCTGACCATCGTGTCGCTGGCGATCCGCCAGGCCGACTATATCGCCGCGCAGATGTCGGCGAAAACCATCTGACCTCCCGACTGCCTGCTGGCGCGGAACTTGACCAGTTCCGCGCCTTTTTTTCATGGCCTCAGGCGCCGACCGGCTGGCGGTCCTTCGGCAACATCCAGATGAGATGAGAAGACGGGCGGGGTTGCAGACCGAGGCGGTGTCATTGCCAGGGAAGATCTATTGATTGCTTCCCCTGGTGCAGGTCGTGGCGGTGAAGGCGCCGTCGGGCTGCTTCATGATGATGTCGAAGGAGGGCGGACTCTGGCCGTCCAGCGTTGCCTGGGTGAGCGAGAGCGAGTTGCCGCCGGTGGTGTAACCGCCAACTGGTCCCAACCAGGAGATCACGCCGTTTGCATCCATCTGGTAGTTGTAGCCCTGCTGCGCGGTCCCGAACGTGACCGGGCCGTTGTAGACGTTTCCCTTGATGGTGATGTCGCCGAGGTTGAGGAACATGCCGAGCAGGTAGGCCTCGCAGTGATAGATGCCGTCGGGCATCCTGCCGTCGCTGAAGTCGGCTCGGGCCGCTCCGGTTGCCGCCGCCAGAGCCACTATGCCGATGAATATGCGTGAAATGGCTGATGTCATGATGCCGTCCGCTTGAACGACCAAGCTTGCCCTATTTTTGCGCCGCGCCGCAACATTTGCCGTCGGCGATCTGCCTTCGAGATCAAAATATAGGCATCTAAAGAAAATGGGCAAAACTTAGGCATATGCCTTGTGCATTGCGCAAATTTCCCTCAATCAATTTTTAACCGGCTCTCTTTGTTTCGTTCAATCTAATATAGCAACGCACTGATAACATGTATCTATTTTGCGCTTTTCCGCATGCCTTCAGCGGTTGGCACGGGGGTTGCATTGCATAGTCGCGGTGCAATCAAACCAGCTTGGGAGTCTTCCGCATGAGGGGTAATTTCTCGACAATAGCAAAAATGTTCTCGGCGAGCGTAGTTGCCGCCGGCCTGGTGATGTCTGCTCCGGCCAGGGCCGCCGATGATACGATCAAGGTCGGCATTCTTCATTCGCTGTCGGGCACGATGGCGATTTCAGAGACGACGCTGAAGGACGCCATGCTGATGCTCATCGACGAGCAGAACGCCAAGGGCGGCCTGCTCGGCAAGAAGCTCGAAGCGGTCGTCGTCGATCCGGCTTCCAACTGGCCGCTGTTCGCCGAAAAGGCGCGTGAGCTGATCTCGAAGGACAAGGTCGCCGCGGTGTTCGGCTGCTGGACCTCGGTGTCGCGCAAGTCGGTGCTGCCGGTGTTTTCCGAACTCGACAATATCCTGTTCTATCCGGTCCAGTATGAGGGCGAGGAAAGCGAGCGCAATGTCTTCTACACGGGTGCCGCGCCGAACCAGCAGGCCATTCCGGCCGTCGATTACCTGATGAGCGAGGACGGCGGTTCGGTGAAGCGCTGGGTGCTCGAAGGCACAGACTACGTCTATCCGCGCACCACCAACAAGATCCTCGAAGCCTATCTGAAGGCCAAGGGCGTCGCGGCCGAAGACATCATGGTCAACTATACGCCATTCGGCTTCTCCGACTGGCAGACCGAAGTCTCGGCGATCAAGAAATTCGGCTCGGCCGGCAAGAAGACCGCCGTCGTCTCGACCGTCAATGGCGATGCCAACGTGCCGTTCTACAAGGAACTCGGCAACCAAGGCATCAAGGCCGAGGACATCCCGGTCATGGCCTTCTCGGTCGGCGAGGAAGAGCTGGCCGGTCTCGACACCGCGCCGCTGGTCGGCCATCTCGCCGCCTGGAACTATTTCGAGAGCGTCGATACGCCCGAGAACAAGAAGTTCATCGCCGACTGGCACAAGTTCATCAAGAGCGACAAGCGCACCACAAACGACCCGATGGAAGCTCATTATATCGGCTTCAACATGTGGGTGAAGGCGGTTGAGAAGGCCGGCACCACCGATCCGGACAAGGTCATCGACGCCATGATCGGCGTTTCTGTGCCAAACCTGACCGGCGGCTACTCGACGATGATGCCGAACCATCACATCACCAAGCCGGTGCTGATCGGCGAAATCCAGGCCGACGGCCAGTTCGAAACGGTTTCGCGCACGCCCGGCCTTGTGATGGGCGACGAATGGTCCGACTACCTGCCGGACTCCAAGGATTTGATCTCCGATTGGCGCAAGCCGCTGTCGTGCGGCAACTTCAACGTTGCCACCGGCAAGTGCGGCGGCAAGGGCACAAACTGATCCTCCCCGGGCTGGGCCTTCATGCCAAGCCCAAGACCGCACGCGTCCGGACGGTTTCCTCCACTGTCCGGACGCGCCCATTTCAAATCTTCAAGGGTTAACTCAAGCCGATGACCTTGATCCGCACGATTGGCCTGACGCTGTTGTTCCTGCTGGCGACACTGTCGTCGTCGGGCGCAGGCGAAGCCGATCTGCGCGCCATCATCGCCAAGTTCGCGACCGCCAAGGGCTTTTCCGAGACCGGAGCCGTCGTGCATGACCTCGCCGCCACCGGCGATCCCTTGGTCGAACACCCGCTTTCGGCACTCGCCGATGGCAATCTCTATATCCGCAAGGCGGATTCCCTGGTCTTCGTCGGCAAGGAAACCGGCGAAAGCCTCCAGCTTTTCGATCCGCTCAGCAGCGAAGCATCCGGCGAGGCGGCCAAGGGCGACGTCGCCAAGATCAAGGTCAACAACACGCTGCGCCGCGTCATCCGCGATGCGCTCGGCACGCTGACGCTTGGCGCCAAGGATCCGGCCGTGCGGCTGGCAGCCGCCCGCACCATGTTCAAGACGCCCGACGCAGCCAACATCGAGCCACTCGACACGGCAATCGCCAGCGAGACCGTGGCCAGCGTCAAGGCTCTGCTCGAACAGGCCCGCGCGGCCTCGGTGCTTGTTTCCGACAGGCCCGAGGCCGACAAACTCGCCGCGGTCGCCCTGATCGGCGCGCGTGGCGACCGCGACGCGGTTTCGCTGCTCACTTCGGTCGAGGGCAGTGCCTCCGGCGCGGTCAAGGACGCGGCGACCGCAGCGATCGCCAACATCAATTCGACGCTGGCCTTGTGGGATGCCGGACAGAACATCTGGTACGGGATTTCGCTGGGTTCGGTGCTGCTGCTGGCAGCGATCGGGCTTGCCATCACCTTCGGCGTCATGGGCGTCATCAACATGGCGCATGGCGAGATGGTGATGCTTGGCGCCTATACGACCTTCGTCGTCCAGCAAGTGATCCGGACGTCCTTTCCCGGCCTGTTCGACTGGTCGCTGGTGATCGCGCTGCCGCTCGCCTTCCTGGTCGCGGCATTCGTCGGTCTCGTCATCGAGCGCGGCGTGATCCGGTTCCTCTACGGCCGGCCGCTGGAGACGCTGCTGGCAACCTGGGGCGTCTCGCTCATCCTGCAGCAGGCGGTGCGCTCGATCTTCGGACCGACCAACCAGGAGGTCGGCAATCCGTCCTGGATGTCCGGCTCCTTCGACGTCGGGCAACTGGCCATCACCTGGAACCGTCTGTGGATTCTGGTGTTCGCGCTCACGGTATTCGGCATGTTGCTCTATGTGATGAAGCGCACGCCTTGGGGGCTGCAGATGCGCGCCGTCACCGCCAACCGGCGCATGGCCGCCTCGATGGGCATCAGGACGCCCTGGGTCGACGCGCTGACCTTCGCGCTGGGATCCGGCATTGCCGGTATCGCCGGCGTCGCGCTCAGCCAGATCGACAATGTCTCGCCCAACCTTGGTCGCGGCTACATCATCGACAGCTTCATGGTGGTCGTCTTCGGCGGTGTCGGCAATCTCTGGGGTACATTGGTCGGCGCCTTTTCGCTCGGCATCGTCAACAAGGTTCTCGAGCCCTATGCCGGCGCGGTGCTCGGCAAGATCGTCGTGCTGGTGCTGATCATCCTGTTCATCCAGAAGCGCCCGCGAGGCCTGTTCGCGCTCAAGGGCAGGGCGGTGGAAGCATGATATCGGGACGCTTCTTTGCCGCCGGCGCGGATCGCCGCATCGCCATCACCATCTTCATCCTGCTGGCGGTGGCTATAATCGTGCCGGTGCTTAACCTGGCCGTCTCGCCGACAAGCGCCTTCTACATTCCGTCCTACATCGTGGCGCTGACCGGCAAATATCTCTGCTATGCACTGCTGGCGCTCTCGCTCGATCTGGTCTGGGGCTATTGCGGTATCCTCTCGCTCGGCCACGGCGCCTTCTTCGCGCTCGGCGGCTATGCGATAGGGATGTATCTGATGCGCCAGATCGGCTCGCGCGGCGTCTACGGCAACCCGATCCTGCCCGATTTCATGGTGTTCCTGAACTACAAGGAATTGCCCTGGTTCTGGACCGGTTTCGACCATTTCTGGTTCGCCGCCATCATGGTGCTGGCGGTGCCCGGCCTGCTTGCCTTCATCTTCGGCTGGTTCGCCTTCCGCAGCCGCGTCACCGGTGTCTACCTCTCCATCATCACCCAGGCGATGACCTATGCGCTGCTGCTTGCCTTCTTCCGCAACGACATGGGTTTCGGAGGCAATAACGGCCTGACCGATTTCAAGGATATTCTGGACTTCAACGTCCAGGCCGATACGACCCGCTCGGCACTGTTCGCGGCCAGCGCGGTGATGCTGGCACTCGCCGTTTTCATCACCTGGGCGATCGTCGGCTCCAAATACGGCAAGCTGCTGATGGCCGTGCGCGACGCCGAGAGCCGCACGCGCTTCCTCGGCTGGCGGGCGGAGAACGTAAAGCTGTTCGCTTTTACCGTTTCGGCCGTCATGGCAGGCATTGCCGGCGCGCTCTACGTGCCGCAGGTCGGCATCATCAATCCAGGCGAATTCGAGCCGGCCAATTCGATCGAGGTGGTGATCTGGGCGGCGGTCGGCGGCCGCGGCACCATTGTCGGGCCGATCATCGGCGCGTTGCTGGTCAATGCCGGCAAATCCTGGTTCACCGGCGTGCTGCCGGAATTCTGGCTGTTCGCGCTCGGCGGCCTGTTCGTCGCCGTCACCTTGCTCCTGCCCAAGGGCATCATCGGCATGTGGGACAGCTGGCGCGGCAATGCCAGGGCGCTGCGCGTGGCGTCCCTGGCTGAAGAAGCCGGCGCCGAGGTTGGCATCGCGTCCGCGACCTCGAAGCCCGCTCGCTCGCCGGCGAGAAACCCAGGCGAATGGTCCTGGTCCGACCCCGAACCGCAGGCGGCGGAGTAAGCGACCATGAGCAAATCCAACACTATCCTCTATCTCGACGGCGTCTCGGTGTCCTTCGACGGCTTTCGCGCCATCAACAATCTGTCCCTGGTGCTCGACAAGGGCGAGATGCGCGCCATCATCGGCCCCAACGGCGCCGGCAAGACGACGATGATGGACATCGTCACCGGCAAGACGAGGCCGGATGAAGGCGAAGTGTTCTTCGACGGCCAGGTGGACCTGACCAGGCATGACGAAGCCGAGATCGCCATGATGGGCATCGGCCGCAAATTCCAGAAGCCGACCGTTTTCGAAAGCCACACGATCGAAGAAAACCTGATGCTGGCGCTGAAGGGACCGCGTTCGATCTTCCCGGCGCTGTTCCATCGCCAATCGCCCGCCGAGGCGCGGCAGATCGATGACATCCTTGGCATCATCCGGTTGGGCGACAAGCGCCGCGAACTCGCCGCCAATCTCAGCCACGGCCAGAAACAATGGCTCGAGATCGGCATGCTGCTGGCGCAGGACCCGAAGCTGCTTCTGGTCGACGAGCCGGTGGCCGGCATGACCGATGCCGAGACCGAGGAAACCGCGCGGCTGCTCAGGGATATCGCCCGTGACCACTCGGTCATTGTCGTCGAACACGACATGCATTTCGTCCGCGAACTCGGCGTCAAGGTTACCTGCCTGCATGAAGGCTCGGTGCTGTCGGAAGGCACGCTCGATTTCGTGTCGGCCGACGAGCGCGTCGTCGAAGTCTATCTGGGGAGATGAGCATGGTCTGGCGGGTGCAATTCCATCACTTCGACATGTCGTTTCTTCGGTTCTGGAGAAGGCGCTGACATGCTCGAGGTTTCCAATGCCACGCTGCACTACGGCGCCGCCCAGGCGTTGCGCGGGGTGTCGCTGAAGGCGGGTGCGGGCAAAATCACCTGCGTGCTCGGCCGCAACGGCGTCGGCAAGACCAGTTTGATGAGATCGATCGTCGGCCATAACCGGCTGACGAGCGGAAGCGTTGCCTTCGAGGGGAAGGCGCTCGACCGGAGCGCGGCGTATGACCGCGCCCGGTCGGGCATCGCATTCGTGCCGCAGGGCAGGGAGATCTTTCCGCTGCTCAGCGTGCGGGAAAATCTCGAGTCCGGCTTCGCGCCCTTGAAGCGCGCCGACCGCAACGTGCCTGCGCACGTCTTCGAGCTGTTTCCGGTGCTGAAGCAGATGCTTGGCCGCCGTGGCGGCGATCTTTCCGGCGGCCAGCAACAGCAGCTCGCCATCGGCAGGGCACTCGTGATGCGGCCGAAGCTGCTGGTGCTCGACGAGCCGACCGAAGGCATCCAGCCCTCTGTCATCAAGGATATCGGCCGCGCCATACGCTATCTGCGCGACCAGGCCGGCATTGCGGTGCTGCTGGTCGAACAGTATCTCGATTTCTGCCGCGAACTCGCCGACGAGGTCAACATCATGGATCGCGGCCAGATCGTCCACACCGGCCCAGCGGAAGATTTAGACCGGGCTGATGTCCGCAAATTCCTCACAGTCTAGAATCGGCGCCGGACTTCATTGAAGATTTGAAGTTATTGGCAAGACCAATATTTCTTACATCCATCATCTGCGTCTCTGGCACATGCAATATCGCATGCTAGTGTTTCCGTGGCTTTGTGAGTCGGCCGTTTCCGTATCAGTCTGGTTATCGCAGATCGCGGCGCGGCAAAGGCCCTGCAAGTTCCACGCAAGCAAGGCTTCCTACCTTCCCGATCTGATTGTCGTTCAAACGCGTTTGGGCACACAGGCTAAGGGACAGCCATGGAACGTTACGTCGAGGACTACCAGAAGCGGCGGCTTACCGAACGCGTCGACATCATCGCCGCCATCAACATTCTGAGGTCACAGGGCTGTGACTACGACGACCTGATCGAGGAGATCACCAAGGTCTTCTATGTCGATCTCGATACCTTCAATGAAATCGTCATGGCGGCCTAATGCATGTCGCCCGGCGGGCTTGGCATGATACGCGCGTTTAGCTCGCGCGTCGGAATGGCGAGGCGGTGACGCGGTTGCGACCTCCCCGCTTGGCGTCATAGAGCGCCTTGTCGGCGGCGCTGAGTACCTTGTCCAGGCTGATCCCCTCTTTGCTGCCAAACGCAAATCCGGCGCTGACCGTACAGGTGAGGGAACCGGTTTCGGTTTCTATCAGTCGCGCCGCGAAAGCCGCCCGGATACGCTCGGCTGCTTCCTCGACCGCCTCCGGCAGCGTGCGCTTCAGTACCAGCGCGAATTCCTCGCCGCCCATGCGCGCGGCGACGTCGGCCGGTCGAAGGTTGGCTACCAACTCGTTGGCGAACACCCTCAGCACTTCATCGCCCGCCGCATGGCCGAATTCGTCGTTGATGGTTTTGAAGTTGTCGAGGTCGAAGACGACCACCGCGGTAAAGGCGCCGACCGGGACATGGCCATGCATGTCGAACAGCGCGCGCCGGTTGAGCAGGCCGGTCAGGGAATCCGTCTGGGCGTTGCGATGGTGGTGCCTCGCCAGACGCCCCTGATTGAGGGCAAGCGAGAGCGCGCCAATACCTGTCATGCTGGCGATAACCACGACGAGGCTGAGCTCCTCGGCCCAGTTGCTTGGTGCATGTCCGAGCACCAGTTTTCCTTCCCAGGCGAGAACCATGGCGCAGAGCCCGAAGGAGGTGGCCGTGGCCGAATAGAGCGCGGTGATGCCGATCGTCAGGGCGGGTGCCTCATCACGGCCCTTCCAGTATTCGAAAGCCGTGGCGAACAGGAGCACGGCGGCAAACATGTTCTCCGCCACGAAGCCGAGGCCATCGTAGCCCAGAGCCATGGGGGGCAACGCTATCGCCAGGGAATAGCAACCCCACAGGGTCCGCGGCAGTGGCGAGCCGCCGGTTCGGAACTGATAGGCCGCACCCAGCATGGCCGAAAAGCCGATCAGCAGAAACGCGGAGGTGGCGATGCCGAGCAGGCGTCCCGGCATCTCGATATAGGCGTCGTAGATAAAAATATCGCCGACCACGAACACCAGGCTGATCGCCCATGTCAGCAGGAATTTTTCCGAGCGGGCGGTCAGCCACATGCCGAACAATGTCAGGCTGAGGCAAGCGGCCGAGAAACCGACG
Source organism: Mesorhizobium sp. B2-7-3 (assembly GCF_006440715.1). NCBI lineage: Bacteria > Pseudomonadati > Pseudomonadota > Alphaproteobacteria > Hyphomicrobiales > Phyllobacteriaceae > Mesorhizobium > Mesorhizobium sp. B2-7-3. The sequence goes on from NZ_VFTY01000010.1 coordinate 235,532, forward strand.
GCCAGCAGAAGTGAAGTGTAGTCGAGCGACATGCCCTCTTTCCCTGCCGGCGGCGGTCCCAGCTCTGCGGCTTGGCGTCGGCGCATTCATGCGGCAAGGAAGTGTCGATAAGGTTACGATCGTGGCGAAGATGCCCAGGAACAGGCGCTTTGCTACGCTAATACGCACAGGCTATGCGCCTATTGTGTGTAGCTGGAAACCGACTGATGCCTTTTCAGTCGGCTACGCGCCTCATCAATGCCATCGCCCCGAACGGCGCCCGCACCTTGCCCTCGGTGATGAAGTAGACGAACACGTCGCGCGGTTGGACCGGCGCGTCGCTGGCAGGGTCGGCGCGCCGCAGATCCGCCGGCTGCTTGCCTTGCGCCCAGATCTTGGCCCGCGCCGCCCATTCGTCGAGGCCCTTTGGCGTGTAGCAGTCCGGATTGTCATCCGAGCCGGTCTGCAGCCGGGCGTAGATGAAATCGCCAGTGATGTCGGCGATGTCAGGATATTTGGCATGATCGGCATAGACGATCGCCGCCTTGTATTTGCGGGCGAGCGCTGGGAATTCCGGCACGATGAAACTGTCGTTGCGCACTTCCAGCGCGTGGCGCAGCGCGACACCATCCTGCTTTTCCGGCAGCAGCTTCAGAAACGCCTCGAAATCGTCCGGATCGAACTTCTTGGTCGGAGCGAACTGCCACAGGATCGGTCCCAGCTTGTCGCCGAGCGCGGCAACGCCGGAACCCAGGAAACGCATCATCGATTCACCGGCCTCGCCCAGCACGCGCCGGTTGGTAACGAAGCGGTTGCCTTTCAGCGAATAGACGAAATTGTCAGGTGCTTCGTTGGCCCATTTGACGAAGGTCGGCTCCTTGAAGCTCGAATAATAAGTGCCGTTGACCTCGATGCTCGGCACCTGCCGGGTAGCGTATTGCAGTTGCTTGGCCTTCGACAGTTTCTCGGGGTAGAAGGACGTGTCCCAGGGTTCGAAGGTCCAGCCGCCCATGCCGGCGCGGATTGTTCCCGATTTGCTCATTGTCGTCCTCCCAGATTTCTAGTGGCGATCAGGCCGTGGTGGACCTGTTGTCGACGGGTTTGGCCATGTCGACGAGTATCCACCCTGGCCGGTAGGGATTGGGCCGGCGACCCGTTTCGCGATAGCCGTAAGCGAGATAGAGCGCGATGTTTCGTTCCATTTTCGCATTGGTGTAGAGCCGTATCTCCGGCAGGCCCCACTGCCGCGCCTGCTCGTCAGCGTGCTTCAGCAATGCAATACCGAACCCCTTGCCCTGGAAGGCAGGCGACACCGCGACGGAGAAGATCATCGCGTGATCTTCATGCCGCTCCAGCGTGATCACTCCGGCAAGTTCATCGCCGCTCTCCAGCAGCCAGACCTGGCCCTGGGCAATACGCGGCGCGTAGTCCTCGGTAACCGGGATCGGCGGTGCATCGAGTATGGCATTGTAGGGAGCGTAGGCGGCTTGCGTCAGCGCGACGATCGCGGCGAGATCTTCAGGGCCGGCAAGCCTCATGCCAAAGCTGCTCTGGACCGTGATGAGATCATCCTTACCCATCACTCCGCCGCTTCGCGTTTGCCTCCGGGGCGTCGCTCCAGCAGTTCCTTCAGGAACTGGCCGGTGTAGCTGCGCTTTTCGCGCACGATCGCTTCCGGCGTGCCCGAGGCGACCAGTTCGCCGCCGCCATCACCGCCCTCGGGGCCGAGGTCGAGCACCCAGTCTGCGGTTTTTATCACTTCGAGATTATGCTCGATGACCACCACCGTATTGCCTTGGTCGACCAGTTCGTGCAGCACTTCCAATAGCTTGGCGACGTCATGGAAATGGAGACCGGTGGTCGGTTCGTCGAGGATGTAGAGCGTCTTGCCGGTCGCCTTGCGCGACAGTTCCTTGGCGAGCTTGATGCGCTGCGCTTCACCGCCGGACAGCGTCGTCGCCTGCTGGCCGATATGGATGTAACCAAGGCCGACCTGCTTCAGCGTCTCCAGCTTGTCGCGTACGCCGGGTACGGCGGCGAAGAAATCGACGCCTTCCTCGACGGTCATGTCGAGCACGTCGGCGATCGACTTGCCCTTGAACAGCACGTCGAGCGTCTCCCTGTTGTAGCGCTTGCCGTGACAGACGTCGCAGGTGACGTAGACGTCGGGCAAAAAGTGCATCTCGATCTTGATGACGCCGTCGCCTTGGCAGGCCTCGCAGCGGCCGCCCTTGACGTTGAAGGAGAAACGGCCGGGCTGATAGCCGCGCGCCTTCGCTTCCGGTAGCCCGGCGAACCAGTCGCGGATCGGCGTGAAGGCGCCGGTATAGGTGGCGGGGTTCGAACGCGGCGTGCGGCCGATCGGCGACTGGTCGATGTCGATGACCTTGTCGAGGAACTCCAATCCCTCGATGCGGTCATGCTCGGCCGGATGTTCGCGCGAGCCCATGATGCGGCGCGAGGCCGCCTTGAACAGCGTCTCGATCAGGAAGGTCGACTTGCCGCCGCCCGATACGCCGGTGACGGCGGTGAAGGTGCCGAGCGGGATTTCGGCGGTGACGTTCTTCAGATTGTTGCCGCGCGCGCCGACGATCTTCAGCCGCCGGTTTTTCTTCGCCTCGCGGCGCACGCCGGGCGTTGCCACTTCGAGCGCGCCCGACAGATATTTGCCGGTGATCGAATTGGGATTGGCCATCACCTGCTGCGGCGTGCCCTGGGCGATGATCTCGCCGCCATGGATGCCGGCGGCCGGACCCATATCGACGACATAGTCGGCATGCAGGATGGCGTCCTCGTCATGCTCGACGACGATCACGGTGTTGCCGATGTCGCGCAGGTGCTTGAGCGTGTCGAGCAGGCGGGTATTGTCGCGCTGGTGCAGGCCGATCGACGGCTCGTCCAGCACGTAGAGCACGCCGGTCAGGCCTGAGCCGATCTGCGAGGCCAGCCGGATGCGCTGGCTTTCGCCACCCGACAGCGTGCCGGAATTGCGCGACAAGGTGAGATAGTCGAGCCCGACATCGTTGAGGAAGCGCAGACGCTCGCGGATTTCTTTCAGGACGCGGACAGCGATCTCGTTCTGCTTGTCGTTGAGCTGCGCCGGCAGGTCGGTGAACCATTTGTCGGCGTTGCGGATCGACTGTTCCGTCACTTCGCCAATGTGCTTGCCGGCGATCTTCACCGCCAGCGCCTCCGGCTTCAGCCGGTAGCCCTTGCAGACCGGGCAGGGCGTTGCCGACATGAAACGCTCGATCTCCTCGCGCATCCAGGCGGATTCGGTCTCCTTCCAGCGCCGTTCGAGATTGGGGATGACGCCTTCGAAGGTCTTGGTCGTCTTGTAGGAGCGCAGGCCGTCATCATACTGGAAGGTGATCTCGCGCTCGCCGGTGCCGCGCAGGATCGCTTCCTGGGCCGGCGCTGAAAGATCCTTGAACTTGTCGCCGAGCTTGAAGTCGTACGCCTTGCCCAATGCCTCGAGCGTCTGCGAGTAATAGGGCGAGGTCGATTTCGCCCATGGGCTGACGGCGCCGTCGCGCAGCGACACGTTCTCGTCGGGCACCACGAGGTTGGGGTCGATGGCGCGCTGGCTGCCGAGACCGTCGCAGGTCGGGCAGGCGCCAAACGGGTTGTTGAAGGAGAACAGCCTGGGCTCGATTTCCGGAATGGTGAAGCCGGAGACCGGGCAGGCGAACTTTTCCGAGAACAGGATGCGCTCATGCGTCTCGTTCTTCGACTTGTTGACCGAATCCTCGCCAGTCTGGCTGGCATCGAGCGGCCTGTCGGCGAACTCCGCCACCGCCAGCCCCTCGGCCAGCTTCAGCGCCGTCTCGATGGAATCGGCAAGTCTTGTGGCAAGGTCGCCGCGCACGACGATGCGGTCGACGACGACGTCGATGTCGTGCTTGTACTTCTTGTCCAGCGCCGGCACATCGGCGATTTCATAGAAGACGCCGTCGACCTTGACGCGCTGGAAGCCCTTCTTCTGCAACTCCAGCAATTCCTTGCGGTACTCGCCCTTGCGGCCGCGCACGATGGGCGCCAGCAGGAACAGGCGCGTGCCTTCCTCGACCGCCAGCACCCGGTCGACCATCTGGCTGACCGTCTGGCTCTCGATCGGCAGGCCGGTGGCCGGCGAATAGGGCACGCCGACGCGGGCAAACAGAAGGCGCATATAGTCGTAGATCTCGGTGACGGTACCGACCGTCGAACGCGGGTTCTTCGACGTGGTCTTCTGCTCGATCGAGATGGCCGGCGACAGGCCGTCGATCTGGTCGACGTCCGGCTTCTGCATCATTTCGAGGAATTGCCGGGCATAGGCCGAGAGGCTCTCGACATAGCGGCGCTGGCCTTCTGCATAGATGGTGTCGAAAGCAAGCGACGATTTGCCGGAGCCCGACAGGCCGGTCATGACGATCAGGCTGTCACGCGGCAGGTCGAGATCGACATTCTTCAGATTGTGTTCGCGCGCCCCGCGAATGGAAAGATATTTATGGTCGGCCATGTCAGGTCGCCGCCTCAGATCTGGAATTTGTGGGATCGGCGGGTTTCCCCGGCCATTCCCTATGTAGTTATTTTTGCCGCCACGTCGAGAGACGCCACAATTCTCGACAGAAGTCGTTTAACCGCCTTTCGCGCGAGGGGGCAAGCGGAAAGAACAAAGGCCGAACACGCTCCTGACAAAGCTGTGCGGAAGCTGACCCGAACGTAAGCTCCCGGCGATCACATTTTTCCGTAACCGGCTATTGATGGTTGACGCGGCCAACTCACGGGAGCAGTCTTGCGAAGTCAGCGAAGCCGGCCGTCTATCGATGGCCTCGCCGCCCCAAGGCGGCCTGCGAGACGCCGCAGGCATTTGCGATTTGCGCTTCACGACGACAATGTCGCAACGGACAAGAGGAGCGGAGCATGACGCCACCGGATAGTCCCCCAGGGCTTCAGTTGTTACTGGAGCCGCGGCAGGCATAAGTGCCAAGGGCAGGCGTTTGCGCCACCCGACAAACCGTGACCTGCCGTATCCCTGAAAATCAGAGACTGCTAGTCGGATCGTCGGCTGAATGCCGCGAAGCATCCGAAATCAAACGCCGGCAGTACACTCCCGGCAAAAATGGATTTGAGATCCAGAAAAGCCCCGTCCGTTTGCCCAAGGCACGGCGGGGCTGTTCTTTTGGCGGGCTCCAGTTGGAAGGCCCGATCTTTGCCTATCTGGGTGGCTTGGTCCCGCCAACTCCGACATCGACGGTGATGCTGCCGGAAATCCTGACATCGGTATTGCCGATCTTGAACTGCCCGTTGCCGCTGCTGGGGAACGCGTCGTCGGGTTCGGGCACCGGGGCGGGCTTTGCGATGCGATAGTCGCCGGTTACGCCGGGCAGGGCGCCTTTCCGAACCGACGACGAGGCCTCGTCGGCAAGTGCCGACCTGGACACAAGGCCGACGATGGCAAGCACCATGGCGGCCGTGACACGGTGCGATGTTCTTGATCGATGAGTGTCGGTCATCCCTTGTTATAGGGGCCTGCCGCCACCGGAGCCAGAGCGGGATCGTCAAATCTTCGACAAGCAGCAGGATTTGACCTCACTCTGGTCCTACGCAGCCTTTTTGCGGGTGTCGAACACATGGTCGACGATGCCCCAGGCCTGGGCCTCGCGGGCGGTCATGAAATGGTCGCGGTCGAGCGTGCGCTCGACGTCTTCATAGCTGCGGCCGCAATGCTGGGCGTAGAGTTCGGTCATGTGGCGTTTGGTCTGGCCGATGCGTTCGGCGTGCCGCTGGATGTCGGAAGCCTGGCCCTGGAAGCCGCCCAGCGGCTGATGCAGCAGGATGGTGGCGTTGGGTAGTGCGATGCGCCGCCCGGCCGTGCCCGCCATCAGCAGGAACGATCCCATCGATGCGGCAAAGCCCATGCACACGGTCGACACCGGGCAGCTGATATACTGCATCGTGTCGTAGATGGCGAAGCCGCTGGTCACCATGCCGCCCGGCGAGTTGATGTAGAGCGAGATCTCCTTCTCGGGATTGTCCGACTCCAGCGACAAAAGCTGCGCGCAGACCAGCGCCGAGACGTCATCGTTAATCTCCCCGTTGACGAAGACGATGCGCTCGCGCAGCAGCCGCGAAAAAATGTCGAATGCGCGTTCGCCGCGGCTCGATTGCTCGATTACCATCGGCACAAGACTGGCAACACCGCTCATTTTCTGTCTCCAATTTTCCGTGTTCAAGCCGCGTGCAGCAGCAGAAGGCGTGGGGTGTTCGCGGCTATAGGCGTGCCGGTCCCGTGCAGCGAAAGCCGGCAGCCTGCCCCCGCCATGGCCACGGCCGGCATCGCCTTGCGAGCAAAGCCGTCATGGAGGATGCGCAGATGCGTGCCGCCGGAAACGGTTCGGGCGAGTGTGAAGGTGACGGTGCTGTCGAGTGGGTGCGCGGCATCGTCCGACCGCTCGCGCCAGGAATAGCGCAGCAGGCGTTCGGGCTCGGCATCGAGAATCTCGCATTCGATCGCCGCGTCTTGACCGGCGAAGGCAAAGCGGCTGCCGGTCTGCGGCCTGATGTCGTTGGGCATCATCCAGGCGGCGAGCAGTTCCGGCACGGTCAGCGCCCGCCAAACCTTTTCCGGCGGCTCGGCAAGATCGTATTCGAACTCAATCGCATCGGGAGAGACTTCGCTTTGGCTGTTCATTGATCCATGTCCTTCAAAACCGTCTTCAGCCTTTCGATGCGCTCCGGCCAGAAGGTACGGTAGCGTTCGATCCATGAGAGCAGCGGGGCAAGCCCCTGCGGATCCGCACGATAATAGGCGTTGCGGCCGGCCCGCCGCTCGACCACGAGGCCGGCGCCCCGCAGCACCGCCAGATGCTGCGACACCGCCGGTTGCGACACCGTCAGGCCGCTGCGCAATTCCGACACGCTCATCTCGCTTGTGGCGAGACGCTCAAAGACGGCGCGGCGTGTCGGGTCGGCCAAGGCGCGGAAAATCTCTGCTTCGATCATGACAAAAGCATAAGTCGATACTTATCGATTTGGCAAGCGCTGTTTTGAGACCCATATGCGGCGTTCCGGCATTGCTGCCATTCCTTGACAATTGGCGGCGGTGCATATAGGAACGAAAAGGGAACAAAAACCTTGTGGGAAAAGCCAGCCTTGGCAAGCGGCTGACGTGCGTAGCCTGTAAGGTGCTGCGACAAAAATTTGTTTCGGATAGCGCGGAGAAATATCATGGCGGGTAGCGTCAACAAGGTCATTCTGGTCGGCAATCTCGGCGCTGACCCTGAAATCCGCCGCCTGAACTCGGGCGAGCCGGTCGTCAACATCCGCATCGCGACGTCGGAAAGCTGGCGCGACAAGAATTCCGGCGAGCGCAAGGAAAAGACCGAGTGGCATAACGTCGTCATCTTCAATGAGGGCATCGCCAAGGTGGCGGAGCAGTATCTGAAGAAGGGCATGAAGGTTTATGTCGAGGGCCAGCTGCAGACGCGCAAATGGCAGGACCAGACCGGTGCCGACAAATACACGACCGAAGTCGTGCTGCAGAAATTCCGTGGCGAGTTGCAGATGCTCGACGCGCGTGGCCAGGGTGAGGGCGGTCAGGTTGGCGGCTACAGCGGTGGCGGCAGCAGCCGTGGTTCCGATTTCGGCCAGTCGAGCCCGAACGAAGGGTTCAACCGCGGTGGCGGCAACGCTCCCAGGGGCGGCGGTGGCGGTGGTTCGTCGCGCGAACTGGACGACGAAATTCCGTTCTGATCGAAAGCCGCACCAAATAGCGAATGCCTTTACTTGATATGCCCCGAGGGTCCGCATGGACTTTCGGGGTTTTGCATGGTGGTTTGAGCTGACGTTGGCGCGATCAGAGACGTAAGAGGACTGGCGATGAAGGCACGGGTAAAATGGGTCGAGGAGCGCACCTTCGTCGGCGAGTCCGGCAGCGGCCACAAGGTCGTGCTGGGCACGGCGTCAGGCCCGGAAGGCAAGACGCCGGGACCGAGCCCGATGGAGCTGGTGCTGATCGGCACCGGCGGCTGCTCGGCCTATGATGTCGTCCATATCCTCGAAAAGGGGCGCGAGGCCGTCGAGGATTGCGTGGTCGAGCTCGATTCCGACCGCTCCGAAACCGATCCCAAAGTGTTTGCCCGCATCCATATGCATTTCATCGTCAAGGGCCGGGCGCTGTCCAGCGACAAGGTCAAGCGGGCAATCGACCTTTCAATCGAAAAATACTGCTCGGCCTCCGCCATGATGGCCAAGACCGCGACGATTACCCACGACTTTGAAGTCATCGATACGACCGCAAAATAAGCGGGCCTACGAGGCCATCAGCGCCTTGATGCCATCTGCCACGAACTGCACGGCCAGTGCCGCCAGGATAACCCCGAGCAGGCGGGTCAGGATCGAGCGGCCGGTCTGGCCGAGGATGCGGTCGATGCGTTCCGACAGCACGAACACCAGATAGGTTATGACGAGGCAGACAAGGATGATGCCGACCAGGGCCGCCTGCGCCGCAAAACCCTGAAACGAGCCGGAGAGCAGCACCGTCGCTGAAATCGCGCCGGGGCCGGCGATCAGCGGGATCGCCAGGGGGAAGGCGGCGATGTTGTGGATCATGTCCTTGGTGATGGCGACGTCGCCGATCTTTTCCTTGCGGTCCTGCCGGCGCTCGAACACCATTTCGAAGGCGATGAAGAACAGCAGGAACCCGCCGGCGACACGGAACGCCGGCAGAGTGATGCCGAACACCGACAGGATCGACGCGCCGGCTACCGCAAACAGCGCCATCACCAGAAAACCGATGACCGAGGCGCGCACGGAAACCTGGCTGCGCTCCTCGCGGTTCATGCCGCGCGTCACGGCGAGGAACAGAGGCGCCAGCCCAGGCGGATCGATGGTCACGAGAATGGTGACGAAGGCATTGAACAGGCTGTCGAAACTCGGCATCGCTGACCCCTCCCGCCGGGCCAAGCCCGTACCCACATTGGTAGAGCAAAGCCCGGTCGGTGGGAACAGTCAGAGCCGCAGGTTAGGCGGCAGCGCCGCAATAGGCCTCCAGGCGATAGCCGTCCGGATCGACGACGAAGGCCGCGTAATAGTTCTCGCCATAGTCGGCGCGCAGGCCCGGTCCGCCATTGTCGCTCCCGCCTTCGCGCAACGCCCCGGCATGAAAGGCACCAACGCTATCCCGTGTCGGCGCGGCGAAGCAGAAATGCAGGCCGGATCTTTCGTCCGCCGGCACCGGGCGCGCCGCCTCGTTGACCCACAGCGCGACAGCCTGGGGCGCGACAGCCTGGACACCATAGCCGAGCGAACCCGGCGATTGGCTGACGCAAGTGAAGCCGAGCGGCCTCAGCGCGGCATCGTAGAAACGTTTGGAGGCAGTGACGTCGCGAACGCCGATCGAGATATGATCGAACATGGTTTTCTCCATTGTTACTAAGGGTTGTGGGGTCATCTTTTAGTTTGACGACGCGCCAGGAACTCGACTTCGAGGTGCCAGTCCGCGCCGTCATGCGAGCGCTCGCCGAGCCATCGGAAGGAATTCTCGGTGATGCGCGAAAAGCTCCAGCGTACCGAGGAACCAGTGCCGTCGGCGCCGACCTGCACGATCGTGTCGCCTTCGGCGCGGCCGAGCTGACGGCTGAAGTACTGGTTGCGCGGGTCGCTCCAGAAGATGTGCCAGGCATCGATTCCAGGGTCATAGACCCGCAGCGTCGTGCCGTAAAAGGTCCATTTGCCAAGCGATGGCGTGGGGCCGGCGTCACGCGCGGGCAGGATCCAGACGTCCTGGATGGCGCGGCCTTCCAGCGCCCAGCCGAAGTGCACCTCGCCGCGTCCGGTCAGCACCGTGCCGTCCTCGAGATGGCGCGCGGCGTCAAACGTCCACGCACCGACGAAGCGGCCGTAAAGGCTCAGTTTTTCGGCAAGCCCTTGGATCGGTCCGGGACTGTGCAAGGCTTCGGCAAATGTGGATTGGTCGGGCATGGCTGCGATCTCTTCTTGTCAGGAGACCGCGAGCAATAGGTGCCGCCGGGGTTTTGGGCTTGGGAAAAATTGCTATATTTCAGCCATGACGGCGACCGCGAACACCCTTGCATCCGGACCTGGCTGGCACGTGGCGGATGTGATCTGCACGGCCAGCGCCGGCGATCGGCCGTTCGAGGAAGTCCATCGGGATTTTTGCGTTGCGGCGGTCACCAGTGGCACCTTCCGCTATCGCGCACAGCAAGGCACCGCAATGCTCGCGCCAGGCAGCCTCCTGCTTGGCAATTCCGGCACATGCTACGAATGCGGGCACGAGCATGGCAGCGGCGACCGTTGCCTCTCCTTCCATTTCGGGCCGGCCTATATGGACCGGATCGTCGCCGACGTACCGGGCGCTGGGAAGCTCACCTTCAAGACGCCCCGCCTGCCGCCGTTACCCGCCATCGCACCGCTGCTGGCCGAGGCGGAAGCCGCGCGCGACATGGCCGACGCAGGCGCCTTCGAGGAAGTTGCCCTACGCATCGCCGGTGCCGCCGTGGCGATAATCTCAGGCGCAAGGCATGCCAGTCGCGATCCAAGCCGCCGCGATCAGAAAAGGGTTGCCGAGGCGGTGAGGCGGATCGAACTGGATGCCGACGGACCGGTCTCGCTTCCAGCGTTGGCGGATGAGACCGCGACCAGTCCCTATCATTTCCTGCGCACCTTCCGGCAGGTCGCCGGCATGACGCCCTATCAGTACCTGCTCAGAACCCGATTGCATCGCGCGGCGGTGCGATTGCGCACGTCCAACGATGCCATCTCGGCAATTGCTTTCGAAGCCGGCTTCAACGATCTGTCGACTTTCAACCGCCGGTTTCGGCGGGTCATGGGCGAGACGCCGGGCCGGTATCGGTCCGGGCGGGTTGGCAGCCGCTGAAAAGTTGCCACGAGGTCCAATTGATCGCGCTCGCGGCGTTCGTCTGGGGAAAACGGTCCATTGCCGGCTTTTGCCTTGGTGGCGGCGAAAGCGCCTTGGCCATATCGTCGCAATCAGTGGTATCCATTTGAAATTACCACCAAAATTGACACTGGAAAAGTGCCGCGAACATTGGAGTTTCGGCCTCGCTTCCTATATAAGCAGCGAGTGATTCCTGATTAGATTGTGATCCGATTTGACCGACCAGAAGACACCGCGCGGCACAGACGGCGGCCCCAGCGGCATCGAGCCGATATCCATCATCGAGGAGATGCAGCGCTCCTATCTCGATTACGCCATGAGCGTGATCGTCAGCCGTGCGCTGCCCGATGTGCGCGACGGCCTGAAGCCGGTGCACCGTCGCATCCTCTATGCCGCCCATGAGAGCGGCTACCACTGGAACCGCAAATATGTGAAATCGGCGCGCCCCGTAGCCGACGTGATGGGTAAATACCATCCGCATGGCGACGCCTCGATCTATGACGCCCTGGTGCGCATGGCGCAGGACTGGTCGTTGCGCGTGCCGCTGATCGACGGGCAGGGCAATTTCGGTTCGATCGACGGCGATCCGCCGGCGGCGATGCGCTACACCGAATCGCGCCTGACCAAGGTCGCGCACGAGCTGTTGGAGGACATCGACAAGGATACCGTCGATTTCCAGGACACTTATGATGCTTCGGACACCGAGCCGAAGGTTCTGCCTGCGCGCTTTCCCAATCTGCTGGTCAACGGTTCGGGCGGCATTGCCGTCGGCATGGCCACCAACATCCCGCCGCACAATCTCGGTGAAGTCTGCAACGCCGCTATTGCCGTCATCGACAATCCGGCGATCGACCTGCCGGCGCTGATGGAGATCATTCCGGGCCCCGATTTTCCGACCGGCGGCATCGTGCTTGGCCGTTCCGGCATCTACAGCGCCTATTCCACCGGCCGCGGCTCCATCGTCATGCGTGGCAAGGTCAACATCGAACAGCGCGGCAATGACCGCGAATCGATCATCATCACCGAGGTTCCCTACCAGGTGAACAAGGCCTCGATGATCGAGAAGATGGCCGAACTGGTGCGCGACAAGCGCGTCGAGGGCATTTCCGACATCCGCGACGAAAGCGACCGCCAGGGTTATCGCGTCGTCATCGAGCTCAAGCGTGACGCCGTTGCCGACGTCGTCCTCAATCAGCTCTACCGGTTCACGCCTCTGCAGACCTCTTTCGGCGCCAATATGGTGGCTCTGAACGGCGGCAAACCGGAGCTGCTGAACCTGACCGACATGCTGAAGGCGTTCGTCACCTTCCGCGAGGAGGTGATCAGCCGGCGGACGAAGTTCCTGCTGCGCAAGGCGCGGGACCGCGCCCATGTGCTGGTTGGCCTGGCCATCGCCGTCGCCAACATCGACGAGGTCATCAAGCTGATCCGCACCGCGCCGGACCCGCAGACGGCGCGCGAGCAATTGATGGAGCGGCGCTGGCCCTCGGGTGACGTTGAATCGCTGATCCTCCTGATCGACGATCCGCGCCACCGTATCAACGAGGACGGCACCTATAATCTTTCCGAGGAACAGGCGCGCGCCATCCTCGAACTGCGCCTGCAGCGCCTGACCGCGCTTGGCCGCGACGAAATCGCCGATGAGTTGAATACGATCGGCGACGAGATCAAGGACTACCTCGACATTCTGTCGTCGCGCGCGCGTATCCAGCAGATCGTCAAGGACGAGCTCGCCGCCGTGCGCGACGAATTCGGCACGCCACGCCGCACCGAGCTCACCGATGGCGGCGCGGACATGGAAGACGAGGATCTGATCCAGCGCGAGGACATGGTCGTGACGGTGAGCCATTCCGGCTACATCAAGCGCGTGCCGCTGTCGCTCTATCGGGCGCAGCGCCGGGGCGGCAAGGGCCGCTCCGGCATGTCGACCAAGGAAGAGGATTTCGTCACCCGGCTGTTCGTGGCCAACACCCACACGCCGGTGCTGTTCTTCTCCTCGCGCGGCATCGTCTACAAGGAAAAGGTCTGGCGGCTGCCGATCGGCAACCCGCAGTCACGCGGCAAGGCGCTGATCAACATGCTGCCGCTGGAGCAGGGCGAGCGCATCACCACCATCATGCCGCTGCCCGAGGACGAGACGAGCTGGGGCGATCTCGACGTGATGTTCGCCACGACGCGCGGCACCGTGCGCCGCAACAAATTGTCCGACTTCGTCCAGGTCAATCGCAACGGCAAGATCGCCATGAAGCTGGAGGAGGAGGGCGACGAAATTCTCGGCGTCGAGACCTGCACCGACAATGACGACGTGCTTCTGACGGCGAATTCGGGCCAGTGCATTCGCTTCTCCGTCGGCGACGTGCGCGTATTCCAGAGCCGCAATTCCGTCGGCGTTCGCGGCATAACCATGGCTGAAACCGACCGCATCATCTCCATGTCGGTGATCGAGCATGTCAATGCTTCACCGGCGGAACGCGCCGCTTACCTCAAGCGGGCGGCGTCGGAACGGCGGCTTGCCGCCGAGACGGCCGGAGAGGAAGAAGAGATCGCGCTCACCAATGAGGAGATCGGCGAGGAGACCGAGCTTCCAGACGACCGCTACGAATTCCTCAAGGCGCATGAGCAGTACGTGCTGACGGTGACCGAATATGGATACGGCAAGCGCTCGTCGTCCTACGACTTCCGCCTGACCGGCCGCGGCGGCAAGGGCATCCGTGCCACCGACGTGTCCAAGGCAGCCGAAATCGGCCAGCTGGTGGCAACCTTCCCGGTCGGCAATGACGATCAGATCATGCTGGTGTCGGATGGCGGCACCGTCATCCGGGTGCCCGTCAACGGCATCCGTTTCGCTAGCCGCGCCACCAAGGGCGTGACCATCTTCAACACGGCTGAAGGTGAGAAGGTGGTTTCGGTCGAGCGGATTTCGGAGCCGCAATCGGACGAGGAAGTGGAAGAGGCCGTCGAGGGTGGCGCGGAGCCGGATTCGACTGCCAGCGGTCCGGATAACGCCGAATAGTTCCTGGAGCAGGTTTGACATAGCAACGCCGGCCTGTCGGCCGGCGCGGCAGCAAGTGCGGACTGTCTTAGTAGTGGCGATACGGCTTGCGCAGGCCAAAGCCTTCGAAGCGTTTGGTGGTGGCTTTGACGCGGATGCGCTGCGCTTCCTGATGCAGTCCGAATACTGTGGCGATCAGCATGGCGACGGTCATTGCGGTGGCGAGCATGTAGATCAGCATGTGCGTGTTCTCCTGCGCCTTACAACGGATATATGGGACTTTGGTTTCATCTTATTAAGGGTGCAGCCTAGTGAACGCTGCGTGAAGGCTTCGTGATCAGCGTGTTCATCTGTCGTTCATGCGCCGGAAAAGGTTCATGGGCCGCCTGCCAATCGGATTTGCCTTTGTGATAGAGGCTCGCTAGAAGCTCCGCCATGACCGAACGCATCGCCCTTTATGCCGGCTCCTTCGACCCGCTGACCAACGGCCATCTCGATGTGCTGAAAGCGTCGCTGGCGGTTGCCGACATTGTTTATGCCGCGATCGGCATTCATCCGGGCAAGAAGCCGCTGTTTTCGTTCGAGGATCGGGTGCAGTTGATCGAAGCCGCCGCGAAGGCCGAATTCGGCCGCGATGGCGCCCGCATCAAGGTGGTTGCCTTCGATGGGCTGGTGATCGATGCGGCCAGGAGAGAAGGCGCCTCGATCATGATCCGCGGTCTGCGCGACGGCACCGACCTCGACTACGAAATGCAGATGGCCGGCATGAACGAAACCATGGCGCCTGAATTGCAGACGGTTTTCCTGCCCGCCAGCCCGTCGGTGCGCACCATTACCGCCACACTTGTGCGCCAGATAGCCTCAATGGGCGGCGACATCCGCCCCTTCGTGCCGGCGGCCGTGGCCGGCGCGCTCACCGCAAAATTCGCGAAATAAGCTCGGAGAACCCTCATGCAGCTCAAAAGGCTCGCCTCATTCCTTGTTGTGCTCGCCGGTCTCGTGACCGCATCGGTCTCGGCCTATGCCGCAGATCCGGAAAACACGATGATCATCACGCTGAAAGATGGCGACGTGACCATCGCGCTGCGCCCCGATCTGGCGCCCAAGCATGTCGCGCAGATCAAGAAGCTGGTGCGTGACCATGCCTACGACAATGTCGCATTCCACCGTGTCATCGACGGCTTCATGGCGCAGACCGGCGACGTCAAGTTCGGCAACATGAATAAGGGTTTCAATGCCCAGGCCGTCGGCACCGGCGGCTCCGACCTGCCCGACCTGCCTGCCGAGTTCTCGCAGGCCGAGCATTACAAGCGCGGCGTGGTCGGCATGGCCCGTTCGCAGGATCCGAACTCCGCCAATTCGCAGTTCTTCATCATGTTCGCACCGGCGCCGCCGCTCGATGGCCAGTATACGATCGTCGGCAATGTCGTCAGCGGCATGGACCTGGTGGACAAGATCAAGAAGGGCGACGAGGCGGACAATGGCACGGTCACCGATCCCGACCGGATGATCAAAGTGCGCATCGCCGCCGACAAATAGTTTCATTTTTACAAAAGGATATCTGACATGGCTGAGATCAAGGACCGCGAGAACGCGCTCATCATGGAAACGACCAAAGGCAAGGTCGTCATCGAACTGTTTCCCGATTTGGCTCCTGGCCATGTCGCCCGCATCAAGGAATTGGCGCGTGAAGGCGCCTATGACGGCGTCGTCTTCCACCGCGTCATCGAAGGCTTCATGGCGCAGACCGGCGACGTGAAATTCGGCAATTCCAGCAAGCCCAGCTTCGCGCCGTCTCGCGCCGGCATGGGCGGCTCGGAAAAGCCTGACCTGAAGGCCGAGTTCTCCAACGCAAACCACGGCCGCGGCACCTGCTCGATGGCTCGTTCGCAGAACCCGAACTCGGCCAATTCGCAGTTCTTCATCTGCTTCGACGACGCCGCGTTCCTCAACCGCCAGTACACGGTCTGGGGCCAGGTCATCGAGGGCATGGACAATGTCGACAAGATCAACCGCGGCGAGCCGGTGCAGGATCCCGACAAGATCGTGTCCCTAAAGGTCGCGGCCGACGTCAAGTAAGGACAAACGACAATGATGGGCGTCGTCTGGTCGCTTCTCGGCATCCTGTCCGGCGCCTTCATTGCCATCCAGGCGCCGATCAATTCGCAGCTTGCGCGCGGCTTGGGTCTCCCGGTCGCGGCGGCAGCGTTTTCGTTCCTGTCGGGCGCGGTCGTGCTTGGCATCATCTCCGTCACGGTGGTGAAGCTGCAAGGCATCTCGCTCGACTGGAAGGCGCCCGCGCCCTGGTTGTTTGTCGCCGGCGGCATGCTTGGCGGCTTCTATGTCACGCTTTCGACGATCCTGACGCCGCGCATCGGCGCGGCCGCCCTGATGGCGTTCCTGGTGGCCGGCCAGCTGCTCGCGGGTATGCTCATCGACCGCGTCGGCTTCCTTGGGGTCGCCGTGCGTGAAATCTCGCTCGGCCGCGTCGCCGGCGCGGTGCTTCTGCTGGCCGGAGCGCTGCTCGTTCGGCTGTTTTGAGTCCCGATGCGCGTCGACCTCTTTGACTTCGACCTGCCGGAGGAGCGCATCGCGCTTCGCCCGGCAGAACCGCGCGACAGCGCCAAAATGCTGGTGGTCAAGCCAGGCAAGGGGCTGGAGGACAGGACGGTTGGCGACCTGCCATCCTTGCTCCGCGCCGGCGACGTGCTGGTTTTCAACGACACCAAGGTCATTCCGGCGCAGTTGAAAGGCATCAGGCGGCGCGGCGAAGCACAGTCGCAGGTCGAGGCCACGCTGCACATGCGCATGGCGCCGGACCGCTGGCTGGCCTTCATGCGGCCGGGCAAGCGGATTGCCGCCGGCGACCGCATCCATTTCGGCCATGACGGCAATTCCTGTTTCCTCGGCCAGCTCGACGCCACCGTGATCGAAAAAGGCGAGGGCGGCGAAGCGCTGCTCGGCTTTGATCTATCCGGTCCTTTCCTCGACGAAGCGCTGCACGCGGTCGGCCACATTCCACTACCGCCCTACATCGCCTCGAAGCGCGATGACGACGAGCGCGATCGTGCCGACTACCAGACCATCTATGCCCGGGAAGAAGGCGCGGTAGCGGCGCCCACCGCGGGCCTGCACTTCACGCCGGCGCTTTTCGCGGCGCTGGACGCCAAAGGGGTCGAACGCCGCTTCGTCACCTTGCATGTGGGCGCCGGTACGTTCCTGCCGGTCAAGGCGGACGATACCGCGGACCATAAGATGCATGCCGAGATCGGCTCGGTCAGCCAGGCGACCGCCGATGCGCTCAATGCGGCGAAGGCGAGGGGCGGGCGCGTCATTGCCGTCGGTACGACCTCGCTGCGCCTGCTCGAGAGTGCGGCGCGTGAAGACGGCACACTGGCGCCATGGTCCGGACCGACCGACATCTTCATCACGCCCGGCTACCGCTTTCGCACGGCCGACATGCTGATGACCAACTTCCATCTGCCGCGCTCGACGCTGTTCATGCTGGTCTCGGCTTTCAGTGGCCTCGACACGATGCGTGCCGCCTATGCGCATGCCATCGAGAGCGGTTACAGGTTCTATTCCTATGGAGACGCCAGTCTTTTGTTCAGGGAGGAGAACGATGGACGATGATCTGCAGACCTTCGACCGCGACAAGCTGATCGCGGAAGTGAAAAGGCTGCGCGCCGGCATTCGCGCGCACCGCGATACATCAGGTCATGACCTCTGCTGGCATCACCCCGACCTGTGGGACCTGCTGCCGGAAAGGACCGAGCCGTCAATCGCGGTGCCGCCCTGGCCAAAATTCATGCGCGGCTGCATCCAGTACCGTCAGTCGCTCGACGAGCAGGCGCCGGATGCGCCGGTATTCGACAAGGAATTCAATGGCTGAGAATTTCACCTTCAGGGTGTTGGCGACCGATGGCAGGGCGCGGCGCGGCCTGATCGACATGCCGCGCGGCGAGATTCGCACGCCGGCCTTCATGCCGGTCGGCACCGGTGGCACGGTCAAGGCCATGTACATGGACCAGGTGCGCGGCGTTGGCACCGACATCATCCTTGGCAACACCTATCACCTGATGCTGCGGCCCGGGGCCGAGCGCGTGGCGCGGCTCGGCGGTCTGCACGAATTCGCCCGCTGGCCGCACCCGATCCTGACCGACAGCGGCGGTTTTCAAGTGATGTCTTTGTCGAAGCTGAGGAAGCTGACGGAAAAGGGCGTCACCTTCCGTTCGCACATCGATGGCGCGGCTTATGAGATGTCGCCGGAACGCTCGATCGAAATTCAAGGTCTGCTCGATTCCGATATCCAGATGCAACTCGACGAATGCACCGCGCTGCCGGCCGAGGTCAAGGAGATCGAGCGCGCCATGGAACTGTCGCTGCGCTGGGCGGAGCGCTGCAAGACGGCGTTCGGCGACCAGCCGGGCAAAGCGATGTTCGGCATCGTGCAGGGTGGTGACAACGCGGCGCTCAGGGTTCGCTCGGCACAGGCGCTGAGCGCGATGGAGCTCAAGGGCTATGCTGTCGGCGGCTTGGCCGTCGGCGAGCCGCAGGCGGTGATGCTCGACATGCTCGACATCACCTGTCCCGAACTGCCAGACGACAAGCCACGCTATCTGATGGGCGTGGGAACCCCGGACGATATCCTCAAATCGGTTGCGCGCGGCATCGACATGTTCGATTGCGTAATGCCGACGCGGGCCGGCCGGCACGGCCTGGCCTATACTAGGCGCGGCAAGGTCAACCTGCGCAACGCCCGCCATGCCGACGATCCGCGCCCGCTCGATGAAGAGAGCGACTGCCCGGCAGCCAGGGATTATTCGCGTGCCTATCTGCACCATCTGGTGCGCTCGCAGGAGGCGCTCGGCGCGATGCTGCTGACCTGGAACAACCTGTCCTACTACCAGAAGCTGATGCAGGACATCCGCGCCGCGATCGAAACCGGCACCTTCAAGACGCGTGGGGCCGAGATTTCCGATGGCTGGACGAGGGGCGATATCCCGGCGCCGTAAGCCCGTTCAGGTGCTGAGCGAGTTCGACGCCCGCAGGCTGCAGCCGGTGATCTGGAATGTGCCGTCAGGCTGCTGCTGCAGCGTGTAGACCGCCTCATAATCCTTGCCGTCCGGGCCGACGATCAGTACCTGCTGGACGATCGAACCGGGACCAGTCTGCTCGACCTTGCCGAAAGCATAGGACTGGGGTTTGCGCACAGGCGGGTAGCCGTTGGTCACCATGTTCATGAAGGCATCGACGGTCGGGAATATCTGCTTCACGTTCGGGGCGGCAAAGCTGTAGGCCTTGGCGCCGTCATCGGCGATGAGGGCCTTCAACTGACTGTCGATGACGGACTGACCAGCCTTGATCTCGGCATCTCCGGCAGACGCCTGGGAAGCCAGCATGAGCGAAACGAACGCGAATGCGAAAAAGCCGCGGCGCATGGCTTGTCTCCACCGTCCTCGAACCGCCTCCAGAAGTTCCAGGAGACATCCTAACATACGTGCCAGGGCGCCTCACGGTTTCAGCGGCCGCCAATATTCGTCGCGCCTCGGTGCAGAAGCCATGCACGAACGATATTGCAGGGCATGCCCGCGCCGGTGATCGGTGGCAGGCTCTGCAAGCACGGCATGCCGGTTGCGGAGCCGCGCGAGGCGGTGGCCGGGACCCCGCGCCGGCTAAGCGCGCATTCCAGTGCTTGAAAGGCTGCCTCCAGTCTGCCAGAAGGGCCGCTTGGACCTGGAAGTTTAGCGGGACGAAGCCATGAAGGCCTTTTTCGTGCAGATCAAATGCGAGCTGGGCAAATCCTATGAGGTTGCCAGCGCGCTTGCCGACGCCGAGATCGCCTCGGAAATCTACTCCACCGCCGGCAACTACGATCTGCTCGCCAAATTCTATGTCGACGACGAAGAAGACGTCGGCCATTTCGTCAACGAGAAGGTGCAGATTCTTCCCGGCATCAAGGACACGTTCACCGTCGTCACCTTCCGCGCCTTCTAGCAGTGCGAGGCGGTTGCCCGGGCACGAGGCAAAGGCTGGTCAAGCTTGTATTTGGGCTGCCTTAATTTTGGGCAGCCGCAACATACTAATCGTCCGCTTCCCCCAAATCACCGATTGCGCTTGATTTTCTCCCACGACGCCAGTGAAATGGCTTCACAGGGGAGTATGCGATTGGCAGCGTTCGATGAAATGCTTCCGGAAGTCTCCGGATTGAGAAGACCGTATTCGGCTTACGATCGCTGGCTGAAGGAGCAGGATCCAGCCAGGCTTACCGAGAAGATGCAGGACGCCGAACGCGTCTTTCGCAAGACTGGCATTACCTTCGCCGTCTACGGCGAGCAGGAAGCCTCCGAACGGCTGATCCCGTTCGACATCGTCCCTCGCATCATTTCAGGCAATGAGTGGCGGCGCCTGACGCAGGGCATCGAGCAGCGCGTCCAGGCGCTGAACGCCTTCCTCGACGACATCTACCATCGCCAGGAAATCCTGCGCGCCGGCCGCGTCCCAAGAGATCTGATCGCCAGGAACGAGGCCTTCCTGCCGGAGATGATCGGCGTGCGGCCGCCGGCCGGCGTTTATACCCACATTATCGGCGTCGACATTGTTCGCATCAGCGAGGACGAGTTCTACGTTCTGGAAGACAATGCGCGCACGCCGTCCGGTGTCTCCTACATGCTTGAGAACCGCGAAACGATGATGCAGCTGTTCCCCGAGCTGTTCCAGAAGATCAAGGTGCGGCCAGTGGAGAACTATCCGCAGCTGCTGCGCCAGTCGCTGGCGGCCGTGCGGCCACAGAACACCAAGGGTGCCCCGACCATTGCGGTGCTGACGCCGGGCAGTTTCAATTCCGCCTATTTCGAACACGCTTTCCTTGCCGACCAGATGGGCGTGCAGCTTGTGGAGGGCCAGGACCTGCGCGTCGTCGACGGCCATGTCGCGATGCGCACCACCGAAGGCTACAAGCAGATCGACGTGCTTTACCGCCGCGTCGATGATTCCTTCCTCGATCCGCTGACCTTCAGGCCGGATTCAGCGCTTGGCATACCCGGCATCATGGATGTCTACCGCGCCGGCAATATCACCATCGCCAATGCGCCTGGCACGGGTATCGCCGACGACAAGGCGATCTATTCCTATATGCCGGAGATCGTCGAATTCTACACCGGCCGCAAGGCGATCCTCGGCAACATCCCGACCTGGCGCTGTTCGGAACCGGACAGCCTGAAATATGTGCTCGAGCACATCCACGAACTGGTGATCAAGGAAGTGCATGGTTCCGGCGGCTACGGCATGCTGGTCGGCCCAGCGGCGACCAAGAAGGAATGTCAGGATTTCGCCAAGAAGCTGCAGGCCAAACCGTCTAATTACATCGCCCAGCCGACGCTCGCGCTCTCGACCTGTCCGATCCTGACGGAAAAGGGGCTGGCGCCGCGCCACGTCGATCTCAGGCCCTACGTCCTGGTCTCGGATCGCATCCAGATCGTGCCCGGCGGGCTGACGCGGGTGGCGCTGAAGGAAGGCTCACTGGTGGTGAACTCCTCCCAGGGCGGCGGGACGAAAGATACCTGGGTGCTGGATGATTGAGCTGAGCGAGTAGGGATTAGCGATTAGTGAGTAGTGAGTAGTCAGCTACAGAGGGAAAGCGCATGTCATATCTCATATGGATTCAACTATTTACTACTGACTATTCACTAATCCCTACTCACTAGCCCGAAGGGCCTTCCCATGCTTCTCGGCCGCACCGCCAACGGGCTCTACTGGATGAACCGCTATATCGAGCGGGCGGAAAACATGGCGCGGCTGGTCGACGCCGGGCTGCGCATGGCGCTCACTCGCACCCAGAGCGCGTCGGAGGAGTGGAATTCGGTGCTGCTCAGCGCCGGCTCCGACGTCACCTTCAAGCAGAAATACCCGGACTATACCGCCGCCAATGTCTCTGATTTCCTCTTGCGCGACACGTCGAACCCATCGAGCACGATGTCGTCGATCGAGACCGCCCGCAACAATGCGCGCATGGTGCGCACCGCGCTGACGCGCGAGACGTGGGAGAGCATCAACGAAGCCTGGATGGCGCTGAAACGGATGCTGGCGAGGCCGATAGACGAGCGCGACCTGCCCAACGTGCTCGACGCGATCAAGCGCGAGACAGCGCTGATCCGCGGCTCGTTTTACGGCACCATGCTGCGCAACGAGATCTTCGATTTCTCGCAGCTCGGCACCTATGTCGAGCGCGCCGACAACACCGCGCGTATCCTCGACGTGAAATACTACGTGCTGCTGCCGTCGATCTCCTGGGTCGGCTCGACGCTCGACAACTATCAGTGGGAATCGATCCTGCGCTCGGTGTCGGCGCATCGCTCGTATCGCTGGGTTTATGATGCCGATTATAAGCCGACCAACATCGCCGACTACCTGATCCTCAACGTCCGCATGCCGCGATCGCTAACCTTCTGCTATCGCTTCCTGGCAGAGCATCTGAAGTTCCTGGGCGACGACTATGGCGAGCGCCATGCCTGCCATGCGACGGCGCAAAACACGCAGACAATGCTGCAAGCAGGATCGATCAAGGACATATTCGACGCCGGGCTGCACGAGTTCCTGGCCGGGTTCATTCGCGACAACACCAGGCTCGGCGACGAGATCGCGCAGGACTACAGGTTTTATTGAGCATGATCCCGGGTAGTGGATATCGTTTTTCGCTAGAGATCATGCACGCGAACGGAAGATGGCCATGCGGCTGAAAATCACGCACCGGACCGAATACCGCTACGACGCACCGGTGCAGTATCTGCTCCAGAGGCTGCGGCTGCTTCCCGTGAGCGGGCCGACTCAGACCGTGCTGTCCTGGGCGCTGAAGGTCGACGGTGTGCGCGAGGAAGTGCGATTTACCGACCACTACGGCAACGACAACAGGCTGTTGAGCGTCGAGGGTGACCACGACTTCATCACAGTCGAAGCGTTGGGCGAGGTGGTGACGCGCGATACATCGGGTGTTTGTGGGCCTCATCAAGGCTTCGCGCCACTCTGGTTGTTCGCGCAGGAGACCGCTTTGACCACCATAGGCGGCGGCATCCGTGATCTTACCGAGGCGGTCGGCAAGGGCACCGACCTTGACAGGCTGCACCGGCTGATGGCCGTCATTGGCGAGCGCGTCGCCTACACACCGGGAACAACCAATGCGACGACCTCGGCCGAGGAAGCTTTGGTACTGAAAACCGGAGTCTGCCAGGACCATAGCCACATCTTTGCCGCCGCCGCGCGCGCCATGGGATTTCCGGCCCGCTATGTCAGCGGCTATCTGATGATGGATGCGGTGGAGCAGGCAGCAAGCCACGCCTGGGCAGAAGCGCATGTCGCGGGCCTCGGCTGGGTTGCCTTCGATCCCGCCAACGGTATTTCTCCCGACGAACGCTATGTGAAGGTGGCCACCGGCCGCGACTACCGTGACGCTTCGCCTGTGTCGGGAATTCGACTGGGACAGGCGGAAGAACTGCTTGCGGTCACCGTCACGGTAGAGCAGTAATCCCCCAGGGATTACCGCCTTAAGAGATTCCATGACCTATTGCGTCGGCCTCAAGATCGATCGCGGGCTCGTGTTCATGTCGGACACGCGCACCAATGCCGGTATGGATTCGATCTCGACCTTCAAGAAGATGCATGTCTGGGAACAGCCGGGCGAGCGCGTCATCGTGCTGATGTCGGCTGGCAACCTGGCGACGACACAGGCCGTGGTCAGCCTGCTCGACGAACGCACAAAGGCGGTGACCGACCGTCATGAGAAGCTGCTCGAGACGCCATCCATGTACCAGACGGTGCGGCTGCTCGGCGACACGGTGAAGGAAGTGATCGCGCAATCGTCGCCCGCCGGCGAGAAGGCCGATTCTTATTTCAATGCTTCCTTCATCCTGGGCGGGCAGATCAAGGGCAGCCCGCCACGCCTGTTCATGATCTACCCCGAAGGCAATTTCATTGAGTCGACCGATGACACGCCGTTCTTCCAGATCGGAGAGACCAAGTACGGCAAGCCGATCATCATTCGCGCCTACGAAAAGACGATGAGCCTGGCCGAGACGGTGAAACTGCTTCTGGTGTCGTTCGATTCGACGCTGAAGTCGAACCTGTCGGTCGGCCTGCCGCTCGACCTGCTTTTCCTGGAGCAGGACGCCTTTCAGGTCGGCCTCAAAAAGCGGATCGGCCAGGACGACCAGTATTACCGCACGATCTCCGATGGATGGTCGAATGCTCTGAAGACGGCCTTCGCCAGCCTGCCGGATTTTCCTGGCTAGTCCGCATATCTCGCAGTCTGCCGGCGGCTTCAAATATTTCACATGGTGACTAATATCCGATCTTGAGGAGCCGGCGGCTACCACCGGCAGCCAATGATCGTGTCGGGAGGACAAGATGAACAATGATGATTTCCGGCAATGGTCGCAACGCGCCGCCGATTGGGGCGCCGACTATCGCAACAATTTGCGTGAGCGGCCGGTGCGGCCGCTGATCGAGCCGGGCGACATTTTCAGGAGCATCGAGGCATCGCCGCCCGAAGACGCGGAGTCGATGGACAGGATTTTCGCCGATTTCCAAGAGAAGATCGTGCCGGGGATGACGCATTGGCAGCACCCGCGCTTTTTCGCCTATTTCCCGGCCAACGCGGCGCCGGTCTCGGTGGTGGCTGAATATTTGGTGTCGGCGATGGCCGCGCAATGCATGCTCTGGCAGACTTCGCCGGCGGCGACCGAGCTTGAAATGCGGACCGTCGACTGGATGCGCCAGGCGCTCGGCCTGCCGGAAGGATTCTCCGGCGTTATCCAGGATTCGGCCTCGTCGGCGACACTCAACGCGGTGTTGACCATGCGCGAGCGGGCGCTGGACTGGCAAGGCAACAAAAAAGGATTGGCCGGGCAGGGGCGGTTGCGCATCTATTCCTCCAACCAGGTGCACACTTCGATCGATCGGGCGATCTGGGTGTCAGGCATAGGCGAGGATAATCTCGTGCGCATTCCGGTCGCCGGCCGTTTTCGTGCCATGGATGCGGCCGCACTCGACGCGGCAATCGTCGCCGACCGCGCGGCCGGCATGTTGCCCGCCGGCATCATCGCCAGCGTCGGCGGCACCAGCACCGGGGGCACGGACGATATTGCAGCAGTTGCGGCGGTCGCCGGTCGGCATGGGCTCTACCTGCATGTCGATGCCGCCTGGGCCGGGTCGGCGATGATCTGTCCTGAGTACCGGCATTTCTGGGCTGGCGCCGAGCTGGCGGATTCCATCGTCTTCAACCCCCACAAATGGCTGGGCGCGCAATTCGACTGCTCGATGCAATTCATTCGCCAGCCCGAGAACCTCGTTCGCACGCTGGCCATCAAGCCCGAATTCCTCAAGACACATGGCCGTGACGGCATCATCAACTATTCCGAATGGTCGGTGCCGCTTGGTCGGCGCTTCCGGGCGCTGAAGCTTTGGTTTCTGCTGCGCGCGCATGGACTGGAAAACCTGCGAACCATGATCCGCAACCATGTCGCCTGGAGCGAGGGCCTTGCCGCACGGCTGGCAGGGGAGGTGGATTTCGAGATCGTCACCGAGCCGATGCTGTCGCTGTTTTCATTCCGGCACAAGGCTGCCTCGGGCGCAGATGCCGACGAGCACAATCTGCGGCTCGTCAATGCGATCAACGACGATGGCCGCATCTACCTGACGCAAACGAAGGTCGACGGGAAGGTGGCGATCCGCTTCCAGGTCGGCCAGTTCGACGCGACGGCGGGAGACGTCGATGCCGCTTTCACCGCCATTACCGAAATTGCACGTGCCACGGCCTGAAAAGGCTGGATGAAGGTGGCACCGAGGTTCACCCGTACAATCATCAGATTTCGTTAGCCGGCTTGCACCTTTTCATCGGTTTCGTTTTCTATTATAAGCAAGAAAAACGAAAACGGGAGCTTGCCTTATGTATCTGTCGCCGCGCCATGCAGAGATCATCCAGATGGCCAAGGACAACGGCCGCGTGCTGGTTGATGACCTGGCCACGCATTTCAACGTGACGCCGCAGACCATACGCAAGGACCTCAACGATTTGTGCGACCAGCGGCTGCTTTCGCGAGTCCATGGCGGCGCCTTGTTCCCGTCTGGTATCGAGAACATGGAGTATGAAGCCAGGCGCAAGATCGCGGCCGACGAGAAGGAAGCGATAGGCCGCGCGGCGGCCAGGCTGATCCCCGACAACGCCTCGCTGTTCATCAACATCGGCACCACGACAGAGGCGGTCAGCAAGGCACTGCTCGATCACGAGGGCCTGATGGTCATCACCAATAACATCAATGTTGCCAATAGGATGCGCATCTATCCCTCGATCGAGGTGGTGATTGCGGGCGGCGTGGTGCGCGGCTCCGACGGGGGTGTTGTCGGCGAGGCGGCGGTCGATTTCATCAGGCAGTTCAAGGTCGACTACGCTGTCATCGGCGCCTCGGCTATCGATCATGATGGCGCGCTGCTCGATTTTGATTTCCGCGAGGTGAAGGTGGCGCAAGCGATCATCGCCAACGCCAGGCACGTCATCCTGGTTTCCGACCAGACCAAGTTCGAACGCACGGCGCCTGTGCGTATCGGCCATCTGTCGCAGGTCAACACCTTCATCACCGATCGCTGCGACATCCCGTCCGTGCGCAAGATCTGCCAGGAGGCCGAGGTTCAGCTCATCGAGACGTCGCTTGGCTGACGCAATTCACGGTCTTCTCACAGGCGTGTGATATTTCGTTTGACATTCGTTATGAGTTCGAAATAATTCCGCCACGGTTTCGCAAAAGAGCAAAAATGGTGCAATGCGAAATCGTGGAGGAGCTAGGTGGACACATCTTCAGTCCGGGACATTTTCGTCATAGGTGGCGGCATCAACGGCTGCGGCATCGCCCGCGATGCCGTGGGACGCGGGTTCTCGGTCTTTCTCGCCGAAATGAACGATCTCGCCAGCGGAACCTCGTCCGGTTCGACCAAGCTGATCCATGGCGGGCTGCGCTATCTCGAATTCTATGAATTCCGCCTGGTGCGCGAGGCGCTGATGGAGCGCGAGGTTCTGTGGAAGAACGCTCCGCACATCATCTGGCCGATGCGCTTCGTGCTGCCCTATGCCAAGGGCCTGCGCCCGGCCTGGCTGATCCGGCTCGGCCTTTTCCTTTACGACCACATCGGCGGGCGCAAGTTGCTGCCGGCGACCAGAACGCTCGACATGGCAAGCGACCCGGCGGGCAAGCCTTTGAAGCCGCTGTTCAAAAAGGCTTTCGAATATTCGGATGGCTGGGTCAACGACGCGCGGCTGGTGGCGCTGAATGCTCGTGACGCCGCTGACCGGGGCGCAACGATCCGGACTCGCACCAAAGTGGTTGGAGCGCGCCGCGAGGGCGGAATCTGGGCGATAAAGATCGAGGACCTGCGGACCGGCGAGACCGACGAGGTCAAGGCACGGTTGCTGGTCAATGCGGCGGGTCCTTGGGTCGACCACGTGCTGTCCGGCGTCGTCGGCCTCAACGACGTGCACAATGTCCGCCTCGTGCAGGGCAGCCACATCGTCATCGCCAAGAAGTTCGACGACCCGCGCGCCTATTTCTTCCAGAACAGGGACGGCCGCATCATCTTCGCCATCCCCTACGAGGACGAGTTCACGCTGATCGGCACCACCGACCAGGATTATCCCGGCGACCCACATGATGTGAGGATCAGCGACACCGAGATCGACTATCTCTGTGCCGCGGCGAGCGAGTATTTCGCGGTTCCCGTCAAGCGTTCCGACATCGTCTGGACCTATTCGGCCGTGCGTCCGCTCTACGATGACGGCGCCTCCAAGGCGCAGGAAGCGACACGTGACTATGTGCTGAAGGCGGATGGCGGCGACGGCGCCGCACCGCTGGTCAACGCGTTTGGCGGCAAGATCACCACCTATCGCCGGCTGTCGGAATCGATGCTGGAGAAGATCGAAGGTTTTCTCGGCAAGCGCGGCAAGCCGTGGACATCAGATGCGCCGCTGCCGGGCGGCGATTTTCCGGCCACGGGTTTCGATGCGCAGGTGGCGAAGCTGAAAAGCGCCTATCCTTTCCTCGACCAGCGCTTGGCGCGCCGGCTGACGAGGCTCTATGGAACGCGTGTACAGGTGCTGCTCGGCTTGGCCAAGTCGATTGCCGATCTCGGCCGCAATTTCGGTGGCGATCTCCACGAAGCCGAGGTGCGCTATCTCGTTGAAAACGAATGGGCTGTCACGGCGGAAGACGTGCTGTGGCGGCGGACCAAGCGCGGCTTGCATCTTAACCGCGAGCAGGTCGCGGCACTCGATGAATTCATGCGCGGCATAAGCCGGCAGCACGTCGCGGCCGCCGAATGAAGAGGTTTTGAGCTGATGCGGAAAGCCTGGGAGGAGGCGTCATGCTGGAACTGAGGAACGTCACCAAGACGGTCGGTGCGGTCGAGCACATCCGCGACGTGTCGCTGACGCTTCAGCACGGCTCGCTCAACGTTTTGCTCGGGCCCACACTTTCAGGCAAGACCAGCCTGATGCGGCTGATGGCCGGCCTCGATGTGCCGACCTCCGGCTCGGTCTGGTTCGACGGCCGGAATGTCACTGGCACGCCTGTGCAGAAGCGCAAGATCGCCATGGTCTACCAGCAGTTCATCAATTATCCGGCGATGACCGTCTATGACAACATCGCCTCACCC
Source organism: Mesorhizobium sp. B2-7-3 (assembly GCF_006440715.1). Lineage (NCBI taxonomy): Bacteria > Pseudomonadati > Pseudomonadota > Alphaproteobacteria > Hyphomicrobiales > Phyllobacteriaceae > Mesorhizobium > Mesorhizobium sp. B2-7-3. The sequence continues at coordinate 264,097 of NZ_VFTY01000010.1, forward strand.
CTCAAGGTGGCCGGCGTCGAGCAGGGCAAGATCGACAGCCAGGTGCGCGAAGCGGCGGCACTCCTCAAACTGACCCCCTATCTCGACCGCACGCCGCTCAATCTGTCGGGCGGGCAGCAGCAGCGCACCGCGCTGGCGCGCGCCATCGTCAAGAATGCCAGCCTTGTGCTGCTCGACGAACCGCTTGCAAATCTCGACTACAAATTGCGCGAGGAATTGCGAGCCGAACTGCCGAGGATATTCGCGGCCGCCGGTACCATCTTCGTCTATGCCACCACCGAGCCACATGAGGTCCTGCTGCTCGGCGGCAATACGGCAACGCTGTCGGAAGGCCGCATCACCCAGTTTGGGCCGACCATCGACGTGTTCCGCAAACCGGTCGACCTGGTGACGGCGAGGACCTTCGCCGATCCGCCGCTCAACACCATCGTGCTGGCCAAGAAGGGAGCGGATTTTCTGCTGGAGGGCGGCGTCAAGCTGCCGGTGCCCGCTGATCTCGTCGACATCGCCGATGCGAACTATACGGTCGGCTTCCAGCCGCACCATCTTTCGCTCGACCGGCCCAATGCCTCCGCGGTGCCGGTGCGGGCGAAAATCACCATCACGGAAATCACCGGGTCCGAAAGCTTCATCCATCTCGACTTTGCCGATGTGCGCTGGGTGATGTTGACCCACGGCATCAGGGATTTCGAGACAGACGCGGTGGTCGAAGTGTTCATCGATCCACGTCACATCATGGTCTTCGACGAGCACGGCCGGGCCGTGACCGCGCCGAAGCTGGCGGCTTGAGGAGGACGATATGGCGCGCATCGACGTCAACCATGTCAGGCATTCCTATCTGCCGAACCCGCGCAGGGATGCCGATTTCGCGCTGCGCGAAGTGCATCACACTTTCGAGGATGGTGGTGCCTATGCGCTGCTCGGACCGTCCGGCTGCGGCAAGACCACGCTGCTCAACATCATATCGGGGCTGCTGCATCCCTCGCATGGCCAGTTGCTGTTCAACGGCAGGGACGTGACCACCCTGTCGACGCAGGAGCGCAATATCGCGCAGGTGTTCCAGTTCCCGGTCATCTACGACACCATGACGGTCTATGACAATCTGGCGTTCCCGCTACGCAATCGCGGCGTGCCGGAGGCAGACGTCGACCGCAAGGTGCGCGAGACGCTGGAGATGATCGACCTGGCGTCCTGGGCCAAGAAGAAGGCCAGGGGCCTGACCGCCGACCAGAAGCAGAAGATCTCGCTCGGCCGCGGCCTGGTGCGCTCGGACGTCAACGCCATCCTGTTCGACGAGCCGCTGACCGTCATCGACCCGCATATGAAGTGGGTGCTGCGCTCGCAATTGAAACAGCTTCATCGCCGCTTCGGCTACACGATGGTGTATGTCACCCACGACCAGACCGAGGCGCTGACCTTCGCTGACCAGGTCGTCGTCATGTATGATGGCGGCATCGTGCAGATCGGCACGCCGGCCGAACTGTTCGAGCGGCCGCGCCATACCTTTGTCGGTTATTTCATCGGTTCGCCGGGCATGAACGTCATGCCTGTGGCGATCGACGGCAAGACGGCGACGCTCGGCTCGCAGCGTATCGTACTGCCGGGCGCGCCCAAAGCCGCCGGCGGCGCCGTCGAACTCGGCATTCGCCCCGAATATGTGCGGCTCGGCCCGGACGGCATGGCCGTCTCGATCACCAAGGTCGAGGATGTCGGCCGCCACAAGGTGGTTCGCGCCAAGCTGGAAGGCAGGGACATCGCTGCCGTCATCGGTGAGGACGAGACCGTGCCAGCCGAACCGAAGGTGCGGTTCGATCCGGCCGGCATCAACATCTATGCCGATTCCTGGCGTGTCGAGATGGGGGCATAGATGGACAAGACCTGGAACAACAAGGCCTGGTTCCTCGTGCTGCCGGTGCTGGTGCTGGTGGCCTTCACCGCCGTCATACCGTTGATGACGGTGGTCAACTATTCGGTGCAGGACACGTTCGGCAACAATGTCTTCACCTGGGCCGGCACCGAATGGTTCGAGGAACTGCTTTCATCCAGCCGCTTCTGGGAAGCGATGGTTCGCAACCTGATCTTTTCCTTTATCATCCTGGCGATCGAGGTGCCGCTCGGCATCTTCATCGCGCTCAACATGCCGAAGAAGGGCTGGGGCGTGCCGGTCTGCCTGGTGCTGATGTCGCTGCCACTGCTGATCCCGTGGAATGTCGTCGGCACTATCTGGCAGGTGTTCGGACGCAACGACATCGGACTGTTGGGCTATTACCTTAACGCGATCGGCATCGACTACAATTACGTGCAGGATCCGTTCGATGCCTGGGTGACGATCATCGTCATGGATGTCTGGCACTGGACAAGCCTTGTCGTGCTGCTCTGCTACGCCGGGCTGGTCTCGATCCCCGATGCCTTCTACCAGGCGGCAAAGATCGACGGGGCCTCGCGCTGGGCGGTATTCCGCTACATCCAGCTGCCGAAGATGCAGCGCGTGCTTTTGATCGCCGTGCTGCTGCGCTTCATGGACAGTTTCATGATCTACACCGAACCGTTCGTCGTCACCGGCGGCGGGCCGGGCAACTCGACGACCTTCCTGTCGATCGACCTCGTCAAGACGGCGCTCGGCCAGTTCGACCTTGGCCCGGCGGCCGCCATGTCGCTGGTCTACTTCCTCATCATCCTGTTGTTGTCATGGGTGTTCTACACCGTGATGACCAATTACGACGCGGAGCGCTGAAATGGCTGGCGCCAATGAACGAACCGAGCGCAATTCGATGAACGGGACCGCCTCGGAAAGTCTCGCCGGTACACTGTCGCAGAGCGATCTCGACAGGCGCATGCGCCGGCGCGGCGAGGAATCGCGCTGGTGGTGGATCGTGCCGACGCTCTACATCATCGTACTTCTGCTGCCGATTTACTGGCTCATCAATATGAGCTTCAAGACCAATGCCGAGATCGTCAACTCGATGACGCTCTACCCGCACACGCCGACCATCGCCAACTACGTCACCATCTTCACGCAGAGGGCTTGGTATTCCGGCTACATCAACTCGATCACCTATGTCGTCATGAACATGGTGATTTCGGTGTCGGTGGCGCTGCCTGCGGCTTACGCTTTCTCGCGCTATCGTTTCCTCGGCGATAAGCATCTATTCTTCTGGCTGCTGACCAACCGCATGGCGCCGCCGGCCGTGTTCGCACTGCCGTTCTTCCAGCTCTATTCGGCCTTCGGCCTCATCGACACGCACATTGCGGTGGCGCTGGCGCACTGCCTGTTCAACGTGCCGCTGGCGGTGTGGATCCTCGAAGGCTTCATGTCGGGCGTGCCGAAGGAGATCGATGAAACCGCCTATATCGACGGCTATTCGTTCCCGCGCTTCTTTGTCAGGATATTCATGCCGCTGATCGCCAGCGGCATCGGCGTCGCCTGCTTCTTCTGCTTCATGTTCTCATGGGTGGAACTGTTGATCGCGCGCACACTGACCACCACCGACGCCAAGCCGATCGCCGCCACCATGACGCGCACCGTATCGGCCGCCGGCATGGACTGGGGCCTCCTTGCCGCAGCCGGCGTGCTGACGCTGATCCCTGGCGCGCTCGTCATCTGGTTTGTCCGCAACTATATCGCCAAGGGCTTCGCCCTGGGGAGGGTATGATCATGAATCTCGACCTCTCCTGGATGGCGTGGACGTGGCCGACGGCCGCTTTCTTCGCCACCATTCTTCTGTTGCTGTGCGGCATGGCCGCTTGGGAATACGCCTCGCCAGGCGGCAATCCGCGCGTCGGCATGCTGCGCTTCGAGACGACACGCGGCGATCGCCTGTTTCTGTCGCTGCTTGGCAGTGCCTTTATTCATCTCGCTTGGCTGGGTCTCGTCGGATCCAACCTTTGGTGGGCTCTCGCTCTCTCCGTGGTCTACGCCGTCGGCGTGTTCCGCTACGTATAGAGGGGGAAACTGTTGGAGCGGCCGCGTGCCGGCGACTGCTCCAGATCGCACTTGAAACTTAAAACTGTGGAGGAAACTAATGCGACGGCAATTTTTAACGTCAACGACCGCCCTTGTCCTGTTGCTGGGGGCAGGCAATGCCTATGCCGGAATGGACGAAGCCAAGTCCTTCCTGGACAAGGAAATCGGCCCCCTGTCGACGCTTTCGCGCGCCGATCAGGAAGCCGAAATGCAATGGTTCATCGACGCCGCCAAGCCGTTCGCCGGCATGGACATCAAGGTCGTCTCTGAAACCATCGCCACCCACCAGTATGAATCGCAGGTGCTGGCGCCGGCCTTTACCGCCATCACCGGCATCAAGATCACACATGACGTTATCCAGGAAGGCGACGTCGTTGAGAAGATCCAGACGCAGATGCAGACCGGCCAGAACCTCTATGACGGCTGGGTCAACGATTCCGACCTGATCGGCACCCACTGGCGCTACCAGCAGGTGCGCAATCTGACCGACTGGATGGCGGGTGAGGGCAAGGACGTCACAAATCCGAACCTGGACCTGAAGGACTTCATCGGCACCTCGTTCACGACGGCTCCCGACAAGAAGCTCTACCAACTGCCCGATCAGCAGTTCGCCAACCTCTACTGGTTCCGTTACGACTGGTTCAACGACGAGAAGAACAAGGCCGACTTCAAGGCGAAATACGGCTACGACCTCGGCGTTCCGGTCAATTGGTCGGCGTATGAGGACATCGCCGAATTCTTCACCGGTCGCGAGATAGACGGCAAGAAGGTCTATGGCCACATGGACTACGGCAAGAAGGACCCGTCGCTGGGCTGGCGGTTCACCGACGCCTGGCTGTCGATGGCCGGCAATGGCGACAAGGGCCTGCCGAATGGCTTGCCGGTCGACGAGTGGGGCATCAAGGTCGACGAGAATTCACGCCCTGTCGGCTCCTGCACCGCCCGCGGCGGCGATACCAATGGTCCTGCGGCGGTCTATTCGATCCAGAAGTATCTCGACTGGTTGAAAGCCTACGCGCCTGCCGAAGCGCAAGGCATGACCTTCTCTGAATCCGGCCCGGTGCCGGCGCAAGGGGCGGTTGCCCAGCAGATCTTCTGGTACACCGCCTTCACCGCTTCGATGGTCGACGCCGGCGCCAAGGCGGTGCTGAACGACGATGGCACGCCGAAGTGGCGCATGGCGCCGTCGCCGCACGGCGTCTACTGGAAGGACGGCATGAAGCTCGGCTACCAGGACGTGGGTTCCTGGACGCTGATGAAGTCGACGCCGACCGATCGCGCCAAGGCCGCCTGGCTTTACGCGCAATTCGTCACCTCGAAGACCGTGGACGTGAAGAAGAGCCATGTCGGCCTGACCTTCATCCGCGAGAGTACTATCCACGACAAGAGCTTCACCGAACGTGCGCCGAAGCTCGGCGGCCTGATCGAGTTCTACCGCTCACCCGCCCGTGTGCAGTGGTCCCCGACCGGCACCAACGTGCCTGACTATCCGAAGCTGGCTCAGCTCTGGTGGCAGGCAATCGGCGATGCGTCGTCCGGAGCCAAGACGGCGCAGGAAGCGATGGACTCGCTCTGCGGCGAGCAGGAGAAGGTGATGAGCCGCATCGAGAAATCGGGTGTCCAGGGCGATATCGGCCCGAAGATGGCCGAAGAGCATGATCTCGCCTACTGGAACGCCGACGCGGTCAAGAAGGGCAATCTCGCGCCTCAGCTCAAGATCGAGAACGAGAAGGAAAAGCCGGTCACCATCAACTACGACGAACTGGTCAAGAGCTGGCAAAAGTAAGACGATCTATGCGGGCGTTCGCGCCCGTGTGAAATTGAGGGAGGCGGCGCGTTGCCGTCTCCCTTCTTTTTGTCAAGGCGGAGGATGCAGAATGAGCGGTTTGGTGCTTGCGATCGACCAGGGAACGACATCGACACGGGCGATCCTGTTCGACGGCACGATGAATGTCGCGGGCAGCGGACAGAAGGAATTCGCCCAGCACTATCCGGCCTCAGGCTGGGTCGAACACGATCCGGAGGAGATCTGGTCGAGCGTCATTGAGACGGTGAGGGCCGCGCTGAAGAATGCCGGCCGCGACGCTTCGGATGTGGCTGCGATCGGCATCACCAACCAGCGCGAGACGGTCGTCATCTGGGACAAAGCGACCGGCAAACCGATTCACAACGCCATTGTCTGGCAGGACCGGCGCACCGCACCGCTATGCCAGAAGCTCAGGAAGCAGGGGCTTGAGAAGAAATTCACCCGCAAGACCGGCCTGCTGCTCGACCCCTATTTCTCCGGCACCAAGATCGCCTGGATGCTGGACAAGGTGAAGGGCGCGAGGAAGCGTGCCGAGAAGGGCGAGCTGCTCGCCGGCACCATCGACAGCTTTTTGATCTGGCGGCTGACCGGCGGCAAGGTTCACGCCACGGATGCCACCAACGCGTCGCGCACGCTGGTCTACAACATTGCGGAGAATGCCTGGGACGAGGAGCTGCTGGCCATCCTGCGCATCCCCGCCGCGATGCTGCCCCAAGTCAAGGATTGCGCCGATGATTATGGAATAACAGAGAAAAACCTGTTTGGCGCCGAAATCAGAATCCTCGGCGTTGCCGGCGACCAGCATGCCGCGACGATTGGCCAGGCCTGCTTCGAGCCGGGCATGATGAAATCCACCTATGGCACCGGCTGTTTTGCGTTGCTCAACACCGGCAGCGACCTGGTGCGGTCGAAGAACCGACTCTTGACCACCATTGCTTATCGGCTGAACGGCAAGACCACCTATGCGCTGGAAGGCTCGATCTTCATCGCTGGGGCTGCCGTGCAATGGCTGCGCGACGGCATCAAGGTGATCGGCAAGGCAGAGCAGAGCGGCAAACTCGCGGCGGAAGCCGATCCGACGCAGAACGTCTATCTGGTGCCGGCCTTTGTCGGGCTCGGTGCGCCGCACTGGGATGCCGAGGCGCGGGGCGCGATTTTCGGATTGACCCGCAACACCGGACCGGCGGAGTTTGCCCGCGCGGCACTGGAATCCGTCGCCTACCAGACCCGCGACCTGCTCGACGCCATGCACAAGGATTGGAAGGGCGCCAAGGCAAAGACGGTGCTCAGGGTCGATGGCGGCATGGTGGCATCGGACTGGACCATGCAGCGCCTGGCCGACATTCTCGACGCGCCGGTCGATCGGCCGACAATTCTGGAGACGACCGCGCTGGGGGCGGCATGGCTTGCCGGTTCGAAGGCCGGCGTATGGCCGAAGGCGCGGGAATTCGCGAAGACCTGGGCCCTGGAGCGGCGGTTCGTGCCCGACATGGAATCCGCTACCCGGTCCGTCAAATTGGCGGGCTGGCGGGACGCTGTGCGCCGGACATTGAGCGTGCCATATTCGCCTTGATGTGAGGGCTTGGCGAGGGGGAAATGACGCCGGAATGGTATAGCAACTGGTGCGCGGAGGCATTCGAACAGCTTACCGCGAAGAACGCCCGTCTGGAGAAGGATTTCCACTTGGGGCACTGGCCGCGCTATGACTACGACCTGACAGCGGGGAAGCTGCTGTTTTCACAGGAAGGGAAGGTCGCGGTCGTCGCCGAAATCCAGATCGCGGGTTCCACGAGCACAATGGCTGGCAACTGGCTATGGGCCTGGGCGAACTCCAACCTGCCCGACGAACTCCTTGCGGACGCAAAGCAGGTCCGATCCTTCGGGGAACAGAACGGCATCGACGAGCTGGCGCAGGCTTACGTGGTCGATACCGACGACGACCTCGAAGCACTCGGATGGGAACTCAGCGGGGCTATGGTACGGATTTGCGACGCTGTTGGAGCGTACCGCTCTCCCCGCGGCAAAGGTGGCGGTCTTTACCTGGTTATCAAGAGCCTGAGCTGGGCCAGCTGACAAACGCGACCACTGCCAACCATGTTAGGATAGCGCGACAAGGCCCGCGTCTTCTATACGCGGGCCTTTACTCACCATTACCAGCTACTGATACTCAACAGGGATCAGTAAGGGGAGCGGCACTCCCGACGAGGACCATTGTTCGGCTGGAAGGTGTTGTCGGAAGCGCGATAGCTCCGATAATGATCGTAGCACCACTGAACGTGCGAGTTGCCTTCATAGACGCGGTTGTTCTCGTTGTTGACAATCGCGCCGGTGATCAGCGCGCCAGTCGCGAAGGCGGCCAGCGGGAACCAGTAGTCGCCATGACGGCGATAGCCGCGGCGATATTCACGATAGCCGCGATGCCCATTCCAATACATGTCACCGTTGCGGCTAAAGCTTCGATTGCGCGAGAAATTGCGGTCGAAGGAGCGGTTTCTCCTCCACTCCCGGTATTGCACCGTCTGTACATCCGGCGCTGCCGCCTGGGAGAGTGGCACGTAGTTGGGCTGGGCGTTGACCGGCACCACCTCCGCCGCGACGAATGTCGCCGAAAGGGTGGCGGCAAGCAGGCCCGTTGTGATTCTATTCATTGGTATTCTCCTCGAGGGTTTGGCGAACGTCCCTTTGGCAAAAAACGACAGTGCGTCGGATTTGTTCCGCCGTGTAGGCAGCCGTTCCCGCACCGAAACCCAAACCGCCGGACTGCTCGCCAGAACCCGGGGGAACAAGCAAGAGGCGGCGGATTAGGGCAAAGAGCAGGTTTGGAACCCATCTTTTCCGGTTGACCGGTCGCGGCACTCTCCCTATGTTCCGCGCAATTTCGAGGGCGGCCTTTTCGAGCCCGCGGGAGCGCGTAGCTCAGCCGGTAGAGCAACTGACTTTTAATCAGTAGGTCATGGGTTCGAATCCCATCGCGCTCACCATCGTCAAAGGGGTCCGTTCCGGACACATAGGTTACGGTTTATACCGGAGACATGGGTAACACTTTTGGCCCGAAGGGGTTTTGGAGT
>NZ_VFTY01000011.1:0-243142 GCF_006440715.1 Mesorhizobium sp. B2-7-3
GGTATCGAGCTGCGTTCCCGACAGCAGGGCTTGCGGGTCGACGGCAAGCGGGTCCCGCAGGCCGGCAATATAGAATTCGCCATCGCGTATTTTTTGTTCGGCAACGATGATGCCCGGCTGGGTCTCCAGTCGCGACACATAGGCCTGCCAGTGCTCTGCCGCGCGTGCTTCGGGGCTTACATCGCGGACCCTTGAGATATCGAATACCGGGCCACCTGCCGAAAGCTGTCGGGCCGCTGCGCGCGCCCGATCTATCCAGGTGTCGGGAGCCTCACCCTCGGCAACGATGCGCCTATCGACAATGGCAAGCCGTACTGACTCCGGCGGGGCCAGCGATGCCGTCAGCCGCTTCAACACGAACTCCGGTTCGAGGCTCTGGTAAAATTGCCACTGTGAATGGACCCTGCCGGGATCGACCTGCGTTCCCGACAGCAGGGCTTGCGGGTCGACGGCAAGCGGGTCTCGCAGGCCGGCAATATAGAATTGGCCATCGCGTATCTTTTGTTCGGCAACGATGATGCCCGGCTGGGTCTCCAGTCGCGACACATAAGCCTGCCAGCGCTGCCCGGATTGCCATGAAAGAAAGAACCAACCGCCTGCCAAAACCAACAGCAGCAGGCCCAGGCCCACCACCAGCCACGGAAATCCCTGGTTTGGTTCCTCCTGCTTCAGCTCGACGCAAGTCTGCAGCTGCGCCTCTATGCCGGCCAACTGCGATCCGTCGCCGTCAAACTCCATTAAAGCCTGCGAGTAGTCCTCATGGACACGGAGCAACACGTCGCGAACTATGTCATGCAATCCTTCTGGGGGGTTTCCTCGGATCACCGAAACCAGGGTCGCGAACGGTCCTACTTCTGACCAGAGACGAAGGTCGCCAAAACGAATAGTGTCCAGGCCGCTCTGCTCCTTCTCGTTGAATGAGTCCTTCACAAAGTCTTGGATTGCACTCAGCATAGAAGAAATCAGTTGAGGATCTTCGCTCGTTGCATTGTCGGCAGCTACATGCGCTATCAATAGCCCAGAAGTGCGATTAATGAGAAAGACATGCTCAACACGATACAGAAGAGAATGCTTGAGCACAACTTCCGAGAAGCTGGCTCCGGTTCGCCAAGCCTCAATTCTCCATTTGAGCCCGTGCCAGGTAAATATATGTCGTAGAGTTTCATTAAGCGACTGAAATGTCTGATCGATCTTTTCCCCGATTGACTTGCGAATTGCCGGAAGAAACACGGGGTATAATATATCGGTCAGCGTGCGCGGGCTCTTCTGGATCGACCGTTGCACAGCCCTTTCGACAGCCGGCGCAAGGGCCTCACCGAGTTGCGCATGAGGGGCTCGTGCGGCCGCACTGGGAAGCACGTCGCCCACTGCAGCGGCAAGCTGCTCCGGTTCGTCGAGCAGATGCGTAACTCGTGAAAGCTCTGAAATTTCGCGGCTGACCAGCAACTGGCGCAGCGTTTCCATGCGAGGATCGGCGGATGGAACTCCGTCGAGTCGCGCACGGTAGTCCGGATCAACGTTCCGGGCAATTTCGATCAAAAGACGGGCCAGAGCCTCGCGATCAATCTCTGTATCGTTCGAGGCTGTTCTATGCGGAAGGCTGATTGGGTCGACGGTCGACGTCAAATCCGATCAACTCACTTTCCAGCTACGGTCCGAGTTGCTCTTGCTGCCGACGGGATCCTGATTCAGACATTTTGCAACCTCGACAAACAGGCCGGCCAAAAGATTTCGGTCGGTCTTGACGTTGCCGAGATCGGAAAACATTTTTTCCATCAGCATCTGAATGGCTTCATTCTTTTGCTTGATTTCCTCACGCAGCAAATGGTCGTTTCGATTTATCCGGTCGGCAATTTCGCGCTCAAGCTCATTCAATTGATCCGATAATGCGCGCACCTGCTTTTCAAGCGCCTGATTTTGTTCGCGAAGATTTCGGTCAATCTCCTTGTCGGCGTCGGCTCGCGCGTCTTTTTCGTTCCGCAACTGCGCCGCAAGCGAGTCGATCTGCTTTTTCGCATTTGACTCGTACATTTCAAGATTGCGCTTGGCCTCCGATTCGACATCCTTGAACCGCTGCAAGACCCGTTCTTCAAGCTTGGAAAAGCGGCGGTCATAGTCCTGCATCTGGTTGCCGAACAGCAGATCACGTATCTTGTCGACACCTACAGCGTCGCCGGGGGTCCCGCTCTCGCGAGCCTGGCCCGCCATGAAGGCGAGCCCGTTGGCGTCTGCATTACTTGTCAGATTTCCGTCCGCTTTATTTGCCGGAGAAGCGGTACTCGAAGATTCCTTGGCCATCCCTATACCCTTCATTTAAACAGCTACCAGCGTGCTAATTTAGCAACTAGTAAAGATGTCAGCAAAATACCCGGCTCGCAAGCCGGAATCTTCTCCGCATAAGCCGGTCACGCGTAAATTTGACATGCGGCTCGAGCTCCACAATCCGCCCAGCGAACAGACCCTTTTGCGTCATCATGCGCGTAGATTGGCGGCGCCATGGATCCATGATCAACAACTGCGGCGCGCTCGCAGTTCGGCCGCGGTTCCGATTAGTTCGATCAGGATCAGCTTGCCCTCGCGTCTTCGCCCGCGATCATCCTTTGTTGCCGGGCGGCGCAGCAACTAGGGCACGGGCATGAGCGCTTGCCATTCAAGCCTGTCTTCAGGTCTTTTTTTGCTACCTAATCAGCCCCGATCTTGACAGGGCAGTGCGGCCATCCGATGCCGTTATCCGGTTTTGACATTCGGTGACTCTCCGAGAAGACGAAAGCTCGATGATCCAGAATAATGCTACCGCAAGGCGGTGTGGTATCGATGTTCAATGTCGAGCTCATTCGGCACAATGCATGCCGGCATCCGCCGGCAGACCTACCGGATATTGATATAGTTATGGTCGACGATGGGCTCGAATGGATCGGCATCGATCGTGCCGACCTGCGCCGACAAAGATCAACGCAACTTGTTCTACCTGTTGCGAGCCGGGCGCGGGTGAGACACGTGGCGCATATTCCATTGGTTTCGATCGTAGTTCCTGCGCACAACGCGGAGGTAACGCTGACGCGGGCACTCGATTGCCTTGTCGATCAGGAAACCGCGGATTGGGAGGCGATCATCGTCGACGACGCCTCTACGGACCGCACCCCCGCGATCATCGCCGCTTATGTGGAACAGGATGCCCGATTTCGCGCCTTGAGTTCTTGCGCGAATAGCCCCGCCGGCGCACGTAACAACGGGATTTCGACGGCGCGCGGCCACTGGCTGATGTTCCTGGATGCCGATGACTGGCTGGATGCCAGCTTTCTTACAAAAATGCTGGCTGCGCTGAAAACCGCTCCCGATGCAGTCGCCGCCTATTGCGGTTCGCGGCGCGTGATGCCCGATGGAGCGCTCACCCCGGCGAGCATCGCGCCCGAGGTCGCAGGCCAGCCCTTCGAAACGTTAGCCCGCCGATGTGCCATCGCCACTCACGCGCTGCTGGTCGACCGGGAAACAATAGTCGAATTGGGCGGTTTTGACGTGTCGCTGCGCAGCTGCGAGGATTGGGATCTATGGCAGCGCGTCGCACGTCAGGGCACAAATTGGGTGATGGTCGACGAGCCGCTCGCCTTTTGTCGAGCCAGCCCCAACGCGCTCACCCGCAATTCGAGGCAGACGCTGGCAGACGCGGAAAGCATTATCGCCCGCGGCTTTGCCACCGACCCCAGGGTCAAGCACCCAGCGCCGGCGCATGCCAATGGCGCGATCTCGGCGGGCGGCCGCACCGCTTCCGAAGCACTGGCGTGGTTCGCCCTGTGGAACGCTGCGTCGGAGTGCGGCAGCGGCGGCGGCTCGATCAACCCGCAATCCCTGCGCGCGCTGCCGGCAAGGCGTAAGTGGGCGCGCGAGATCGCCAAGGTGACCTTCGACGGCCTGATGGTAGGAAGCCTATCGGTGCCAGCCCATATGGCTGCCCGGTGGGACAGGTTTGGCGGCGCCATCACAGAGTTGATCATCGAACTCGGCAAGGTCTGGGGCGACCCGGTTGCGGGTCGTCGCGTCCAGTATCATCTCGAGCAAATGCTGCTCGACGCCGACGATCTTGCCGCTCCTCGCAGGCTGGCGCGCACTTTCGGAATTCGCGTCGACGCTCGAAATCCAACGTCGACCGAGCTTCCGGAAGGAATCGATCAAATCTATGCCTACCTGATGATGGATGGGCAGATCGGGTCTATCGTACAGTTCGGCGTACTCGGGAAAGTGACAAGGCGCCATTGGCTTGAACTGATCCCGAATTTCGCACCGCAAAAGGACGGTGCCGACACGGCGAACACGCTGGCCGCCGAGGCACTGTCGACGACAGCGGAACGCCGGCCTGATCCGGGCAGCCACTTCGGCAAACTCGCGCAAATGGTCTGGGAAGCGCGGGAACTGGTTCGGTCGAGCGCCGAAGCAACGCAGCCGCTTCCAGCGCCGCGCCGTGCACCCGCCTCGAGTGGCCACGACAAGGATCGTACGTCGTTCTGGAACCGGTATTTCGCGACCGAGGATCCCTGGAACTACAGCTCGGCCTACGAGCAGGAAAAATATGAGCGGCAGCTCGAAATTCTGCCGGCCGGTCCCATAGGACGGGCGCTTGAGCTGGCCTGTGCGGAAGGCCATTTCACGCGACAACTGGCACCCCGAGTGGGCCATTTGACCGCCACCGACATTTCCGCCGTAGCCATCGAACGGGCGCGCGCGCGCTGCTCGGACCAGCCGAATGTCGAATTCAGTGTACTGGATTTTTTTGCGGACACGCTGCCCAATGAGATGGATCTGATCGTCTGTTCGGAAGTGCTCTACTACCTAGAAGATCTCGCCGGGTTGCGGCGCATCGCCAAAAAATTCGTTGAGGCACTGGCGCCTGGCGGCAGTTTCATCAATGCACACGCATTCGTGCTACGCGACAATATTGAAAGGACGGGCTTCGACTGGAACACTTTCGGCGCACAAACGATCTCGCAAACCTTCGCAGAGACCGAAGGTCTCGTCCTTGCGCAATCGATCCAGACCGAACTCTATCGAATAGATCGCTTCTGCCGCCTGTCGCCGGATTACGTGGCGACGGAGCCGGTGATTGATCATGTGCCGGTCCGCGCACCCATCGGCATCGGGGTCGCGCGAAACATTGTCTGGGGCGGGGCACGGGTCTTGCGCCGCGCCGTCGCTCGTAGCGAGCGGCGGCAACGTATCCCTGTCCTCATGTATCACAGCGTCGCCGATGAAGGTCCGGCCGCGCTCGCCCGTTTCCGACTCACGCCCGCCGCATTCGCGAGCCAGATGGCATGGCTGCGCGCCAATGGCTTTCACGCGATCATGTCCGAGCAACTGGAATTGTCCATCGCCAACCGTCAGCCTTTCACTGGCCGCCCGGTGCTCATCACCTTCGATGACGGATTCCAGAACTTTGCCGACCATGCCTGGCCGATCTTGCGTGCGCACGACCTGACCGCGGAAGTGTTCCTGGTGACGGACCTGGTGGGGGAAAGTGCAAAGTGGGACGCCGTCAGCGGTCCGCCGACGCGGCTTATGGACGCCGGAACGGTGCGACGTCTCGCCGCCGAGGGTGCGTTCTTCGGAAGCCATCTGGCGACGCACCGCGCCATCGATGGTCTGTCGAGCTCTGATTTGGCCGCCGAGCTCCTGCGCTCTCGTATGTTCGTCGAACGGTGGACCGGCCGGCCAACCACGGCCTTCGCGGCACCCTTCTCTGTCACCGACCGACGGCTCGGCAGGCTGGCCAAGGAGTGCGGCTACCGGATCGGCTTCGGCGGCAGACACGGACCGGCGGACCTTAATAGCGACCCCATCGACCTTCCGCGCATCGAGATTCGCGGGGATCGCTCGCTCGACGACTTTGTTGCTACCATCGAGGCCGTGCTCGTTTGAACGGTAGACAATGTCAGCATCTCCCAAGCGCTCTATTCCGCACCAGGCGTGAGCGACCCCTTGCCGGGCCACGCATCGTCGCTTTCGATGCGCCTCTTCGAGGTGTAAAGGGCGATGCAACTGTCTATCGCGTTATGCGGGGATAGACGCACACGGTGATGCTTTTGGCTGCCCTGATGTGTATAGCCTGTGTGAGGGTCCCAGATTTCCATCACATAGCCTCGGCCGGCGATGCGCAACGCGGCATACGCGCGTTCTGCTCTATCGGAAGCCGCCGTAACGCCCAGCGTCTTTGAATTGCGGATCACATGACTGATTTGCGTGACCACACCCTACGCAATTGCCTAGCTTGAACGGTGGACTCTTGTACCACAACATCGGCTCCTTCAACCTAGGAGCAATGGCGGGCATAGATGTCGTTGCTTGCCGATCTGACCGGAAGGTTAACAGCACGATGCGTCTCATCATTCGACGATTGGGAACCAGGAACCTGGCGCGCCCGACACAACCTCTCCGACACCTTGGCGCGATGTTCGTCCTGGTTGCCAGGCAGCTCATCTTTGGAACCGCCCTCTTGTTGGCTGGTCCAGCGCAGGCGCAGGCGCCGGCGACCGTCCCGCCTGAAAGGGTCAAACAGCTATTCGAACTGCTCGACGATGCGTCAGTGAAGGCCTGGATGGCCGAACAGCGAAATCAGGACGCCGGGTCAACGAGAGCGCCTGCCGGGGCAGGCGCTTCTCCGGCCGACGCATCGTCCGGCGCCGCGGCCGCATCAGGCCAGATGAATACGATGGCATCCTCGACGCTCGATATGATCAGGGATCATATCGGAAGAATCGTGCGAACTTTGCCCCTGCTGCCGGGTCAGTTCGCGCGCGTTCGGGCAGAGACCATGGAGGATATGTCCAGCAAGGGATCTGCCGGGGTACTCTTGCTGATTGCGATGTTCATCGCTGCCGGCCTGGCGCTTACTTGGGCAACGTACAAGTTGAGCCGTCCATTTCGTCTCTGGATTATCGCGCAACCGAAGGATACGCCCGTTGGGCGGGCCAAGAAGATTGGTGGCCGCACGCTTTATTCCAGCATGCTGATCGTCTCGTTCGCACTGGGCAGCGCCGGCGCGTTCATGCTGTTCGACTGGCCAATGCTTATCCGCGAGATTGTACTGACATTCTTGATGGCGGCAGTCGTTACATGGGGGGTGCGCATGTACGTCATGGCCATGCTCGTCCCTTCCTTCATGAACGTCGACAACGCCGTCGAGGTTCGTGCTTTGCCAATCACCAACGAAGCGGCTGACCATTGGTCCTATTGGCTGCCCCGGATCGTTGGCGTCTTCGCCTTCGTCGCCGCCGCGTTCATCCTCTTGCCAGGTCTCGGCATCGATCAGGACGGAATGATGGTCCTGTCGCTTGGCGCCGATTTCGTGCTGCTGTTGCTCGTGCTGCTGGCCATTTGGCGTCGGCCAAGAACGCAGCGAGACGGTGCGCGCCACAGCGTTCACACGGAAGCGACATGGCTGTTGACAGCTTATTTCCTCGTCCTGTTTCTGCAGCGCATCGCGGGCCTTTATGTATACTTCTGGTTTACCTTCGCCGCACTCTTCCTGCCTTGGGCAATCGTGACGACGCAGCGCGGGGTTAACTTCGTCCTGCGACCAGGTTCGGTAGATCTTGGCCGGCCTACGATCCCGGCGGTGGCGATCGCTGTTATCGATCGCGGAATCCGAATGATTTTCATCCTGGCGGCGGCTTACTTTCTAGCGCGTGTCTGGGGCCTGGACATGCAATCCATGCGCGGCAGCGATACGACGACGACCTTCATATTGCGCGGCCTGATCAATGTCGTGGTCATTGCCCTCGCAGCCGATTTCGGCTGGTCGATCATCAAAGCCTTGATCGAACGAAAGCTGGGCATCGAAACGGCACACCCTGTGATCGGCGACGAAGAGGTCCCGATGCTAGATCCGCAGCAGGCGCGGCTGCACACGCTGTTGCCGATCCTCCAGAACATCCTGCTCGCATCGATCATCGTGATGGCAGCGCTTATGATGCTCGCCTCGCTGGGTATCCAGATTGGCCCACTGATCGCTGGCGCCGGCGTTGTCGGCGTCGCGGTGGGCTTTGGCGCACAAACCATCGTCAAGGACATCATTTCGGGCGTGTTTTTTCTGCTCGACGACGCGTTTCGTGTCGGCGAATATATTTCCTCGGGCAATTACAAGGGTACCGTGGAAAGCTTTTCCCTGCGCTCGGTGAAGCTGCGCCACCATCGGGGTCCGCTGTTCACCATACCTTTCGGTGAACTCGGGGCCGTCCAGAACCAGAGCCGTGACTGGGTTATCGACAAATTCAACATCACCGTCGGCTATGACACCGATATCGAATTCGCTCGCAAGCTGATCAAGCGGATCGGCCTCGAATTGGCGGAAGATCCTGAGTTCAAGCACTGGGTGCTCGACCCGATCAAGATGCAGGGCGTACAGGAGTTTGGCGAATACGGCATTGTATTGAGGGTCAAGGCCACAACCAGGCCGGGAGGCGCCTTTGGTATGAAACGCAAATTCTACGTACGCCTCCGCCAGGTCTTCAAGGAGCAGGGCATCGAACTCCCATTTCCGACCGTCCACGTCCAAGGGCTGCAGAATCCGCATGAGGCAGAGAACGGATCTTTGGCGATTACACCCGCGGTGAAAATGGCCGTCGCGCAATCGCACACCATTCGTCGCAGAAAAAAAGCCAGCACGACGGAATAGGAAAGAGCGCCGTCACCGGAGCGACGTCGGCGATCGCCACTAAGCGGCAGGGTTCGTGCGCGCCTCGTGCAACCGGCAATCCTGTCTCCACAGCGCCGCCGGCGCCGACGCCATGGCGTCCACGAGTTCGGTCGAAGGAGCGCCGTGACCTGGCCGAGACATCGCGGCGAGGTTTGCAGGTGGTTGCTTATATCGCATCCCATGAATGGATTGAGACGCGCCAAACTTGTGATCACCGGATTGTCTTGGCAGTGCGCAGGGAGCTAGGTTACTACCTGATAGCGCGGAACGGAAATCCGATAAGGGTCGATCCGGAAGAATGGGCAAATCGATGGGGCGACACCAGCGCTCTGCGCAAAACGGCTATTGAGGCTGGATTCTCCAAGCCCCTTTTGCTAGCGAACCAAGGATGAGCAACCGATTGCCGCCCGCATGGGCAAAGCACCTCCGCACCCCACCCTCACCGAAGGCGGCATCACCGAAGGCTGCGTCATCCAAAGCGCAGTTCAAGGCAGGCCCCCACCGCAGCCACGCCGACGACTTGCTTTTACGGCAGGCGCTCGAGTTGCAGCAGGCCGGACGTCTATCCGAGGCTGAGGAACTGTGCCACAGGGTCCTTGCTCGCACGCCCAACCATCCGCTGGCCCTATATATCCTGGGAACGCTCGGGCTCGATTTCGATAACGAAAAGTCACTGCGGTATTTCGCTCGGGCGGTGGCAG
The DNA here is from genome assembly GCF_006440715.1 of Mesorhizobium sp. B2-7-3. NCBI lineage: Bacteria > Pseudomonadati > Pseudomonadota > Alphaproteobacteria > Hyphomicrobiales > Phyllobacteriaceae > Mesorhizobium > Mesorhizobium sp. B2-7-3. The sequence goes on from NZ_VFTY01000011.1 coordinate 9,385, forward strand.
AGGATCCGCAGAATCCCTACTACCATCTTAGCCTCGGCGAGACCTATTTGAAGGTCAGCGAATTTACGCCGGCGATCAAGCACTTTCGGTACGCCCTGGACTTGAAGCCGGATCTGGTGGAAGCGCTTTGCGCCTTGGGCGATGCCTACAATGCGTTTGACAAGGGGGAGATGGCGCTGCCGCTCTTTGAGAAGGCGCTCAGGATCGACCGAGATCATCCCGTAGCCCGGTTGGGGTTGCCCCGCGCGCTCGCAAGCCTCGGCCGTATGGCCGAAGCCGCGGTTCATCTGAAAGAGGCAATAGAACGGCGCATCGCGGTACCGGCTGCCCACAACGCGCTTGTACGCACGCGCAAATTCGCTGAAGAGCCGCCAGAACTCGGGGCAATCCTGACGGAGCTTCAAGACCCGGGCCATGGGCCGGAGGGAGCGGCAGCGCTCCATCACGCCGCAGGAAAGGTTCTCAACGACCTCCGTCGCTATAAGGAGGCGATGGATCACTTTAAGAAGGGGAATGAAGCCGGGGGCCATACGTTCGATCTGCAGTCTTACCGCCGCTGGGTCGACGGCATGATCGCAACCTTCACGCCGGAACTGGTGGCTTCAAGAGCCGCGTACGGCAATCCCTCGGAGGCGCCTGTATTCGTCGTGGGCATGCCTCGTTCGGGCACGACATTGACAGAGCAGATCTGTGCCACTCACCCCGATGTTCATGGCGCCGGCGAGCTCAGCAAACTTAGGCGAACAGCCAATGGACTCGGTGTCGCAGACCGCTCCAGCGTGAACTTCGGCCAATCCATCGCGATGATTACTCCCGATCTGACCAGGACTTTGGCCGAAGAGCACCTTGCTTATCTGCGCGAGCGGGCTCCCGACTCGCTGCGAATTGTTGACAAGATGCCTCACAATTTCGAGCTGATTGGCCTAGTTGGCCTTCTTTTCCCCAAAGCGCGTATCATTCATTGTCGTCGCGACGCTATCGACAATTGCATCTCCTGTTTCGTCCTGCAGTTCAATAAAGCCCACAGCTACAGTGCCGATCTTGAGACGCTGGGGCTTTACTACCGGGAGTATGATCGCTTGATGAGGCATTGGGACAAGGTTTTCCCGGGTCGTATTTTCGAAAATCGCTACGAGACGTTGATCGAAAATCAGGAGGAGCAGTCGCGCCGACTCATGGATTATCTCGGATTGCCGTGGGACGATGCCTGCCTGCGCTTTTTTGACAAAGGCGGCTCCGTAAACACCTACAGCAATTGGCAGGTCCGCCAGCCGATCTATACGTCGTCCATCAAGCGTTGGAAGAATTACGAAAGCCAGATTCAGCCGTTGATCGAAGCCTTGGGCGATCTTGCTGAGATTTGACCGGTAGTGCCTGATGCTGCGCGCAGTTTGCTTGCATCCAATCCCGCCGGCGTACGCTTTCCGCCGATAGACCAGTCTAACAGGGTTCCTCAGGCTGGCCGCCGCGTTCCTTCACCTGTCCCGCCGGCGTATCCCGGCCACAGAGCCTCCCGCCGTTTCGCGCGTCGCTTGCCAAGCAGTTTGGCTTCCTCCTTTCCTTTTCGCTGCTAGGGTTGTTCTTCCACGTCTGCAAGCGTGGCAGCAGGCGGGCGGCCATGCATCGGCTGTCCGAAGTTCCATACAGACGGCATGAAAAAACCCGGCGGTTGCCCGCCGGGTTTTCGATTTCAATAAGGCAGCGCCTGTTAGAAGGAGCGCTGGAAGCGGAGCATGCCGCCGATGTTGCTCTTCTTGCTGGCGCCGGTCCAGTTGGAGAAGTCGGCGTCGTCGAACTTGCCTGCATTGAGGTAGTCGACTTCGGCCGTGACCGTGAAACCGGGAACGAGATCGTAGGCGATGTTCGCGGCGACGCCGAGGTTCTTCCATTCGTCATACGAAATCTGGGCGTTGAACGAGGTCTTCTCGTTGAACTTGTAGGTGCCACCGCCCCACACTGCCCAGTTGCCGCCCCACTGCTTGAAGAAACCACGGCCGTGGGCGTCGAACGTATTGCCCGCGTCGTCGTTGAGATTGTCGTCCGAACCGTAGCCGCCCATGACCCAGAGCGACAGTTCGTTGGAAACGTTAACATCCAAGCGAACCTTGCCGGCCACTTCTTCGTAGTTGCTGTCATAGGCAACGACGCCGGTGATGGCACCCCAGCCCTGCGTCCACTTCACGCCGCCGACGACATGCGGAACGTAGCTGTCGATAGTGTGGAAGCCTTCGCCTTCTTCGAGCGAGACGACGGCCGAGAAGCCGTTGCCGGCGTCGAAGTAGTACTGGACGACGTTGGTGTCGAAGTCGCCATAGGGAACCAGCGTATCCTGGATCACGTTGCCGGCGTAGCCGATGAACGTATTGAAGGCCGATTCGTCCTTACCGACGCGCAGACCACCGAGCTGGATCCAAGCGAAGTTTAGCGAAGCACCGGTGTTGCCAGCCGTATTGAGCTGACCGAGTGCGCCCGCATCACGGTTGTCGTTCTGGAAGTTGAAGCGGGTTTCGGTGTAGGTCTTCAACGTGCCCATTTCGGTTTCCTGGCCGGTCCAGGTCTTCAGCGTGAAGCGGGCTTTCTTGCGCCAGGTGTCGTTGCTGCCACCATCCTGGTGATCGGCGCTTGTCGCACCATCGAACGAACCGACGTCACCACCGCTGATGTCATAACGGATGTAGCCGCCGATGCGCAGGCAGGTTTCGGTGCCGGGGATGTAGAAATAGCCAGCGCCGTAGACGTCGCAGATCTTGACGTATTCAGCGGGTTCCGGCTCGGCGACGACGACGGCGTCGGCGGCGCGCGCACCGGAAACTGCGATCAGGGCCGCAGCGGAGCCGAGAAGAAGGCTCTTGATGTTCATTTTCTGACCTCCAGTCAAAAGTTAAAAAACGGGTCTGGGTATTCTTTGCTGAAGGACAGCGTTCCCTGCCCCATCCCCACTACCGAAAAAGATGCGCACCGCGCCGCTCCTTCGAACTCGACATTACCCATGAGCCGGCGGCGTTCAACAACGATCGTACCGGCGCATGGACAGTTCGGCCGCTATCCCCGACCTGTGTTGCAGAAACGTCACGATTTGGCCTCACTTGGAAAGCTCTCGTTAACCATTGGGCCCTCCGCACCGCCTGGCTCGGCCGAATCCGGCGATCGGCCGACCGGATCATGGCAAGGCCAGGGGCTCATTTGCCCGGGAATTGCCGCGGAACCGCCCCACCCGAGGAAGGCTGGAATGTTCGGCGCGCTCACCTTCTCCATATTTCTCCATATAATGACACGGCCTTGTTGATTGTGCCGGCGCTTTTCTTTATCCAGCGGCGCAACGCAGAAGCGGCCGAGTGGTCGAAGGCGCTGCCCTGCTAGGGGAGGCTCAATCTTTTGGTTGATCCGAAACTCCCGACCACTTCCGCAAGGCTTACAACATGGGAGATCTCGAGAGCCTGCACGAGTTCCGCCGCCAGAAAGAGCGGGCGGGACGGATTCGTTTTCTCGAGAGGGATGAAGAAGCGCGGCTGTTCGCCGCCATCAAGAGCCGCAGCGAGGATGCTTACAGGCTTTCCGTCTTCCTGGTCGATAGCGGCTGCCGTCTCGGCGAGGCGCTCGGGCTGACCTGGAACGACATCAAGGAACATCGCGTCAGTTTCCAAACCATCATATCCGGCCGCAGCCGCACTATTCCGATGACCGAGCGGGCCAAGGAGGTGATCAGGCTGCCTCCGGACGGACGCCCTCGGCCGAAAGGCCCGTTCACCAAGTTGAGCAAGGCACAGTTCGGTGCCATATGGAACGAGGCTAAAGCCGAGGTCGGACTTGGCGCCGACCATCAGGTCGTGCCCCACATCCTGCGTCACACCTGTGCTGCGCGCCTCGTCCAGGCCGGCATCGACATCAGGCGCGTGCAGATGTGGCTGGGTCATCAGACGCTATCGATGACGATGCGCTACGCGTATCTGGCCACCAACGATCTCGATGGCTGCGTCACTGTGCTCGAAGGGCTACCGGCAGCGCTGGAGATCAAGAACGAAACCGGGCCATGACGGAAGTCTCGTCAGGGCTGCGCGCAAAAGCGCCAGCGACCCCACGTCTTTTCGCGGAGGTTAGGTTTGGTGGTGCTCGAACACAATGTAGGCCAAGCATTACTCCAAGCAACGTCACCATCTCCACTGGACAGAACGGTGCCAACGCAACTTAGGTCGCATTTGAAGAGGTCATCTGCATGGTCACTAGGCGGCGATTCTCACGAGGTGGAAACCTTGTTAAGCAAGCCAGCCGACCAAGACTGGAAAATACGGTCGCTGCCGCCGTGTCGAAAATTCTTCTTGAGCACGATCCGACAATCGGCAAGCCGGCCCTTAGAATTGCCGCGAGATTGGCAGGGTATATATCTTCAGCAATCAGTGTTCAAACTCAGGCTGTTCAGCGAGCCCTCCCAACAATTGAGGATGATGTTGAAAACCTCGCTCAGATATTTATCGGCCATATGGTGGCAGAGGCACAAGGCCGATTTGATCCACGACTGCAGCGTTTCAAAGCGGTACCGCCACCGGCGGTCCCCCAAGCGCCTCTCAGTGCGGCGAGTGATTGGGCGGGGCCGGTAGCTGGGCCAACAGTGATAGAAAGGCATTTTGGGATACCGAGGTCGACGCTCTTTCGGTGGCAGAAACGCGATGAGGTGATCGCACTTAAATCTGGAAGCAGCAGGTTTGTTTTTCCATTGAAGCAGTTTGTCGATGCTCGCCCTGCAGATGGGATAGCCGAATTGATCGCCATGTTTGGCGACCATCGGCTTGCCTGGAGATGGTTGATGGCGCCGACGGACAAGCTTGGCGGGAACTCGCCGATAGATACTCTGCTAGCTGGCAAGCTCGCGAATGTTGTTGCTGCCGCGCGCCTAACCTTGGAGGAGGCACCTGATGTTTAGCCCCGCCGTTTGGTGGCGGTCGTTCAGTTGACAATTTGGCGCAACGCGACATTACCCCAGGCGGCTGCCCGCGGCCCGTCGTCTCAATGGCGACCCTTCCAGCCAGCCATTCTCGACAAGCAGTTGGACAGCCTAGCCATTGCGCCCTCCTCCTGACGAAGACTTTGGTACGGTCAAGCCGTCGGCGCCGTGCCGTGCCGCTCGCGCGCGGTCTTGCGGATGATTTCCGCGATTTCCGGGCTGCTGCTGCATAGCATCTGGAAATCCGCCGCGTGCAGCGACAGGAGTGAGACAGCCGTTGCGGCGCTGACGGTCGCCGTACGCGGTTCGCCGCTCATCAGCGCCATCTCGCCGAAGAAGGCGCCAGGGCCAAGCTCCACTGGGTTCGACATCACGACGCTCACCCGCCCCTCCACAACAAAGAACATTCGATCCCCGGTCTCGCCCCTTCGGCAGATCACGGCGCCGGCCGGCAAACTACGAGGCCGTAAGGCGCGCACGATCTCGACCAGCGCGGCCGGGCCGAGCTTCTGAAACAACGGCACGGCGGCGACCAACTGCCAATTGCGGACGAAATCCTCGCGACGGATTTCTTGATAGAAGCCGGAGGCAAGAATGCCGGCCCACAGCGCGAAGACGCCGATGCCACACATCATGACCGCCCCAGCCAGGACGCGGCCGGCGAAACTTTGCGGAATGGCGTCGCCATAACCGGTGGTGGACAGCGTGACCACCGCCCACCACATTGCCTGAGGGATGCTGCCGAACTTTTCCGGTTGGATGTGGCGCTCGATGACATAGGCCGCGAGCGCGACACCGAACAGAACGACGCCGAAAAGCGTGGTGACGCCGATCAGGTTACGCGCTTCGTTGGCCAGCACCCTGCCCAGTACCGGGAAGAAGGTCGAGTCGCGCAGCGGTTTGAGCAGCCAGACAGCACAGTAGAGGCTCCGGTCGGGCGTGCCTTCGAGCAGAAATGCAGCGAGTGGAACCAAAACCGCGAGCATATCAATGGCGATTGCAGGCGTCCTGTCCCGAAGGTCTCCCGCCCAGTGCTTGATCAGAGTCTCGGCCATCTGTAGGAGATAAGCGCCCCAAATGACCGCCAGCACGGCGGTCAGAGCCAGCCTGCTTCGTGCGGACATGTCCGGCATGGTGAGCGCGGCCACCGCCAGCAGCCCAGGCGCAGCTAGCACCGCGTTTAGCGGTGCGTGAATTCTCAAGAAAGGCAGGACCGACATTCTGTCCCCACGAGCGGGTGCTATTCCTCCAGAATAGGATGCCTTCAGGGCAAGCGCAAAGGTGGCGCTTTCGCTGGGATGTTCATCACGACGTGAACTCAGATGGCCTGAACGTGAACCGACAGGCCGCAACCGAGAATGGCCCATCCGGGCAGTTGCAATAGGTTTGAACCGTTCGAAGGAGCCGGGCCGACGAGTTCAAGGCCGTAGACATGCCCGGCTCGAAGACGGCGGCATGTCGGCAATGGCCAGGGTGACGGCGGCGACACCCAAGAAGAGCGCTCCGATCCGCCTGCATGAGGTTCCCTCCCGCCCTTCGCCCGCTACCCAAAACATGTGCGGCACCACAAGCGGCAGGAAGGACACTCGAGAGCCGCATTTAGTACGCGACGGCAACTGCATGGTTGCGAAGTTGCGTGCGCCCAAGCTACCGGGGCCGGTGAGTCACCGCAGAGGCAACTCAAGGAGGCACCGTCCTGGTCTTGTGGCTTCGATCCAGCCGCCCTGAGCGGACTCGAGGGATACAAAGCGGTACGATACATGAGATCCGATTCTCCTGCGGTCGTCCCGCCCAGTTCAGAATGAAGCGGCCTACCTTGACTTTGTGGTCCAATGACTGAGTACCCGCGCCTCAAATACAGTATGCAAGCCGTTCGCAAGGCAGGCGATCGGCTGGCAAAACCTATGCAGCTCGGACAAGACACCACTGCCGGCCAGTACGTGGACACGATGCGAATCTTCTCAATCGCCAATAGCTGGCGCGACTCGCACTTTCTGCCCATGCGGAGCGTTCGATTCTCTGTCGGTCACCACATCAAAGCCCTGCGATTGAAGGGCGACATGGCATCGCGTCCAAAGCGTCTGGCATCCATTTGTCGGAAGCTTCGAGAGTCCACCACCAATTTGGACACCATGAACGATATCGGCGGCTGCCGAGCGATCATGCCCGATATCGATAGCGTCCGCTTGCTTCTAGAATCGCTGCGAGACAAGTTCCCCCATGAGATGCACTGTCGGGAATTTAACTATATCGATGAGCCGAAGCCGGACGGCTATCGAAGTCACCATATTGTTTTCCAGTACCGACCCAGAGCTGCCCACACCCAGGCTTTCGAGGGACGACGCATCGAATTGCAAGTTCGGACCACACTTCAGCACTCATGGGCAACTGCAGTTGAGGCCGTCGGGCTGTTCCAGCGCCAGGATTTGAAGCACGGAAACGGGGAGCAGGATTGGCTACGTCTTTTCCAGCTTATGTCGGCGGAATTCGCCCAGGTTGAGCAGTGTCCAATTCGTGTCGGTGGTCCGGATCGCGATGACCGAGTGCGGGAACTGCGGGATATCAACAGGCGTATAGGTGCAACAAGTATACTGGCAGATATCACGAATCTTACCCTCCGCTCAGAGAGCCTCGTACAGCCAGCGCGACATTTTCGGCATCATTTGGTGCAATATAGAGCGGATCAGAACGTTACGATTCAATCATTCCGAACTCTCATCATGGGGGCGCGGAAATTGGAAGAAATAGAGAAGAAAATCGCGCTAAGGGGAATTGATTGGACGGTTTCGTTGGTCGAGGTGGATAAGGTGGAACAGCTTGTCGACATATACCCGAATTACTTTGGGAACGTTTCATTGTTCGCCCGCAGTCTGAAATCCATATGCTCGGGAAAGTCACTGTCTACAGAATGGCCCACACCGGATCGTAGCTCCGAAGGAACGCCCGACTATGGCTGGCCAAGCGTCGCTTTCCGTTTGAAGGAGCCGGACATTGGCCTTCCTCGACAGTCTCCTGGGTCTGGTCCGAACGGACAATCTCCCGAAAGCTCACACCTATTTCAGCGTTGCCAGCACGCCTGCCGCTGACTGCAGGTCTGCTGTCTCCAAGTGATGAGGTCGACGACGCCGTAAATTTCCGCACGCCCACTCCTGCGAGCCAGAACAGCCGACGAAATCGCGTTCTCCAAGGCAAGCAACATTCCTATTCCTCCCGGCAACCCACCGGCCCTGCGAACGTACTCGCGCCAACTTTGTTCCTTCAGCTATCCAGTTTTGTCGACATCCGTTTTTGTCGAGCATCGTCGACCCCACCCCCACCTCTTGTCGACATCACACTGGCAAACAAAACGCCACCTGCGATGAAGGCAAGAAGCGATCGATGGCGTATCCTGCGCAAGCCCCTGACAGCGCCTTGCCACTTGCCCCTGACTTCCAAATGTCTGGCCTAGAACCGGGACATGAAACGTGCACGTCTCGACTTCACCGCCCCAGCGGCAGTTTAGATACGGCTACCAGTTCTTCCTCGTCTCTGATCCCAGCCTGATAGTTTGCTATGATACGAGAAGCGAGCGCTTCACGATGCTCTGGTGACTGACCCCCGGTTTTCAACTTCTCGAACACACGGCCTATCAAGGCCACTTCGGATGAATCGAACACGCCAGCTTCTGTAACTTTTTGATAGATCGGCATGGCCCTTCCCTCACTGCAACGCGAAACTAATCTCACTCGGAGATTCGACGCAAAGCAAAAACGACTCGGCGTTTGACTCACCCCCCTGAGTGATGCTTGGGAGAGGCTTAAGAGCAGACACGTGCGCGGCTCGCCCCAGTGACCTCTGCCTCTGCCGCCGCCTAGAAATGAGTTCGGAACCGAGCCAAGCCTTATTCGTTACAGGTGCTGGCATTTCGGAGGTATCTAATGGAAATCCAAGGCATCTACGCCACCCTCGCCACAGCAAGGATGGATCGTGCCGAGAAGTTCTATACCGAACTTTTCGCCCGGGAGCCTGACGATCGTCCCATGGACGGATTGATCCAATGGCGCGGCATCGCAGGGGCGAATATTCAAATCTTCCAGGACAGGGACAATGCAGGATCCGGTAGACTGACCGTTGTTGTCCCAAGAATGGATGATGCCCGTAGATCGCTCGAGGAAACTGGGGTGAAACTCACCGGCGAGTCCGAGGGTGACTACGGACGGATTGCCCAGTTTGCGGACCCGGACGGAAATCGCATCACCCTTGCTGAGCCACCCTCTAGCCCTTTCAAAACATAGAAGGCTTCATGCGCCTAGACGCGCTGGCAAGCTCGAACTACGACCAGGATCACCCCACGACCAGAATCGCCAATTGGCCTGCTGCCGGTTTTTCGGACACGCGGTTAAGCTAACATAGCTTTTTCCTCGAACTCCACGGGGCTCAGATAGCCCAGTGTCGAGTGCCTCCGCCGAGCGTTGTAGAAGCGCTCGATGTAGTCGAACACATCCGCCCTGGCGGCATCTCTTGTCCTGTAGACCTTGCGGGCTGTGCGTTCGGTTTTCAACGACGAGAAGAAGCTCTCCATGGCCGCATTGTCCCAGACATTGCCCGACCGGCTCATCGAACACGTAATGCCGTGGTCGGCCATCAGGCGCTGGAACTGCTCGCTCGTGTATTGCGATCCTTGGTCGGAATGATGAAGCAGGCTGTCGGGCTTGCCTCGGCGCCAGATCGCCATGATGAGCGCATCGGTGACGAGTTGGGCTGTCATGTCGGCCTTCATCGCCCAGCCGACGACAGGTTCGGTGCCGATGCCTCGAAGGTGCGGTCGAGGAGGTTGTCCGACACTGCCGCTCGCTCGCCCGTATCCTTCGGCAGTCCGCGACGCCGAGGCCGGGCCCGCAAACCGTTCTCCCGCATGAGCCGCTCGATGCGATGCAGGCCGCAGGAGAGACCCTCGGCCAGAACATCGTGCCAGACGCGACGGGAACCATAGGTGCGATCGCTGCTCTTGAAGCTGCGGTCGATCCTGGAGACGAGGATCTCGTCGTGCCGGGAGCGGGCGCTGGGACTGCGGTTGAGCCAGGCATGGAAGCCCGACCGGGATACATCCAGCGCACTGCACAGCCATGCCACCGGCCATATGTTCCGGTGCCTCGCGATGAAAGCGAACCTCATGTCACTTCCCTCGCGAAGTAGGCTGCGGCCTTTTTTAGGATGTCGCGCTCCGCCTTCAGCTTGGCCACTTCCTTGCGCAGCCGGTCGATCTCCTGCTGCTCCGGCTTCATCTGCCCATGACCGGGAAACGCATGCTGCGGATCGGTCGACAGCTCGCGCACCCATTTGCGCAGCACATTCTCGTGGAGATCGAGGTCGCGGGCACCCTGGGCAACCGCAACGCCCCGATCCTTGATCAATCTCACCGCCTCAAGCTTGAACTCGCGGCTGAACTTCCTTCTTTGCATTCCAACTCTCCAGTTCCGTTAAACACCTTATCTCCGTGTCCACGAAACCGGCAGCAGGCCATTCCAGCCCGTCGTGTGCGGAACTTACGGTTGGAGTCATATAGCTGTGGCGTTATCGAGCCTGGCGCAGCGTTACAGCGCCGACCCTAAGTTGGCTGCCAGGCCTGCGCGCAACCACCCAGGCGTCCACCCGTTGACCCATGCTGGTTGATTCCAGCGCACGCCTGCACTTGCCCCGCTACTGACTTTTTTCCTTGCGGCGGGAACCGATTGTAGCGGCTCTAGTTGACTTCCCAGCGCCCCCGGACAGAGGCGCCCGAGAGTTGTTCGGACAGCTTTCAAACGAAGCCCGCCACCGTTCCCTCAGTGGCGGGCTTTACGTGTTTAGCCGCGCGAGGTGGATTTGAGTACCTACGTGAGACAGCGTATGGCTGAAATCAAAGATGATCCCAACCTTCGCAGGCGCACGCGAGCTAAGGGCCGGCCTTCCCTAAGGCAGCTCTCCGCTGCCTCGCGGCTACTCGCAACGCTGGGCTTCCGCAAGCGGTTGCTGATCCTGGTTCATCTGATGGATGGTGAGAGATCGGTATCGGAGCTGGTCTCTTTAATCGGCGGGACACAATCCGCCCTCTCACAGCATTTGACCGATATGGCCAAACTCGGAATTGTCAAATCCCGAACCCAAGCCCAACGGCGGTTATATTCCTGCACGTCCGAGCAGGCGAAGACGCTCGTCGGCTTCCTCAGCAACCTAGCCGACAATGACAAACTCCCGGTGGGAAAAAGATCGGGAAAGAAGTCTTCTTCCTGGCGCCCCGGGTGATCCCGAAGGCTCGCCTGCTCGGAACCGGATTAACATTTTGTTTATAGATGGAAAAGGCCGAACCTCCCGAACCGATCCCGGACAGCATGCTCCTGGCCGCAGCAAAGTGCAGGCCGTTCTTCGAAAGCAACGCCTCGACGATTGGAATGAAGTTGGCCGACGCACTGCCTGAGAGCTACCGCGCCGGCCAGACCTGCAGGTCCGCCGGTCGCTAACAGGCCAGAATGATTGTCGCCCGCCATGTGATGGCTCTGCATTCGTTATCTGTCCCCATATGGCGTACAGTGTCTCGTCGTCCGTGACATTTTACCGGCATCGGACGTTTGGAAGTGACCCTCATGCTTTCGCCCTAACAGGAGCTGAAAGTATGGATTCGGTCAAGACTACCTCCGCGACATAGTTCGTCACTACGAAAAGCTCCTTATCCCTTCAAGATCGGCTTGTGGAGCGAGAGCGGGAGCAAGGGCGTGCAAACCGCAGTCCTGCGCGCTTCCGCAACAGCGGACGATTGTCGCGCGTTGGACGGAGGAAATTCGCCCCCGCCGCGGGCGGTGAACGGGACAGCCGTAGGAGCGTCAGCATAGCGCCGGCCGCAGGACGGGACGCGGGACCGACTGTCCCCGTCCGCGGCGGTCCGCAATGGCCAAGCTGCCATCGCGGTGCTGCATCGCCTTTGCGATCACTTCGAAGGCGCTGTCGACTTCCTCATAGATCTTGCTTACCGCGATGCCCTCTCGGTCCGCAGCTTCCATGACGTGGTCGGCTAGATCGTTTATCGCGCCCGGGTCGTCGGTCACCGCATCCGGCAGATGCTCTGCCATCCACCTGTCGAGGAAATTGGCGCGCGTGTGGTCATTTTTCAATAGCAACCGGCGCATATTAGGTTCCCGCTGATCTTGTGAAGGCCCCGCACCAAGGTTTGGCGACGAGGTCGCCATCACCGCACAACCTACGCTGAGGTATATTCAATGTTTCGTTTGTGAGTGCGCTTCTCGCCTTTGCTTTTTTGCTGGGCAGGATTCCTCGGTTTGGACTTAGCCTTCAACGAAGGCGAATTCACCATTGGCCTTGGTACGCGAGTTGCCCACCTGATCCACGTTATATCGCGATTGCTGTAAGGACGCCCACGGCCGCTCGCTACGATCATCCCCGAAAGCTTTCGATGTACCAGGTGATCTTGCCGTCCACCTTCATCGGCTTGTGGATCATCAGCCTCTTGGGGAGGTGTTCGGGATGGACCTCGAGGAGCGTGATCTTGACCGATGGCTTGCACCGGTTGCAGTCGAAATTCAGCTTCAACGGATCAGCGCCGCCGCCATAGACCATCATGAGATCGGCCGATCTGCAGTAGCGGACATTGCCGCAACTGCATTCCACCTTCACAATCATATTGTGCCGGGTCGCCTTCCCCAGGGTGTCGATCGGTTCGTGCGCCATGAGAACAGAAAAGGAACAAATTCCTTGCCCGTCAAGCGGTCTTATGGAATCTTTCCGCAGATGAGCGACGAACCAATCAGGCTTCCCGACGGCATAACGCCAGCGCCACGCGAGCGCGCCAGAGTGCTAGGCCGTGAACTCATAAATGCGGATGACCGAGCTGGGGTGGTTTGCAGACCTTCCACCGATGCGGTAGCTCTTCCCTATGAGAGAACCTAATTTCGACGCTGATGGTTGGTGCTTGGATGATGGGGAGGAATACCATCGGGCGGCACCCGATACTTTTTGGTGTCCTCCTCGTGAGGCCCGGGAAGGACTGCAGCCGGGCGACTTGGCCAAGCTGATCTTCCGTATGCGCATCGGTGATCCGGACGTGTCCGTTGCGGTGGAACGCATGTGGGTGCTTGTTCGCGAGCGTATCCCCGGCGGCTATCTCGGCATTCTGGACAATGATCCAGGCGCGATAGAGCAAAACGAGGTGTTCTGGAGCGGCGTCGAACTGCCATTCGCGGCCCGTCACGTCATCGACATCGATGAGCGGGATGAGAATACTATCTCTCTCGCGGCTCAAGAACCTAAGCGGCGCTGGCCCAAGTCCTGAAGGCCGAACATCCGCTAGGGCACATGTGCGAGCACACGGGTTGCGCGAAGCACGGAGGGTTCGGCTTTGCTCGGCCTCGCCAAGAGCCGCATTGGTTCTGTTTCGAGCACCGAGGCGACGGGGAGCGCTATCTCTGAAGGAGGAAACCCATGGTAGATAGACCACCGTATATGCCCACAGGAATTGGCATCGGCATGCTGAGGGACGACGAAACGAAGATCGGCGTCCTAATTTTCGAGACGGCGGAAGGTAATTTCGACTTCGCAGTCAATTTGCAGGCGGTCGACGTCATTCGCAAGGCGCTCAGCAAAATCGAGACGCACCTAACGAACGGCAAAATCTCGGACGTGGATTAGCTTCGGTGAAACTAATTTATGCCCCTGACGTTCTTGCCGTCTCAGGTAGGTGGGCAGGTGGTGCTTGGCAGGATTTAGGAAGTTCGGGTGCCGGCAATGTCTGGGCGCCGGCAAGGTTTTTCAATGCGCAAAGTGGCTGAGCTCAAACGGCACTTGTTGCCCGCGCGGAGTGCACCGAGCCGGGTGCAAAGGGTCTACGATCAGATGCCCTATGTGTCGTGGCAGCGGCCTACAAAGCCCAGAACCTAGACGTCAAACAGATCAGTAGGCCCGCGACCAATCTCCTCGATGATATCGGGCGTATTGTTGCGCGGCGAACCCACCTTGCTGTCGATCGGCCACATCTTCATCAGATCGGACCGAAAGGGCTTCATCAGGTCGCGAGGGTCCTGCTCCGGCCCCAGCCAGCGCCTGTAGTCGGCCGGCGCCAGGATCACCGGCATGCGGTCGTGGATGGTCGCCATCAGCTCGTTCGGCTCGCAAGTGGCGATGGCGAAGGTCCGCACAAGTTCGCCGGTTACCTTGTCGGTATACTCTTCCCAGATCCCGGCCATGGCGAAAGGCTCGTCAGATTTCATCGCGATGGCGTAGGGCTGTTTTTTCTTTCCCGACGCGTCGAGCTTCTGCCATTCGAAATAGCCGTCGACGGGCACCCAGGCAGCGGCGCGCGTTGTAAGCCTTGCGGAACAAGCCATTACTGGCGATCGTCTCGCAGCGGGCGTTGACAGCTGGCGGGCGGCCGCCACCTTCCCGAGCCCAACCGGGGACCAAGCCCCAGCGAGCCGAAACAAAGCCGGCCATGCTGGTCGACAGCTCTTCTCGGATGATGATCGGATAGGTCAGGCTTGGCGCGCCGTTCCAGAGAGGAAAGCTGTTGCCCAGCCGTTCGACCTCGCCAGGATGGGCGAATTCGAACCGACGAACCATGTCAGGGATTGTGGTTTTCACGAAAACTCGTCCGCACATGCACCAGAGATAGGGACCCGAAAAGCAAGAGTCTACTTCGGGACCGCTATTCGATCGCGCCGCCCTCGCCGACAGCCTCCGCCTCTCTGACGGCAGGCAAGCGTTGGCTATTGCCTATCCCGGAAATCGAGCAGCTTGGCGTGACGTAGCTTCTCCTCGCCCTTCAGGAACCGCACGCGGCCGACCAGACCGGGCTTGAGCCATTCTGCCTTTGCCTTGGCCAAGCCTATCGGAGCCGGCCCGCCGACCTTCCGTTGCACACGATCCAAAGCGCTTGTCGCTTATCAGCCTTGAACGTGACGAAGGCGCCGCCGGCATAGCGGCCCTTGTCTGCCATGAGGACCATGGCTGGTTTGCCCGCCTCGCGTTGAACGCCAATGATGTCCATTTCCTTTTCGGCATAGCACTTGATCTTGCGCCAGTTCATCGTCGTCCCGCTGCGATATTTGCTGTTCTTGCGCTTGGAAACTATGCCCTCCAGGCCGGCTTGGTTGACAAGGTGATAGACGGCATCGCCGGTCCCAGGCATCGCTTCGCTGAACTGGATGCGGCCACCGGTCGGGATCAATGCCTGGAGAATGTCGCGGCGGTCTTCCACCGGCATGTCGCGCAAATCGTAGCCGTTGAGGTGCAGGAGATCGAACGCCACCAGATAGAGGTCTCGCGACGGATTGCGGCTCGTGACGGCTGATTGCAGTGCATGGAAGTCAGACAGGCCAGCTTCATTGATGGTGATCGCCTCACCGTCGATGATGAAATCCTTCGCTTCGATCGCCGCTGCTTCGCCGGCAAGCTGGATATGGCGACCTGTCCAATCGTAGCCATTCTTGGTGATCAGCCGAATCCCGTCGTCGTCCTTTGTGACTTGGGTCCGGTACCCATCGAACTTGATCTCGTGGAGCCATTCGGCGCCCTGTGGCGGGGTGTCGACCAGTTCGGGCTCCATTGGCTTAATGAACTTCAGACGCATCAACTCACTCACGCAAACCGTCGATTCAATAAGCTTTAGCTAAAGTAGTTCCGGAACGTTTGGCGTGGCCGGATGTTGCCACCCGCATGACGAAGCTATCTGACCTCGGCCCCCCGATTCCCGGCAAACTGCATGGAGGGAAGCACATTGAAGAGCATCTTCACTTCTACAACTGCCCGCACTGCGGTCAGCGGGTCGACCAACGGGATCTGCGCCAAGTCTTCTGCATGAGCGGCCTGGTCATGAACCGCTGGAGCTGGAGCCTGAGGCGAAGGTGATAGAATTTCCAAAGCGGAAATAACAAAGCCCGCCGGGCGTGAGCCAGCGGGCCGTTGACGGCAGATCTTCGATTAGCCGGTTGGGCCTGTGACCCTGTTCGACGAAGAGATTTAGGCCGTAACAGCGGACGGTGAGATCGGCAAAAGAATCGAAAGAACCGCCTACGGGCAAAGAATGCATAAACTTTGATGGGTCACATTAGAGCTTGGTTCGCCGGCTCGTGGTAATTGCACGCTCGCTAATGTCTGTCGGGGGTTTGAAATGTTCAGGATTTTGCGCGGCTTTGCCCGCTCCCGCAGCGGGTCGATGATGCCGCTCTTCCTGATGAGCCTGATGCCCCTGATCGCGGTCATCGGCTTCTCGGTCGACTATACAAGCGCGGTCCAGACCAAATCCAACCAGCAGCAGGCGCTGGATGCCGCGATCCTGACGATCACGACCATGGACACCACGTCGACGCTGGCGCAGCGCCAGACGCTGCTGCAGGATTCCTTCGCCGCGAACGGTGGACAAGGCACCGCGACGCTGACCAACTTCGTGGCCGGCAACACCACCACCGCCACCACGGCGCAGGCCACGGCGAGCTTCGCCATGCCGACCGTTTTCATGAGCATCGCCAGGATCAACACCGTACCGATCGCCGTCGCCTCTGCGGTCAGCAAGCCGCCCGCGCTGGTTGCGGCTACCTTCAAGGTCTCCGGGGTTTCGGGTTACTGGAACAAGACAATGACGCTTTACGGCACGCAATTCGGTGCGACGGTGGCCAAGCCGCTGATGACGATCGACTATACCTATGGGAACACCAAGGATCCCAAGGGCTACGGCACGACCAATGTCAACGTCCTCACCACCGATTCAGCCGGCAAGACCGTCACCACGCTGGTCCAGAAGCAGGTCTGCACCGTCGGCAACAATCCGCCAAGCGGCGTGACCCTCAAGACCGATGCGAGCGGCACGAAATACTACTGCGTCGATACGATGTATCCGGCCAACAGCGCCGGCGCGGCGATCGACGTCAGCGCGATGGGCGGCCTCTATTTGCAGATGGACGTACCGTCGGGCAACCCGAAAAAGCTGATCTCAAACGATCCAACGACGTCCAACCGGCTCTATAGCGGTTTGAGCGCGACCACCTTGACCGAGACGGCCACCGGCCAGCCTGTCGACATCTTCAGCGTGGTGCCTTGCGGCGCGACAGCCTACCAGGCTTGGGAAGATGGCGGCAACTCGGTCCCGGCGCCAGTCAGCAACGCCGACTTCTTCTACAACGTGACCGGCAAATGCGACTACAACAAGCGGCCCTCGGAGACGGCGCTGACACAGTGATGTGGACGATCCGCCACAAGGAAGACCAGTCAGTCCGCCAACCCGGCATCGTGGTGGACGATAGCATCGAGCACCGTTTCATAGACGCTGCCGGTCTCTTCCTCGATTTCCGTGCTGCTGATCCCGATCGCCTTGGCGTCGGCGAAAAGCTTCTGAATAGACTCGGCAACTGAAAATCACGTCCGAACTTGCCAGACCTGACACATTGCAGCTCATCCACTTGTCAAGGAAATTGACGCCCCGCGTGCTCATTCGGGCATAAGTCGCCGGGCGTATTAGGTTCCGCTCATCCTTCTGGCCGCGGAGTGACGCCCACTGCGGCCGCCTCACTTCCCTTTGCTTCGCTGGATCGCTTTTGGAGAGCGGCTTGCAGCCGTGCAGCGGCCAGCAAAACGCTGTCCGGGGTCGGTTCGGGGGGATTGGCCTTTTCCATGTTTTATAACAAATGTTAGTCCCGATTGTTCCGGCTGAGGCTGCTGGCGCGTGTCTACGGCGCAGTCTTTTCAAGTCGCGAGCTGCCGAGAGCTTCGAGCGACTGCGCACTCTGCCCTCGATAATGATCTCTGCCGAGGACTGTGACGCGGCCCTCGGCTTGATCAGAATGGTGATCGAGCAAACGTGTCCCGCCGGCGTCCTGCCTAGCCGAGAGATGGTCAATGCGCTCTATGGGCCGGCCCCGAGGGATGAGGCGGAGGCGCTCGCCAAAGCGATCATCGCCACTGTGGAGAAACTGACCACGCCGCCCTGAGACCGCGAGCGACGACTACTTCGTCAAACCGGGTTGGAATGCACTATAGCATCAAGGATGGTTTGATAGAGGCTGTCGACCTCCTCGTCTATCTCCGCCCGCTTTATGCCGACTGCCTTGGCATCGGCAATGAGCTTGTGCGTGAGTTCGTCAACGGAGATCACGTCCGCGTTGGTGGTCCCAGGGACGTTGTTGGCGATCCATTGATCGAGAAAGATGACGCCGCGCGTGCTCATTCGGGCATAAGTCGCCGGGACGTATTAGGTTCCGCTCATCCTTCTGGCCGCGGAGTGACGCCCACTGCGGCCGCCTCACTTCCCTTTGCTTCGCTGGATCGCTTTTGGAGAGCGGCTTGCAGCCGTGCAGCGGCCAGCAAAACGCTGTCCGGGGTCGGTTCGGGGGGACTGGCCTTTCCATGTTTTATAACAAATGTTAGTTCCGATTGTTCCGGCTGAGGCTGCTGGCGCGTGTGTCTACGGCGCAGTGTTTTCAAGTCGCGAGCTGGCCGGAACCAAAGCGGAGAATGAGTATTTCCTAATGGAAGGGGGCTCCCAGGGACGCGACACAATGGATGGACATTTCGAACTGGAGCTAGCTAAGGCCAGGCTGAGCGTGAGCCAAGCTGAATCCGACCTGAAACGCCTCGAGCGGATAACGGACAAGCGCTATGGCGTGGGCATCGATCTCGCCCTCTGCGACACAATAAGAGGCGCCCAGCGGCGTGTCGGCGAAGCAAGAGCGCACCTGACGAGGATCAAGGCCGGCAAAGCCTGATCTCGCATTAGAAAAGCAAACGCCCACTGGTGCGAGCCAATAGCCAGTCACGGACGACGGTCGCCCGCATTCGATCAGCCCTGGCTTCTGGACCCCTCATATGGAGTGGCCTGTCAGGCCTGTCGGGGTTTTGTTACCGCCCCCTACGGCTGGGTAGTGCCTAAATCCGAACGACCCTATCCAGCCTTAAGCGTATCCGCTGGCCTTCCGCATAGGACAGCGCAAAAGATTCCAGTATAAATGACCGGGTGAGTTCCCGGTCTTTCTCAAGCACGCGGACGAACCATTCTCCGCAGGCCTCGAACACTTCAATGCAAGGCAGAGCCTTGCCGTTCAGCATCACGACAACATCATCCATCACAGCTCCCTTGAAGGCAACGCGCAACGTCATTTCTACACGTCCGTTGAAATCTGTCTTTCAATTACAAAAGACATACAACTTCGATTCTACAGTGCCGGACTGTTGAGGACATAAGGCGCTGCTGGTGGGCCGAGATTTACCCGCGCTAAGTTTAGTCCAGCTTCTGGATCCGGCCCTTTTCGATGTGGAACGCCCCGCTGTTCCCGCCTTGGCGTTCGAAATCCGACTGAATTTCGTCCCATGTGCCAAGATACTGGCCGCACTCGGCGCAGTTGATCGGCGTTGAAGGTTGAGCGTCTCCAGGAATCTGCAGGCGGATCGTGCCGCAGTATGGGCATTCCAGGAGATGGTCCAGGTACTTACCGGCCATGGTTGCTTCCAATGCACTCCGCACAGAGTTCTAGCGAGAAGAGTTCAAACGCAAGGATGTTGTCCCGCTCCGGCGCCGAAAAATTTCAATCGCTTAAGGGGCACGATTATCATATGTTAATCCCTGAAGCGCCGAAACGGGACGCGACGATGACAGGTAAGAAGCCGCCGCAGGACAGCCTCATCGAAAGGCTTATCCGAGAGACCGGGATAGCGAGGCGCAAGCGACAGAGCTTGTCCTGTTGCTGGGCAGAGAGTGGAATTCGCTCGTTCGCGAGGCGAAACTCCTTCTGGGCGAGAAATAGCATGCCGGCCAGTTCTGATTGTACATGCGAGGCTCGACGGAAAAAGCCCGCCGGCCGAGCCAGCGGGCAAGGGTCACTTGGGAAGGCCGCTGGAGTGGACGGCCCGATCCCGAACACTGGTGTCCGGTAAATGTTCCATAGCTAAATTAGTCCACCAACAGTCCAGCTTGCAGTTAGTCGCGATGGTGACCTTCGCCAGCAAGTCTCTGAACAATGCCGTCGCAACGGTGGTGTTCCGAACCCGTCGGCCACCAAGGGGGACGGCGGCGGCGCGGGCGTGAGGCTGCGGAGAATCTGGCGTGATCTTCAGCAGATATCAGGCGGGCGGTGGCAACGACATGCTCGACCCGGCAGTACAGACGAAAGTCGCTCGCACTTGATCAGCGCTGGCTTCTCACATCACACGTTGCTCAGGCCGGATACGGCTACCTGGGCAGCGATGCTACCCAGGCGTTCGCGCTTCTGCAGTTCTGCCTTTTCATCGGCCTTCTTCACGGTAACTCTCCCCCGCGTTGTCCCTCAGCGTAAAAAACTGGCTTTGTCGACAAAGCTTGTCAAGCAATGAAATGGCCCGCTGCCACGAGGGGAAAGCAGCGGGCCGGTGCGCCACGGGCGGGGAGCATGAGTATGGCGCCTGCGGGTGGAACTTCGGCTAATCCAACTTGTTCCGGAAGGATATGGCTCATGGTGCGCAATTGGCCAACCGACATAGTGAGCTGATCCGCTCAGCATATTTGTGGCGGAGAGTCCTTGAATGGCGGCGCCGCTGTCGCCCATGGGAGACGGAAGGCTGCTGACGTTCCAAACGTGAGATCTCTTACCTCAGTATGAATACCCGGCAATTAGCATAGGCGGCAGGATCATCATCACCAAAAACTTTGGTGACGACATGATGGGTATGATCACATGCTCGCCTTCTTGATGATCATCGTCGCCATGGCCAAGCGTGATTGTTCTTTGCCGAGTCCACGCTGGGAGCCGCCCCTGACTCAGCATCTGGTGGCGGGGCTGGCGACGGCTGCACCGACTACATCAGGCGGCCACCGGTGACCGCAATGACAGCTCCGGTGATATAGCTTGCGCCTGCCGTGGCAAGCAGAACGTAGGTGGCCGCCAACTCGGCCGGATGGGCGGGGCGTCCGATGGGCGTGTTGCGACCGAACTCGGCGACCTTTTCCGGTGGCATCGTTGAAGGGATCAGGGGAGTCCAGACGGGGCCGGGGGCGACGGCGTTGACACGGACGCCGCGCTTGGCGACCATTTTAGACAGTCCCTTGGTCAGATTCACGATAGCGCCCTTGGTGGCGGCGTAGGCCAGGAGCTGTGGGGACGGATCGGCTGCCTGGATTGACGCGGTGTTGATGATGCTGGCACCATTGCCCATGTGCCGCAATGCTGCTTTTGACAAAAAGAACTGGCTGTAAATGTTCGTCCTGAACGTCTGATCCAGCTCTTCCGCAGAGAGCTCCGCAATATCGTCAAGCGTGGCTTGGTGAGCAGCGTTGTTGACCAGGATGTCGACTTGCCCCAACTGACGCATGGCCGTCTCGACTATGTCTACGCAATGCCTTTCGTCCCCGACGTCGCCGGCAACAAGAACGGCACGCCTGCCCGCTTTCTCCACCCAGTCGGCCGTCTCGCGCGCGTCGTCGTGTTCATTCAGGTAAGACAAGACAATATCGGCACCCTCCCTGGCAAAAGCAATGGCCACTGCGCGACCGATCCCGGAGTCCCCACCCGTGATAATAGCCGTTTTGCCTTCAAGCTTGCCACTCCCCTCGTAACTGTGCTCCCCGTGATCGGGCCGCGGGGACATTGCGTTCGTCTGGCCCGGAGCACGCTGCTGTTGCTTCGGCAGTTTCTCTTGCAGGTCGAGGGTGTCCACATCAGAGATCATATTCATTCGTCTCCTTAACCGCTGCGCCCAACCACTCGAAGACCGGGATGTTCCACTGAGCCGTCGCTTAAGGACTTCAAGCGCAAGCGCCGGCCGCCCCCTCGCATCCCGTTACCATCTTCGCAGAAGGCGGTTGCACGCGCGAATACCTGGCCACGCGCTGGTCTGTCTGGCGGACAAGACTGGCGGCGCATCCAAGATGCTATGAGCAAATTTTTGGGTGCATTGCCAGAAGCCGGCACGATGAGGGCGTGCCTGTCAGGATCAGACAATTTCAACCCTAGGAAACACACAAAAAGCTCGCTGATCAGGGTGCTGGTCCACGAATATCTGCTTGCCTGCCTCACGCTCAAGCGCGTCTTGAGTGTCACGGTAGTTTCAAGAAAGTTCACGCCCTGGCTTGCCAAGCAGTCACCGCGATGGATGCGGCTCATGCCAAATCAGCTCCGCTGATCCCAATGTCGCCGTCAAAGATCTTCGGAACAGTCGTGCCCTGAGGTCGAGCCCTGTTTCTCTCGGCGTCCAGCAATTCATACTCCCCAGCTAAGCCGTTCATGAACAGCTTGAGTAGGTGTGCAGCCAAGCGCTCCCGCTGTGGCGACTTGGACGCGACACCGCGCTCGTTACTGATCGTCTCTGGAATGGCTCCAAAATTCTCTCCACGCACCGGAACATCGGTCCGCCGTTGCGGTTCGACAGGCAGCGGACACAGTCGATCCAAAGAAGCATCGGCCCGCTTACGACAGGCGCGAGGTCCCACCCCTAGATCTTGCGGGCAGAGGAGCAAGCTATGCGGGCGTTGGTCTGGCACGGCAAGGAAGACATACGCTGCGATCAGGTTTCCGATCCGGAAATTGTGGATGAGCGTGACGCCATCATCAGGGTGACGAGTTGTGCGATTTGCGGCTCCGACCTTCACCTCTACCATAATTTTGTGCCGGCCATGCTGCCCGGCGACATCATGGGCCACGAGATGATGGGGGAGGTCGTGGAGGTCGGGAAGGGAGTCAACGGCGCTCTGAAGAAAGGCGACCGGATCGTCGTGCCGTTCACCATAATCTGCGGTGAGTGCGACCAGTGCAAGCGACAGAACTTTTCGGTTTGCGAACGCACGAACCGTAAGAAGAATCTCGGTGACAAGGTGTTCGGGCACACCACCGCGGGTCTGTTTGGATACACTCATCTGACCGGCGGCTATCCCGGGGGACAGGCGGAGTACATGCGGGTGCCGTTCGCCGACGCCACGCACGTGAAGGTGCCTGACAGCCTTACCGACGAGCAGGTCCTCTTCCTCGGCGACATCTTTCCCACAGGATGGCAAGCCGCGGCTCAGTGCGAAATAGAGCCCACCGATACCGTTGCGGTGTGGGGCTGCGGCCCAGTTGGGCAGATGGCGATACGCAGCGCCCTGCTGCTCGGCGCGAAACAGGTGGTGGCGATCGATTGCCTGCCGGAACGGCTGTCGATGGCCGCGGCAGGCGGTGCCATAGCCATCAATTTTGCCGAGGAAAGTGTCGTTGAACGGCTGCAGGAACTCACCGGTGGGATGGGTCCTGAGAAGTGCATCGATTGCGTCGGCATGGAAAGCCACGTCTCGCTGGCCCAGCCCGATACCCTCTACGATCGCGCAAAGCAGTTGATGCTGATGGAAAATGATCGACCGCACGTTCTGCGTGAGATGATTTATGTCTGCCGGCCGGCCGGCGTGATCTCGATCCCCGGCGTCTACAGCGGGCTGGTCGACAAGCTCCCGATGGGACCGGCAATGAACAAGGGGCTCACGTTCCGCATGGGGCAGACCCATGTCAACCGTTGGACCGAGGATCTGTTACGCCGCATCGAAGATGGCCAGATCGACCCGTCCTTCGTCATCACCCATACCGTCGGGCTTGAGCAGGGACCCGAAATGTACAAGGTGTTTCGCGACAAGCAGGACAGCTGCATCAAGGTTGTACTGAAACCGTAGGAAATCGTCATGACCGTGGTTGCTAAAGTTTCCAACATCACCCGATCGCCTGGCGATCCCAAAGTCCTGAAGGCTGGGCCGAGTGTGGTCGGCGCCTCCGACGGCCTTGCCCGCAAGCTCGGCTGGTTCAGCATCGTGCTTGGTGCCGTCGAGTTGCTTGGCGCCGAGCGGATGGCCGGCGCGCTCGGGATGAGCGGCAAGGAAGGGCTGATCCGCGCCTATGGGGCGCGAGAAATAAGCAGCGGCATACTCTCGCTTTCGGTGGACAAGCATGCCGGGCTGTGGAGTCGGGTGGCTGGCGACGGCCTGGACATCGCGACATTGCTGACGGCGTATCGGGATGACAACCCAAAGCGCGACAATGTGGGCCTTGCGCTTGCCATGGTCGCCGGTCTTGCACTGCTCGACATCATCGGTGCGAAAGGCGTGACCGGGCGCCACTCACGCAACGGAACCAAGCCGCGCGACTACAGCGATCGCAGCGGCTTTCCCCGAGGCGCTGCAGTAGCCCGAGACCTTGCCCGCTCGCAGCGCCGCCGGGAGGCCGGCGCAGCCTGACAGAGTTGCCGAGCCCATGGCGGCATGCGACCCGCGACAGGTCGTGTCCCAGAGGGGGTTGGTCTCGGCGACCCTACGTTGATAGAACAGGCTGGGCCGTGATCATGACCGTCGAGTGGCCGTTCTGTGCGTCAGAAGCATCGGGGCACGGTAGCCCGCAATGTGTTCGGGCGATCCTCAGGCCGAGCCGCTTTCGGGCAAGTCGGTCTCTTCCGCCACCTCTTTTCGCAGATCTCGGCGCAAGCGTTCCGCTTCGTCGGAATTGTTTTCGTCGTCAGTCCGCTCAAGTTCGCGATCGATCGTCTCGCGCGAGCCTTCCACCGGATCCTGTTGCGGAGATGTTTTCGGGCCGGTTTCCATCTTGCCTTTGTTCGGAACGGCGCAGTCGAGAGATTTCGACATCTTTAGCTTCCCTTCGTCTGCCAACATGACCGACATTTGGAATGAGTATCGTCGGACCCTGCCGAACCGGATCGTCGATGATTTGTTCCGGGCTAAACCCCGGTTTCGTTTTGCCCGTCCGCATCAGGCGATGCCCCTCCCCCGTTCCAAGTTTCGCTGAAATTCCTGTGTTTGGCGCCACCGTTGCAACGGAACTACAGCCGCGCAGAGTCGAACCGGTGAAGGCCCCGCTGGTCAAGCAGACCGATGCGGGTCCGCCTCAGCATCTCGCTGCTTGAAAGCGAGTTGTGGAAAGCTGGCAGTCGCAGGAACATTTGATGGCGTTCAGGGTATCAGCTAACAGCCTATAAAGCCCGCCTCGCTGGACTTGAGAGCGTGCTTGCAACCTATGCACCCATCGGGCGTTGGACAGCAACAGCTCGGGTGATGCGCAACGCACCAAGTGATTTGCGGGAAGCAATATGGCTGACAGGCGCTCAATCAGAACTCCGCTGGCTCGAGTGCGGGGCCTTGGATCGGCTAAACATGGAACCGAAGCGTTCATACTGGAACGGCTGACATCTGCTGCACTGTTGATCCTGGTCATTTACATCGTCGCGGTCGTTATCAGGCTGATCGGAGAGCCTCGAGATGTCGTCGTGCGCGTCATCGGGTCGATCTATGTCGCACCCGCCCTCATCGCCTTCATTTTGGTCAACTGCATCCACATGCGGCTGGGCATGCAATCGATCATCGAAGACTACTGCCACGCGACCGTGCTGAAATCGGTTCTGCTGATCGCCAACTGGTTGTTTTGCTGGGCGGTAGCCCTCGTCAGCTGTTTCGCCGTGCTCGTGATCAGCTTCCGATAGGCGGAGGTTCTCCCTTCAAGATCACGGCCTGCGCGGCGCGCCTTCCAACTCAGCACCGTCCCGTCACCTGTCGCGCGCGGCAGCCGCCATCATTCGATTCTCGGGAGCTTGTCCCATTGATGGAAAGGGGGTGGAGAGGTCAACTCCCACTCCAATGTGGTGGCTCCTGCTCCCCATGGGTTCATGCCGGCCGCCCTTCGCCGGGAGAAAGCCTCCAAGATGCCGAAGAGGAAAACCACGACACTCGCGGCCGACAAATATGATCCGTACGATGAAATCATGTTCCAGCCGGCGAATGCGTCGGGATAGTCGATATAGCGACGCGGCATGCCCGCCAGGCCAAGGAAGTGATGGGGGAAGAAGACGAGGTTGACACCGACGAAGGTCGTCCAGAAATGGATTCCAGCCAGAAGCGGGTTGTACAGATAGCCCGTCATTTTCGGGAACCAGTAATACCAGCCCGCGAATATGCCGAAGATCGCTCCGAGTGAAAGTATGTAGTGGAAATGCGCGACGACAAAATATGTGTCGTGCAATTCACGGTCGAGGCCGGCATTTGCGAGTTGGACGCCCGTCACCCCGCCAACAGTAAAGAGGAATATGAAGCCGAGCGCCCAGAGCATCGGCGTCCGCAGGCTGACTGAACCGCCCCACATAGTCGCGATCCAGGAGAACACTTTTATCCCGGTCGGCACTGCGATCACCATTGTCGCGAAGGTGAAGTAGCGCTGAGTGTCGAGGCCTATTCCGCTTGTGTACATGTGGTGTGCCCAGACGACGAAGCCGATCGCCCCGATCGCCACGATTGCGTATACCATCCCGAGATACCCGAAGATCGGCCTTCGCGAGAAAGTCGAGATCACCTGACTTACGATGCCGAAGGCGGGCAGGATCATGATGTACACTTCCGGATGGCCGAAGAACCAGAAGAGATGCTGGTAAAGCAGCGGGTCGCCTCCGCCGTCCGGCGCGAAGAACGTGGTTCCGAAATTGCGGTCGGTCAGGAGCATGGTGATGGCGCCGGCCAACACCGGCAGAGCTAGCAGCAGCAGAAAGCCGGTGATGAGGATCGACCACACAAACAGGGGCATCTTGTGCAGCGTCATCCCCGGCGCGCGCATGTTGAAGATGGTCGTAATAAAATTGATAGCCCCCAGTATAGAGGAGGCACCCGCAATGTGCAGCGACAAGATAACCAGATCGACCGCGGGACCGGGATGGCCGGAGGTCGACAGTGGCGGGTAGAGAAACCAGCCGGTCCCGGAGCCATAGCCGCCCGGCACGCTGGGCACGAAGATCGACAACAAAAGCAGCATGAATGCCGGTGGCAGCAGCCAGAACGAAACGTTGTTCATACGTGGGAACGCCATGTCGGGGGCGCCGATCATGATCGGAACCATCCAGTTGGCGAAGCCGCCGATCAGGGCGGGCATTACGGTGTAGAAGATCATGATCAGCGCGTGGGCCGTCGTGAAGACGTTATAGAGTTGCTTGCCCGCATCGATGGCCTCGTCGCCTTGATAGCCGTAGATCATCGACGCCAGTCCGGGGAAAAACTGGATCCCGGGTTGCTGCAGCTCAATTCGCATGCTCACCGACAAAAGCATACCGATGACGCCCGCGAGGAAAGCGAAGATCAGATAGAGTGTACCGATGTCCTTGTGGTTGGTCGAGAACAGCCACCGGGTAATGCCGCTTGGCCTGTGGTCGTCGCGACTGCCCAGATCTGTTGCGATATGTTCACTCATGACCGTCTCCGCTTGGGCCGTCCGTCAACCAGCACCGAACCGTGCTGGCAGTTGAATGTTCCCCCCACAGACCTGCGTCTGGAACATTCAACGGAAGCCATGGTTTGGCTCAGCGCAGCATCACCC
This sequence comes from Mesorhizobium sp. B2-7-3, assembly GCF_006440715.1. NCBI lineage: Bacteria > Pseudomonadati > Pseudomonadota > Alphaproteobacteria > Hyphomicrobiales > Phyllobacteriaceae > Mesorhizobium > Mesorhizobium sp. B2-7-3. Next base: position 36,628 of record NZ_VFTY01000011.1, read on the forward strand.
TGCGGAGGAGGATCAGCATTCATGCTGGCGATAATTGCTGCGGCAATGGTTCTGACGACGGTGGTTGGTGGGCTGATATCCGCCTTCTCGATCGAGGCGCGTCACGGCCTCCACGACCCCACGCTAGACCAGTCCACGCCTACGCGACGGCCCACCCCGGCCTGGAGGCAGTGGTCCTGACATGGATGCGATTGCCGAGACGTTCGATCGGAGAATCCGAGCAGGGTGGCTGCTGCTCGGCTTCGCGCTCGGTGGGTTTCTCGACGGCATCGTCCTGCATCAGATCCTGCAATGGCATCATCTTCTCTCGGGCCTCGCCGACCCGGCGGGCTCCAACCTGCGCTTCCAGATCATGGCCGACGGCCTCTTTCACCTTTTCATGTATGTGCTCGCGGTGGCCGGCGCAGTGCTGCTTGTGGCCGCGAGGGCGGCCGGCGCGCGGCCTGGGACCACGACTGAGATCCTGCGGGTTGCCTTGGTCGGGTTCGGCGTCTGGCATATTTTTGATGCCGTTTTGTTCCATTGGCTGCTAGGGCTGCATCGGATCAAGATGAACAGCGACATGCCGCTCGCCTGGGATATGGCGTGGCTCGTCATCTTCGGCATTGTGCCCCTTCTTATGGTGGTGGTGCTGCCCAACCGCGGCGGACCGGCACGCGGCGCGTCGGCAGCGCTTACCAGCATCGTCTTGCTTGCAGGATTGGCAGCGGGCGCCGGCCCGCTCTTCAACGGTGCCGCCAATTCGGTCATCGTCTTTCGGGGCGGCATGGAACCAGCGACGATGATGCGGGCCATTCAAGTCGCCGACGCCCGTCTGAAATGGGTCGACGGCAGCGGCACCGTCTGGGCGGTCGACCGCGTCTCGTGGCGCGGGTTGGTGATCCTTTACGTGCGCGGCGCCCTAGTCGTCAGCACGACGCCAATTATTGCCGGATGCCTCGCCTGGACCGATCCCGCCGGAGCGAGCCCTGACTTCAGATCGCTGCGAGCCATACCTGACAGCCTTATGACTTTCGAACCGGACAGGAGCATCAAGCATGCAACTCGCCAAGAGCAGGCATGGGCGAATCTTGAATTCGCGCATCGTCGTGGTCGGCAGTGGCTTTGCCGGTCTGAAGGTTGCCAAGGCGCTCGGAAGGCGGAGATCGGGGGTGACGATCATCGACCGCCACAATCACCACCTGTTCCAGCCCTTGCTCTATCAGGTTGCAACCGCCGCCCTGTCGGCGCCTGACATCGCCGAGCCAATCCGCAAGATACTGGGCCGCTGTCCCTCGGTTCAGTTCCTCTTCGGCGATGTCGCTGAGATCGGCACCGAGGGCGGGATGCTTGTGCTGGCCGATGGAACCACGGTTCCCTATACATACTGGTCCCGGCAACCGGTTCGCAGCCGTTTTATGTCGGCCAGGACAGCTGGGCTCAGGTTGTCCGGGCTTGAAGACCATCGAGGATGCCGGCACGATCCGGTCGCGATTGCTGCTGTCGTTCGAGCTTGCGGAACGGATAACCTATCCAGTCGAGCAATCCCGGCTAATGACGATCGCCATCATCGGAGGCGGCCCGACCGGCGTGGAACTCGCGGGCTCGATCGCAGAACTCAGCCGGCACACCCTGGCGCGCGACTTCCGTAACATCCGGCCGGAGAAGACAAGCATCATACTCGCCGATGCCGGCGACCGTCTGCAGCTGGCGGATTCTGCGCCTGGAAAGGCTCTGCGTCGAGGTCGCCCCTCGGCAATCGCGTCGAGGCGGTCGAAGCACAGAAGATCACGGTAGGCGGCAAGGTCATCCCGGTGGCCTTGACGCTCTGGGCCGCGGAGTGGCCGCTTCGCCGCTGGCGGCCCGGCTTGGTTTCGGGCTCGACCGCGGCGGCCGGGTGAAGGTTGCATCCGACCTGCAGGTAATCGGCCGTTCCGACATCTTCGCGCTTGGCGACGTGGCGCTGTTCCTCGACGAGAACGGCCAGCCATTGCCGGACCTTTCACAGGGCGCCAAGCAGGAGGGCGAGCACCTCGGCAGGGCACTGGCACGCCGGGTGGATACCGGCGAGGCGTTGCGGCGCCAGGCTGATCGCCGAGGAACGGGTTGAACCGGGTTCACCATCGTCGCCCGTCGCGGAACAGCCAACCCCGAGAGAGGCGTTGCCAGGGATGCGGGCGCCCTCCCCGGCATTGTCCGCGCGCCACCATGAGATTATAGCGCGTGCGTTCGGGGGCTCACCGGGCTGCGCTCAGGGTTGAAAACCAGCCTTCAGCGATCTCAGGAGACGCCCGGCAAACGGTCGTGGTTCAAGAGCCAGCGTGAAAATGCCGGAGGGGTTGAGGAGGGTTTGCGGCCTGGACACCGACAGGGCTGTTTCCCACCCCCAGCTATCGAGCAGCGGGTAGATGGAGTAAGCAAGCAACGGGACGCCAGCCGATGCAGCCGCAGCGCATTCTAGCAGCATCTCCTGGTGCCAGCGCGCGCCATAGTTGAAATAGGGCGTTCCGGTTTCGGTGACCATCATAGGCAGGTGGTAGCGATTGTAGTAGTCGGTGATCACCGCCTCGAGGCCCGCGCGCGCGCCTGAACTGACCTCGCCGGCATAATTCTGGGGCTCGGCACTGAGGTGTTTTCCTTTCGTGTCGAAGTCCTCGTTGTGAGCGTAATAGTCGACCCCGAAAACGGTGTCCCTCTTCATCGTTACCTTGAACTCCCTGTTTAGTTTTCGATGCAGGTCCTGGACTTCCTTCAGCATATGCAGGACCCGCTGCAGGCTGTCCGGCAGCGGCCGGCCGGTCGCCGGGCTGCCGTCGAGATAATGCTTGATGGCCCAATCCAGGGATGTGCGCGACGAGGGCGCGGTCGCGTTCCATTTCGCGAGGTGCTCGGCGGGCGTCATTAGCTCCAGCTTTTCGAAATCCGCTTCGAGCAGCCAGTCCTCTCCAAGAATCAGGTCGCTGCCGAAAAAGCGTATGTGCCGGTTGAACTCATCCCATCCTGGCTTGAAGACCGCTGCCTCGGGGTGGATGTAAAGCATGCGCCGTTTGCTTGGCGCCAGTTCCTCCTCTATGGCAAGCCGCGCCAGCACGGCGGCCTTGGCGACCTGCACGGCACGCTCGATGTAGTAGGTGGTGTGCAACGGGCTTTGCCAACGCGGAAATGCCCCGTTCCACATCTCGCTGTTGAAGCCGATGGTCGTCTCCGGCTCGTTGATCAAGGTCACTGCCTTGATCCTTGGGCCATAGCGATTGATCGCCGCCCGCGAGAAGGCGGCGAAATAGGCTGGCCAGTCCTGATTGAGGTAGTAGCTGGCCCGGCCCTTGGTGCGACCGTCCGGTCCGGCGACCCGGAACCGATCCTCGATGCCGAAATGGTGCAGGTCGAGGCTGACCCGCAGGCCGGCGCGGTCGAGGTCGTCGATCAGCCCGTCATGCGCCAGCCAGGTCTCGTCCCGCTCCGGATCAATCAAGTGGTTCGAGAGGCCAAGCCTGACGTTCAGGATCCCGAGATAAAGCAGACGGGCAGCTAGGACACGCCGCCGCTCGTGGTCAAAGAGGCCTTGGTCGTCGAGGGAATCCCAGCGGTAGCTTTCGTCGCGGGTCAAGGGATTGCCGGATTCGACACCCGTCCAGAGGAAGCTCTTAAGCGACGGCCGCCCATATATCTGCACGTATAAGTCGCTAGTCGCCGCATTCCGCGCGCGCTCGTCGGCTGATGGCGCAACGACCGGTGTCACGGCGCGACTGATCAGGGTCGGCTCATTGAACTGGGCATCTACCGATCGCGGCTCCCGGTCGAGTTGCTCGACAAGAAGGGTCTTCGCTCTTGCCCAGTTGATGAGCGCGGTGTCCGTGTCCCCGGCAAGCGCTGCCCAGCTTTGGGCGAGACTGATAGAAAACAACAGGAGCAACGCCGCGGCGGAACTCAGGCAGGTGTCCGACGGAGCCAGTTTAATGCCGGATGATCGTACGGGCATGGTCTTTCTGCTGCTTAGGCCTCAGGACTTCAGGTCCCCGGGCCGAACTGCAACCTCGCCGCTAAGTTCCTCCTCCGGCAGCGCTTCGATGTGTCGGAATAGTCGAGGGTTCGTGATTGTGCGCGCCAAAGCCGGAGCCTTATTGACGTTCCGTACGCGCTCCGACCATCGCCCTCGATCGGCCGCTCGAGGAAGGCCTTCACCTTGCCGTCGATCTCCTCGCACAGCCGCGAGACCTGGCTCTTGGAGATGCCGCTCATCCCCATGGCCTTGACCAGGTCGTCAACCGATCGGGTCGAGATGCCTTGCACATAAGCTTCCTGGATAACGGCGGTCAGCGCCTTCTCGGCCATGCGGCGCGTTCGAGGAAACCCGGGAGGTAGCTTCCCTTCCTGAGCTTCGGGATGCGCAGCTCGACCGTGCCGGCCCGCGTCTCCCAGTCCCGGTCGCGGTAGCCATTGCGCTGGGCGAGCCGCAGCGGGTTCTTCTCGCCATAGCCACTCCGGTGGCAGCCCCCAACCTCCATTTCCATCAGCCGCTCGGCGGCAAAGCCGATCATCTCCCGCAGCAGATCGGCATCCGGGGTCTTCTCCACGAGCGTGCGCAGGTTCATCATGTCGTCGGTCATCGGTGGTCCTTCCGAAGTGGGGTTGGTGTCAACAACCAAACTCTACCGGAAAGCGCCGATGACCACCGACACGCCGCTCACTCGCTACAGCGCTACTAACGGCGCGCTCGTGAGTGGCTTCGTAACCGCCGAGCTACACCACCCGATGGGACACGACCCGACGACACGAAGTTCATTCCAGAAATCGCGGACGCGGCACGCAACCATCCACAAACCTCCGCGGTGCCGGAGCGGTAGCACCGCAGTGTCTGCATCCGGCGTGACGGTCGCGCCAGGATTATCTCAGGGCAGCGCTCCAACGCCGGTGTATTGCAGCCACTTGCGCGTGTTTGCTTGGCGTCCAGATCAGCTGGGTTGCTACCCTTATTGTTGGCTCTGCCCCTCGCTCTGCCTGCAGTACACCCGCCGCCGCAACGCTTGCTCTTGTTCGGCGAGTTCATCCGGAGGGACTGAGCGAACATGTTTCATGGGCGCTGGACGTTTTACGGCTCGATGCCTCGCCTAAACACGGGCGAACGGCTGCATGGGACGTTCGGCCGGGGCCGCTCTGTGAGTACCACCTCAGCACGTCATGAGATAGAGCTGCCGGCGCGGTATGCCGGCTGCAAACCATAATTCAACATCACTGCCAGCATCATTTAATACATCGTGCGGAACATCCGCGCGACGGCGAGGTTTGGCTGGCACTGAACGCCTCTCATAATATTTCTAAGGACCAAGATGGATATCGATCTTCAGCGTAAAAACAACCACAGGCTGCCACAAATCCGCAGAAGCTTATTGTGCTTCTCTCACCTTAGATGGAACTTCGTTTTTCAAAGACCGCAGCACATTCTAACCCAGGCAAGCCAATGCTACGATGTATTTTTCTTCGAAGAGCCGATTTTTACGGAAGAAACCACTGCCTACCAGAAAAGCTATACGAGCACTGACGGGGTGACGGTGGTCGTGCCGCACATTCCCAGACATCTCAACGGACCGCAGATCACGCGTGCGCAACGCAAGCTGGTTGACGGCTTGGTGGAAAGCCTCGAAGCAACGCCAGCACTGCTGTGGTACTATACGCCCATGGCCCTGCCTCTCAGCCGGCACATTTCCGCTGAGCTTTGCGTCTACGACAACATGGATGAGCTTTCGAGCTTCCGCGCGGCGCCGCCCCGGATGATGGCGCTGGAGCGCGAACTTCTCAGGCGCGCCGATGTCGTCTTCACCGGTGGTCAGAGCCTTTATGAGGCCAAGCAGCATCGTCATCGCAACATCCACCCATTTCCAAGCAGCATCGACAAGGCTCATTTCGGCAAGGCCCGCCTTGCCGGTACGCCGTCTCTCGATCAGGACAGGATCCCCGGCCCCAGGCTTGGTTTCTTCGGCGTCATCGACGAGCGCATGGATCTGGACCTGGTGGATCGCATGGCAGCCTTGCGGCCGGATTGGCAGTTCGTGATGATCGGCCCGGTGGTCAAGATCGACCCGGCAGACCTTCCGCGCCGGCCGAACGTTCACTGGCTGGGCGGCAGGGATTACAACCAGCTTCCTCATTATCTGTCCGGGTGGGACGTCGGCATCATGCCGTTCGCCAGGAACGAGTCGACCCAGTTCATCAGCCCGACCAAGACCCCGGAATTCCTCGCCGCCGGCGTACCGGTGATTTCGACCTCGGTCCGGGATGTTGTCCGGCCGTACGGACAGCTCGGCCTGGTCGAAATCGCGGATACTGCGGAGAAATTCATAGAGCGTGCCGAACATCTGCTGGCTCGCCCGAAGGATGAGTGGCTGCGAAAGGTGGATCGACACCTGTCGGGCATGTCCTGGAGGTCGACCTGGCAGGAAATGCTTTCGCTTATCACGGAGACGCGAGAGCGGCGCACGTCCGGTCCCCAAGCGATACATGCGTCGGAGAGCAGCTATGTTTGATTGGCTGGTTGTCGGCGCCGGCTTTGCCGGGAGTGTGCTCGCCGAGCGCCTCGCCTCCCAGCGGGGAGACCGGGTCCTCGTGGTCGACCGGCGTCCGCATGTCGGCGGCAATGCCTATGACTGCTACGATGAGGCCGGCCTGCTGATCCATAAATATGGACCACACATCTTCCACACCAACTCCGAGCAGGTCTTCGATCATCTTTCGCAGTTCACCGAATGGCGTCCGTATGAGCACAGGGTCCTGGCCGAAGTCGACAAGAAGCTGGTGCCGGTCCCGATCAATCTCGAAACGATCAACACACTGTACGGGCTGGATCTGACGCCGGAGCAGCTCGAGGAGTGGTTCGCTGCGCGCGCCGAGCCGGTCGAGGAAATCAGATCGTCTGAAGACGTGGTGGTGAGTCGTGTCGGGCGTGAGCTCTACGAGAAATTCTTCCGCGGTTATACCCGCAAGCAATGGGGCGTCGACCCCTCGGAACTGGACAAGTCGGTGACCGCGCGCGTGCCGACCCGGACCAATCGCGACGACCGCTATTTCACTGACAAGCTTCAGTACATGCCTGCCGCCGGCTATACTCGCATGTTCGAGCGCATGCTTCATCACCCGAACATCCAGGTCATGCTCAAGACCGACTATTCGCAGATGCGCGAAGAGTTCGCCTACAAGCGGCTGATCTTCACGGGACCGGTCGACGAGTATTTCGGCTACTGCTACGGCCGGCTGCCCTATCGCTCGCTGCGCTTCGAGCACAAGACGCTGCAAAAGGAATGGCACCAGCCGGTGGCCGTCGTGAACTACCCGATGGAGCACGACTACACGCGCGTCACTGAGTACAAGCACCTAACGGGTCAGCAGCATCCCTGGACCAGTTTGACCTTTGAATACCCAACGGCGGACGGCGACCCCTATTACCCCGTACCGACGGCGGAGAACGCCGATCGCTATCGGAGGTACGAGGCCCTGGCGCGTACCACGGAAGACGTCTGGTTCGTCGGCAGGCTGGCTACCTACCGCTACTACAATATGGACCAGGTCGTCGGTCAGGCCCTCGCCACCTACCGGAGAATCGAAGCCTCGGTTCCCAGTGACAACCGCGCCCCTCTTGAGACCGCGGTGTCCAAGATGAGCGGCATTCTGCAAGCGATTTAATGATTGGCGGCGACGATGCGGACCGAGACCATGCAGGCCACGCCGGAGATCTGGGGAGGCGTCGAGTGCAGCATCATTCGGTTGAGGAACCGATGGCGTGACGAATTATCGGAGACGGGACATGCCGGCAGGCTGGACGATCTGGACCGCATCCGGCAGCTTGGCATACGAACGCTCCGGTACCCGCTGCTGTGGGAATCGATCTCGCCGGACAATATCGAAACCGCCGATTTCGCCTGGCACGACAAACGGATGCCGCGGCTGAAAGAGCTAGGCATCGAGGTCATCGCCGGACTGCTACACCATGGCAGCGGCCCCCGCTACACCAATTTGCTCGATCCGGCTTTTCCCGAGCTCCTGGCTCGGCATGCCCGGCGCGTCGCCGAACGCTACCCCGAGATCCGCCGCTTCACCCCCGTGAACGAGCCGCTGACCACAGCCCGTTTCAGCGCTTTGTATGGACATTGGTATCCCCACCGCCGGCACTTGCCAGATTTCGCACGAGCGCTGATCAACCAGTGCCGCGGTGTGGCGCTTGCCATGCGGGCGATCCGCGAGGTGACGCCGCACGCGGCTCTCGTCCAGACCGAGGATCTCGGCAAGACGTTCAGCACGCCATTGCTTGGTTACCAGGCGGATTATGAGAACGAACGCCGCTGGCTGACGTTCGACCTGCTGTTTGGCCGTGTCGAGCGCAGCCATCCATGGTTCTCCCGCCTGATCGATCATGGGATACCGGAGCAGGAGCTCCAGGCCTTCGTCGACGAGCCCTGCCCTCCCGATATTGTGGGGGTCAACTACTATCCGACCAGCGAGCGTTTCCTTGACCACCGCTGCTCCAAGCTCCCAGCTGGAGCCTCGGTCGGCGGCAATGGCCGGCATCACTATGCCGACCTTGAGGCCGTGCGGATGCATCTTCCGCTTGGGTCGGACGGGCCGGAACCCCGCCTGCGCGAGGTCTGTGCGCGTTATGACCGGCCGGTCGCCGTAACCGAAGTTCACCATGGCTGCAGCCGCGACGAACAGCTTCGCTGGCTGAACGAAGTCTGGAGCGCTGCCAATCGGCTCGCTGGCGAAGGCAAGAACATTGCCGCCGTCACCGTCTGGGCCCTGTTCGGATGCGTCGACTGGAACAGCCTGCTGCTGCGCAAAGATGGAGCCTATGAGGCGGGAGCCTTCGACGTCCGCAGTCCATCGCCGCGCATGACCGCCCTGGGAAGTGCGGTACGGGAAATGGCCGGCGGCGCCGGCCTGAAGCATCCGGTTCTCGACAGCCCCGGCTGGTGGCGCCGGGACACGCGGTTCTTCAGCCCACCTTTCGAAACCACCGCCGAACGCAGCGGGGGCGGAGACGCGCGCAAGGTGCTCATCCTCTGCAAGGATGCGGCGCTGGGTAGCGCCTTTTGCCGGATCGCTGCCCACCGGGGGCTGGAATTCATCGCCTTTCCCGCCAATCAGATGGACATCACCGACCCTCATTCCATGCGCCGCCTGCTGCTCAAGTATCGGCCTTGGGCCTTCGTCCACGCCGCCACTCCGCAAGGGGCCGAAGCGGGTCCTGTCGGCTCGATTGGGACGGGCAACGGGCCGGCGGATGGCGCGGTGCTGGCATCTGTCTGTGCCGCCGCCGGTGTTGCGTTGATGACCGTGACGTCGGATGCGCTGGTCGGCAAGACGCTCACCGACCGTTTGGTCGAGAGCAGCCCCATCACCCCGGCATCGGGCATACGCAATCTCAACGCGGCAGCCGAAACGATGGTGATGAAGCATCATCCCGCCGCGCTGGTCATCCGCACGAGCGCCGTCTTCGGACCCTGGAACACCGCAGACGTGCTTTCGCAGCTGCTGGATGAAATCGCAGCCGACCGTTCGCTCCGCTTGCCGGCGGACGCAGTGTGCTCCCCCACTTACCTGCCGGACCTGGCTCATGCCGCGCTCGACCTGTTGATCGATGGCGAGACGGGAATATGGCACCTCGCCAATGACGGCGCGGTCAGTTGGTCCGATTGGGCAAGAGAGGTCGCCCAGTCGGCCGGTCTCGATGCGCGCCTGGTGCTGGGCGATCATGGCCGCGGGGTCCTCGCCCCTGCCGCCCTGGCAAGCGAACGGGGTCAACTCATGCCCTCCCTGGCAAGCGGCATGGGACGCTTCCTCCGGGAGTGTGATGTTCGCTGGAACAAGACCTCGGCTGCCATCGGCAGCTGAGAAAGCGACTGAAGTCCTAGAGGCCGAGATGAGAGAACCGACAGCGTTTAACAGCTTTTTCCTTGGTGGATTCGAGTGCTCGAGCCATCGCCGGGCCGATGGCGTCCGCCTCGATCTGCTTCGCGCCACCAGCCATGACGAAGCGTCCGAGACCGACTATCGCGAACTCCAGCGTCGGGGGATCCGCACCGTGCGCGACGGGCTGCGCTGGCACCTCATCGAGAAAGAGCCCGGCAACTACGACTGGTCGAGCTTTCTGCCAATGCTGCGCGCCGCCGACGCCACAGGGACACAGGTGGTTTGGGATCTCTGCCACTACGGATGGCCCGACCATATCGACATCTTCTCACCGGAATTCGTCGAGCGCTTCGCCCGCTTCGCGGAAGCCGCAGCCCTGGTCATCCACGCCGAGATCGGCTCGGTGCCGTACTTCTGTCCGGTGAACGAGATTTCATACTGGTCATGGGCGGGTGGCGATACCGGCCGGATCAACCCATTCGCGAACGGCCTTGGAGGCCAATTGAAGCGCATCCTGGTAAGAGCCGCCATCGCTGCTATAGACGCGATCCGACGAATCGATTCCCGGGCCCGCTTCATCACCGCGGAACCGTTGATCAATGTGGTCGGCTATCCTCACGATGTCGAGCATCAGCTCGAGGCGGAGGGTTACAGGCTCTGTCAGTTTGAAGCGCTCGACATGCTTGCCGGGCTTCAGGAACCGGAGCTGGGCGGCCGGCCCGAATACCTCGATATCGTCGGCTTGAACTTCTATCCCGACAATCAATGGCTCCTGCACGGCCCGACAATCCCGTTCGGGCACCATGCCTACAAGCCGCTGGCCGACATGCTCGTTGAAGTCGCACAACGCTACAATCGACCCCTCTCGATGTCCGAAACGGGCGCCGAGCGCACGGCCAGGCCATCGTGGGTGCACTATGTCGTGGCCGAGGTCCTCGAGGCCATGCAGCGGGGCGTCCAGATAGAGGGAATCTGCCTCTATCCAATCATCGACTACCCCGGATGGGACAATGGCCGGATGTGCGATGTCGGCCTGCTCGGCCCGATGGGGGAGCACGGCAGGCGTCCAGTTTGCAAGCGCATGGAGGATGAATTGGGCGAGCAGAGCCGAAAACTGCTGGCGCTTCAGCGCGAACTCACGTCAGGGCCATATGCCGGAGGGACCTATGCGGTATCTGAAGCCACAGGCAAGTAGCCCGCTGCCTCCGTTCCTGGAGGGGTCGGCTGCCTTCATAAGGCATTATGTGCGCAGGCAGCTGCCGCAATTCATCATCCTCGCCGTGCTGGTGATATCGGCCGCGTCCTGCGCTGTCGCCATCCAGTACGTGATGAAGGTGCTCGTCGACGCGATGGCGGGCCCACGCGAAGGCTCAGCCGCGCAGACAGCGCTCGCCATTTTCATCAGCCTCATCGCGGTGGAGAGCATCCTCTGGCGTCTCTGCGGCTGGCTCGGCTGCAAAGCGACCCTCGCGATCGGCGTTCAGATGCGGCTCGATCTGTTCGACTTCCTGAACGGTCAGCCGATGAAGTACTTCGCCGAGAACCTGGCGGGTTCCCTTGGCCAGCGGGTTACCGCGACCGCGGGCAATTTCGGCGCCCTGACCAACATCGTCATCTGGCGGGTCGCGCCGCCGGCTGTCGACTTCATCGGCACCGTCATCGTGTTCACGGTCGTCGACTGGCGGATGGCGGTGGCCCTGGCGTCCGCGGTCGTCGTTATCATGGGCGGCCTGCTTGCCTTCGGGGAACGTGGAAAGCACCTGCACCGCACATATGCATCTTATGCGAACGAAGTCGGTGGAAGCCTGATCGATGTCATCACCAACATGTGGTCTATCAAGGCGTTCTCAGCCCGGTCACGCGAGCACGCAAGGCTGGCAGCGAGCTTTCGAGCCGAAGCCGATGCCCAGCGTGACAGCTGGATGTACACGGAAAAAGCGCGCCTCATCCACGACATTGCACTTTGGGTCATGGCCGGCGGCATGCTCGCCTGGGCGGTCCGGCAATGGAGCCGGGGGGAAATCACGCCCGGCGACGTGGTCCTGGTCAGCGCCTTGACGTTCCGCATTCTTCACGGGTCGCGCGACATGGCGTTGTCGCTCGTCGACATGGTCCAGCATTTCGGGTTCATCGAGGACACGTTGCGCATCATCGGCCAGCCGCAGACCGTGGTCGACCTTCCGGGGGCGCCGGCAATCCGTCCGCATGGCGGGGCGATCGAGTTCCGCAAGGTTTCTTTCACCTACGGCACCGAGGTCGATGCGATCCACAACCTCGACCTGTCCATCCCCGCGGGCCAGAAGGTCGGTATCGTCGGTCCGTCCGGAGCGGGCAAGTCGACTTTCGTCCACCTGCTTCAACGGCTCTACGACGTTCAGGGCGGCCAGATCTTGATTGACGGCCAGCCGATTGCCTCGGTCACACAGGATAGTCTGCGCGAAGCGCTGGCCGTCGTGCCCCAGGAGATCCTGCTGTTTCACCGGACCGTGATGGAGAACATTCGGTTCGCCCGTCCCGAGGCCAGCGATGAAGAAGCCCGCGCCGCTGCCCGGGCCGCTCACTGCGAGGCGTTCATTTCAAGACTGCACGAGGGCTATGACACGGTGGTCGGGGAACGGGGGGTGAAGCTCTCCGGTGGCCAGCGGCAAAGAATCGGGATTGCCCGGGCATTCCTGAAAGCCGCTCCGGTCATCGTTCTCGACGAGGCTACGTCTGCCCTGGATACCGAGTCCGAACTGGTGATCCAGGCCTCGCTGGTCAAGATGTTCCGCGATCGCACGGTGATCGCCGTCGCGCATCGCCTTTCCACGCTTTCCAGCTTCGACCGCATCTTGGTGATGAATGGGGGGCGCGTTGTCGAGGATGGCAACGCGGCGGAGCTCAGAGCTCATGGCGGTCTATTTGCCCGCATGTGGAGGATGCAGGCCGAAGGCCTCACCCTTGACGCGGCTGAATGAAATGCAATTAGGCGAATTCAAAGCATGCAGAAGACCCTATAGCATTCGATTGTGAGGCAACCCCGCATCGCTAACCCCTTCACGAAATCAGAACACCGGCACCGCCTGCAAGGGAATGATCACCATCACAGGCCTCCTGCTGGCAGGCCAGACGAAGTTTGGAATGCCGCTAGTTGCGGGCCGGTCACCTCTCCGGCGCCACAAGCTTCTCGGCTGCGGCTGCGGTGCTCCAGGCTGACCTCAACGCCACGCTGGCCTCGGTCGCGTCGGTGACTGGTGCGATCGCGCCGACAACGGCCGCTGTGGTCGCGTCGATCGCCGGCCACGTCATGACCGTTACCGGCGTCACCTCGGGTACGCTTGTGGCCGGTGCTGTCCTGTCCGGAGCCGGTGTCGCGGCGGGGACGGCGATCACCAATCAGCTGTCGGGCACGCCGGGCGGCATTGGCGAGTATGCGGTCTCGATCGCACAGATCGTCGCCAGCGAGGCGATCTCGGCGACCTATGGCACGCTCACGGTCACTGCGATCGCTTCCGGTACCCTGTCGGTTGGCCAGACCCTTGGCGGTGCCGGCGTGAGCGCAGGCACGCGCATCACGCAGCTCGGCAGCGGTCGGGGCCTTGCCGGCACCTATTTCGTCAACCTGACGCAGACGGTGGCGAGCGGCACGGTCACCGGTTCCGCGACGCCGCTCGGTGTCTCCTTCGAGTCCGTGGCTGGCGGCTTCGTCATCACCTCCGGCATAGCCGGCGAGCCGTCGAGCACGGCTTTTGCGACCGGCACGATTTCGGACGATCTCTTCCTCACCCAGGCGACGGGCGCGGCGCTCTCGCAGGGCGCCGATGCAACGACCCCCGCCGCCTTCATGAACGGCATCATCACCCTTCCTCCGGCCCCTGGCTTGGGCTCGAAGGATAGATTCAATGCATGAGATTTGCGCCATGGGTGTTCGCCATCTCTCGCATGATCTCGTTGAGCCAGTTCTCCGTGGACTGACCGAGTTGCCTATAGTCGACGTCTCGGATGGCTTGCTCAAGCGTCCGCTCGACCAGCCGGTCAGATGCGTTTACGTCTCCCAGCAACAGACGCGCTGCGAGGCGCAGTTTGGGCAACAGTGTGAAGACGTCGTCTGGCGGAGGGGGCACGGAGGTGTCCGCGTGTTCAGACAGTTGTGCGGGGAAAAGTGCGTGTAGCACGGCCTTGCTGCCTGATGATTTCCGCAAATTGCTGGCGTGGCGAAGATGTTCGGGAATAGGGATGTCGTCGTCGCCACTGAAGAAGACGAACGGGATTCCTCGGCGCATCAACTTGTCCGCAATCGGGAACACGTGTCGACCGTTGAGATTGACGTCCAGGATTGCGGCTTCGGCTTGATCGGTATGTTCAGACGCCTGCTCGACGCTCGCCGCAGGTCCGAGAACAATGGCGCCCATATTGCTGAAAAACTCCGCAAGCTCTCCCGAAATCGACCATTCGTCCTCGACAATCAGAATGTGCAGCCCCCGCAATTCGCGCACGTCCTCATCCTTTCTTCGACGGGAGTTCAGGGTGCAGAGAAGCTAGTTCCCACTCTCTGTCATCCAGCGCCGCCTGCAATTGTTTCGCAAGCACCAGCATGCGAACTGGGACGGGCCCTGGGTCTAGACATTCGATTGATCGAGTCGCTTCCCGCGCCCTTGTTGCCAGGGGCTTCAGGCCAGCGGAGCGTTTTGTCATTTGAACCACCACGGGAATAACTTTTAACGTCTTACCCGCTGTCTCGTTCCATTTGGGCCGAATGCGACAAATTCGGCGCGTTTCCGAGCGCAACGCACGGTCAGCATACTGAGGGAAACCACGTCAGACGGACTTGAACTGCATTGAGAGCGCGGCGGGCCTCCTGTTCCTCCAGGTTTGACCACGGGTTCGGGCTCAGACTGATGTTGGATGCGCTCCCTGTGGAGTTCGGCAATGCCATTTGATCCGCGACCTTCCGGAATCGCTTGCCACGGTGCGCGGCCGAGAGCACGACCGTCACCGTGCGGATGAGATGTTGAGCGTAGTTCGCCTCGCATTCTTGCGCTCGCACCCGCTCAGCCTTCTTCGCTCGACGTGCGCTGGGTTCGCAAAATGGTGCATCGCGGTCTGGTGGACAGGCATGCGCCCGCCGCCCGGTGCTGTCCGAGTTGCATCGTCTTTCCAGCACTGCTGACATCACAGCGCCTGAGCAGTCGAAACCCGAGAAGGCTACCGGCTTCTTTACCCGCCGCTGCGGTCGCGTGTAGCCGAAGCCGCGCTTTCGGCGGTCAGCCCCAAGCGTCTGATAACCCACGGCATGGTCAACCCTTGAACAAAGATGGAAAAGGCAACGACTGCGAACGCGGCAACGACTATTTGACTGCGCTCGGCGACGTTTTCAGGAAGGGCCAGCGCCAGGGCCAGAGCAAGGGCACCGCGCAGCCCGCCCCAAACCAAAACATGCTGGTAGCTTGCATCCACCTTCAGGGACGTCGCAGCAAGGAGGGCACAGAAAGGATAGATAGCCAATGTCCTGCCAACCAGCACGAGCATGATGGCGACCGCCGAGGTGCCTGAAAATATCCCAAGTGGCTGATGGGCTTCATGGCCACCGATCAATATGAACACGATCGAATTCGCCAGAAAGGCCGCGTACTCCCAGAACGCCAGAACGTGACTTCTGGCGTTGGCGGAAATCGCGCCTTTCCACCCTACGTTGCCGACAATCAAGCCTGCGGTGAGAGTAGCCAGCACGCCCGACATGCCAAGATCCTCCGCAAGCAGAAACGAACCATAGGCCGCAATCGTCGTCAGGGTTATTTCAATGCTCCTGAGGCAATCCCACCCGCGATAGTCCACAACAGCGATCCAGCAACGCTAAGGGGCGTCGCCTCGGCGCCTGCCGCGATTCCGGCCAAGATGCCGAAGCCAACTGCGGCTGCGCCGTCGTTGAGCAGACTTTCCGATTCGACAAGAAGAGCGAGGCGGGGCTGAACCTTCATTTCCTTAAAGGCCGCGATGACCGACACCGGATCCGTCGCTGCTATCAGCACGCCGAACAGCCCCGATCCGATCCAAGTCCATCCGAGCAGCAAATGCATGCCAGCCGCGACCACTGCGGCGGCGATCGCGACCCCAGGAAAAGCGAGCAGAACCGTGACCGGCAGGTCCAGTCGAAAATGACGCCATTCGATCGCAAGTGCCGCCTGGAAAATCAGCGGCGGCAAAAACACGGTGAAAATCAGATCCCGGCTGAGGGGGAGTTCGGCAACGCCGGGCATGAAGCCAAGGGCGATACCCGCCGCAACGAGCCCGACACTGTAGGGAAGTTCCAGCCGTCTGGATATCATCGCCACCAAAGAAGCGGTGAGCAAGATCATCCCCAGTGTGAGGATTGGAAGATCATTCATAGCGGCCTCAGATAAGGTCCGATCACACAAGTAGCGCTCTGACGTCGTACTGGACCGCCGACCAACCTCACCGGTGGTGGCGTTGGACATCACGGCCCGGGAAGGGCATAAGCGGCAACCTGATCGCCGACCTGGTCCTTCAGAATGGTGTTCCCGCCGGCCACGAACACCACGTACTCGCGGCCGCGGTACTCGTACACCGCAGGATTGGCCACCGCGGGCGCCTGGACGATGTCGGACCACAGTTCCTGTCCGTTCGCGAGAGAATAGGCGCGCACCTTCGCGTCCATCGAACCCCCGATGAATATCAAACCACCCGCCGTCACGGCGGGGCCACCGATCGTCACCGAGCCGAGGGATTCAGGCATATAGAAGCCCCACTTCTGCGATGCTCCCATCGGCCGGCGCCATTTGACGTCGCCGGTGGTCATGTCGATGGCGGCGATTTCTCCGAAGGGGGGTGCCCAGCACGGCATGCCAAGCCAGTTGAGAGCGTTGTGCAGCGACATGCCGTAGGGTGCGCCCTCTTGCGGATAGTAGCCCTGCTCATTGCCGGAATCGCCGGCGAGCCGTTGGTATTCATCGCGCGGATAGAGCTTGATGGATTGGACGACATGCGAGAAGTTGACCACCGCCGTTTGGGTGCTTGGATCGAAACCGACCCCGCCCCATTGCACTCCGCCCGCCGAATCCGGGTAGGCCAGCACGCCCTCGCCCTTGTGTGTCGGCGGGCTGTACATGCCACGATAGGAGAGGTTGTCCCATAAGCGGGAGCACTCGCCCAGGCCGACGACATCAGCTATTCGCCAGATGGGTGGCTTTTTGGACTGGTCCAGCAGCGGTGCGGGTTTGGTGGGGAACGGCTGCGTGGGAGCGTAGACTTCCCCTTGGACGCTGCCGTCGCCGCCCGGTACAGGGCGTTCATCGATCGGCCAGACGTCTTTTCCGGTGCGCCGGTCGACGACGAACAGAAAGCCCATCTTCGTCGCCTGCATGAGGGCAGGAATTTGTTTGCCCGCCACGGTGATGTCCATAAGCGTAGGCGCCGAGTTGATGTCGTAGTCCCAGATGTCGTGATGGACCCACTGTCGTGACCAGACGACCTTGCCGGTTTCAAGATCTAGTGCGGTGGTGGACGTCGCAAGCGGTATCGGGTCGGCACGATTGCCGCCCCAGTAGTTCGGCGATGGGCTGGAGACCGGGAGGTAAACAAGCCCGAGCCCTTCGTCCACGGACATTGCGGTCCAGACGTTGGCGGTCCCAGTACGTTTTGCGATCTGCGCCGGCAGCGACGAGAACGACCACTGTCGCGCGCCCGTCTGAGGATCCAGCGAGAAAACCGTGCCGGGGGGAGCCTCGGCATAGGCCCAATCCTTTCCAGCCCAGCCGAGGATGACGTGGTCGCCGGCCACGGTGGGCGGCTGCAATAGGGAAAGCGGGTACTTGGCGTTGATGTCGTTCCACTGGTTCACATCCAATACGCCACCCGAGCCAAATTTCTTGCAGAGCTGTCCGGTATCGGCATCGAGCGCAGGTGCGCATCCATGGTGCCTAGATAGACAATCTTCTGACAGCCCTCGCCCGCCACGGCATTCTTGCTCTGCAAGTAAGCAACGCCACGGTTTTTCAGGGCCGGCTGCGTCAAGGCCTTGAGAGTGGATTTGGACTCGAATTTCCATTTGATCGCCCCTGTGCCCGGGTCGAGCGCAAGCACCCCATAGAAGGGGGTCCCAATATAAAGGGTGTCATTGGCGAAAATGGGGGTTGCGGACCAGACCGACGGTGGCAATGCGCCCGATCCGTCTGACATATCGCCAGTATGCAACTCCCATACTTTGCGGAGCGAACCGACGTTCTCTGCGGTAATCTGTGTAAGCGGAGAGTACTTCTGGCCATTGAGCTGGCCGTGAAAGCTGTTCCAGGTCGGCTGTGGCGGGATCAGCGGGATTGGCTTGGGCTCAGGGAGCGGGGCTGTTGCCGCCTCCTCCGGCGAGCCTGCTTCCCCGGCCGAAGGGCTGGCGCTCCCGCTGCTGTCCTTCGGCTGACTGCCGGCATCCGGTATGCCGCCCGGTTGTGACGCGGGTGAAGTATTGTCATTCTGGGCAGAGACGGAATGAATGCCAAGCCCCAGCAACAGAAAGACGGCAAATGCCAGGCTCGAGCCGAAGACGGCAGTTCTCATCGGGACGTATCCTGAATGTTGGTCTGACGGAAACCCAGGGTGATCAACAGCCCAGCCAGCACAACGGAAACGGCCGCCACGAGCCACCAAGCGTGGAGAAAGATGGCCGCAATGAATGTGCCGAGTGCTCCTAGAAGGCCCAAGACCCACGCTAGGGTGAAAACGACACCACCTCTTCTGAAGCGCAGTACAAGCCCATCCAGCGCAAGAGCCAGGCTGGCGACGAGCACGAGCATGGCTCCGGGGGTTCCGGTTACCCCAGTCAGCGGGGTGGCGAAGTAATAGAACGCGATTGCGAATGCCAGTACCGCCGCTGTGATGACGACGAGCGGGCCACGATGACTAGTGTTCGGCAGTAGTTGGGTTTTCATGAAGGTTCCTGCGACGTTTCTTAAGCGACCGGTTTCGTAAGCGACCGTCCGCGGGGGGGCGTCTTGCGATACGAAGCACGTCGCTAACCCGAGCTCAGCCGGTATGTTCCAACCTCCGCTTCACCATCGCGTGAGCGGCGGACGCGCCAGGGAAATGCGGTTTTTGACATTCTCCGGTCTGGATTGCCTTTCCGGCCTCAACTTCGCGGGCATCATACCACCCAGATATGTGCATACGCTTCAGCACTGGGCGGCTTTCGCACCTCACGAGGCCGGGAGTATAGGGGAGCAATGTGGCGCGGAATTCATCCCAAAGCGGCAACGAACAATGTGGCGCGCAATTCACCCCAAGGCTGGCAGCCGACTATCCGAAAGCCGCTGTCGGAAAGAGCCGCGGCAGGAAGGGCGAGCGCCTGGCGATCGAGCCGGGTCGCCCCTCGCAACGACTGGCGCTCGATGGCGTGATCGGAGCGCACGGCAAGCGCCAGCCGCCGGCGTACGTGAGCGTGCTCGAGTTTGCGCAGTTCAACGACCGAGCCATGCCGTCGCGTTGGCAAGCGCCCTTAGACGCCAACCATCTGGGAAATGCCCATGGGCTGTCGAATTATGGCACCCCAGGTGCCGCTGGTCATCTTCTTTTTCCACGAAGACAGCGCGCGCACGATCGGGTGAGCGCGGAGCTTTTCGTTGAAGGCGCAATAACCCGTCTGCTGGCCATCGATCCCATCCGCAATGAACTGTACTTCATTGCCGGCAGCGATGCCGCCCGGGTTGATAGCGGTTTGCCCCCTATATTGCACCGCTGAAACCACGCGAAGGTTCGGAAAATTCTTCTTGAGCAAATCCTCGACATTGACGTTGAACGAGTTCGTCGCGGTCATCGCGAGCTGAGATTCCGGCGACATGGCCAGTGTCATCTTGGTGTTCTGGTCAACCAGGCCGGCGGTTTGGGTGACGAGCTGGAGCCAGAGCGACTGGAGGTCGGCATAGATTTCGTTCGCAGTCGCGACGATCTGGCCATTGTTGATCCACTTCACGCCCCTATAAGCTTTCGGGGACGGGGTAATCGGCGCGGCGAGGTTCGGATCATTGAGAAGGCCGAAGTTCTGCAGGCCCTGCACGCCCTTAAAGTAGGTGGTGTTCAGAAAGCGGTGAAGCACCGTCACGCCGGCGGCGTCGACCTCGCCGACCCAATTGACGCGGCCAAGACCGGCACGCTCGATTTCCAGCTCGCCGTATTCGGAGATCGTCTGGAAGAGATAGGACTGGCGCTGCGGCCAGTTCATGTTCGCGCCGGCTCGGCCGTTGTCGTTGTAATCGCCGTAGCTCGACACTTCACTAGTCTGCTCGATGACGGGGAACATCGCCGTCTGGTCGATCCAGGTGCCCTTCCGGGTTTCGCCGAAGATCTCGGCGGCCTTAGTGGGGGCAAAGAGGATGCGGTAGACCTCTGGGTCGACCAGCGTGGTCAGGAATGCCGGAATGCCGGCATTCGACGCCGTCGCCAGGGAGGGCTGCGCATCCATCGCAAGATGGTTGGTGCGGAAAGCCTCGACGATGTAGGCTCGTGCTTCGGGAAGATAGATGCCGGCCTGCTCGAACATGGGGCGATGCTGCGTCCACGTCGCGGCGGCCTGATTATAGTCATGGAATTGCATTGTGGTTCTCCTCAACAGACCGCCGCTTCACGGCGCATTGGTTCGAGGTTGATGGGAAAGGGTTTAGCCCTGCGGCCAGGAAGTGATTTTCATCAGCTCGCCCGGTTGGGCAAATGAACGCACGGTCCACTTGGTCTCGACGTTGGTGGCTGCGGTGAGAGCCGCAGCATTGACGACGGTTGACGTCCCCGGCATATGTTCCGACTCCGCCGGTAGGGCCGGTGAGCTGCTGGGTGAGCGTGGTGACGGCGGTGATGCCGGCGCCAGTGAGCGTGTCGCCGTTGCCGAAGACGCCAACGACGTTGCCGCCAGCCGTGAACACGCCATAGGTGCCGGCAATCACGGTGCCCGGGTCGACATTCTGGTCAGGGATCGACACCGCATAGGTGCCGGTCTTGCCCAGTGAACCGTCGATTTCGGCGCTGGTGAGCTGCTGCACGATCTTGGTGCCGTTCGCCACGTCGGTACCGGAGATGGTGGTGCCTGAGTAGATCGTGCCGGAGTTGAGAGCGGAGACAGTTAGCACGTTGCCGACGATCGAAGCGACAAAGCCGCTGGTTGCGGCGGCGATCGAGCCGGCCGAGGTGGTTGCGCCATTCGGCGTGACGGTCGGAGCGGCCGTAGACCTGCCATCGGCATAGTTGGCATAGACCTTCTGGCCGTACAGTGCCGGGGTGGCGCCGGAGTTCTTCACCCAGAAGTCGCCTTTGTTGAAGACGGTGATGGGGAAGCCGGCCGGAACCAGCATGGTCGATTCCTGCAGGTAGACCTCGATCAGGCCCTGCTGCTCGCGGTGCACGACGCCGGCGACGGGCCCGGTACCAAAGGGTTGACCACGGCCGGCGCATTGTCGCTGTCGAGCTGGGCATAGTTCAGCCAGGCAAAGCGGCCGACGATCGCGCCCAGCGCACCGCATACCAGCGCGCCAGCGGCGGCCAGGATCGTGCTGCGGGGGTTGCTGGAAGCGAAGTCGCCCTCAACGGCGGGGGCGGGATTGTAGGCGACCTGCGTCTGAAAGCCAGACATGGGCGGTTCTCCTCATAAAGCAGCCGGCATGTTGGCCGGCTCGAAGGGGTTTCTAGCAATTTAGGCCGCTCGCTTAGAGCGACTTGACAATGTGGGACTTGGCTGCCGGGAACATCCCGTGGAACAAGCTGACGCCTGCAGCGTCCATGGCGACACGGGCGGGCTGCTGCGCCTGGCCGGCGCCAGGCAGAGGCTGGGCCTTAAGGATGGCCGGCAGTGCCGAGGGATGAACTCCGTCGATATTGACGCCTAGCGACGTGAGCGCGGTGCGATAGACGGCATCGGCGCTGTCGTGAGCCATGGCGAGCTTACCGATGTAGGGGCGCACGGCCTCTTCCGCAGCGCGAACCTGGGCGGACTCTTCGCGGGCCTCGCGCTTGGCGCGATCGACAGCAGCCGAAACCGCAGCGGCGATCGCCGTGTCCATGGCCTTCTTGTCGACCTTGTCATCGTCGTCATCGTCCTTCTCCGCGTCTTCGGCGGCTTTCTTCTTTTTGTCCTCTTCCTCGACGGCGTCGTCTTCGGCCTGTTTCTTCTTGGCCTCTTCGTCGTCCTAGTCCTCTTCGTCGTTGGCTTCCTTCACCTCGACCCCGTCGAGCGCGACCAGGAGCGCCTCGAGATCGTCGAGCTTGGCGTCAGCGCCCAGCTTGCCCTTGGTCGCCTTGCCGACCGCCTCGATGATGGCGGGCCGCTTGGCCTTGAAATTCTTGGCGGTGATGTCGGCCAGAACCGGGCGCAGATCGATCTTCTGATCGGCGGCCAGCTTGGGCATGACGTGGGCTAGGATCGCGCCGTGGGCGACGGACGCCATGCGCGAAGCAGAGCTGTTTTCTTCATCGTGTTGATCTCCTGTTTGCTGTCGCCGACCACAACATCAGGCCCGGCGCGGCCTTCCTCAACCAAGGCGACGTGATTGGCGGAAATGTCCCGCATCACGCCGTCGTAGGATTCTCCAGCCAGCGTGCCGGGCGTCATGTCGGCCCGGTAGCGATAGCTGCTCGATAGTTCTTTCTGCCGATCCGATTCGATCAGCGCGATTGCAGCGCCATCCCAGATGCTGAGCGGCGCCATGAGGTACGGCGCATGGAACTCGACGGCATCGCCCAGAGCCCCGACAACGGCTTCGCGCGGGTGTTCCTTGGCGCTGACTGGAATGTGCTTGAGCAAGAGCGGCTTGCCGACGAAGGACGGGGCGGCCTTGGCCAGCTCCTCCGCATTGCGATAGAGGCGGTAGACCCGCTCGGGATCCAGCCCCAGCGCTTCGAAAGCCGGGATCTCGCGGCCGTAATAGGGGCAAACGTTGGCCTTGGAGATCGGCGTCATCTCGACGCGCAGATGACCGTCCTGGTCGAACACGCGCACGCTGTTGCGATCCATCGCCAGTGCGTCGTTGGCCTGCTTCGGCCGCGCAACGCCGGTACCCTCGCATTCGTCGCAGACGATCCCAGGACCGGCGAGTTCACCGGTGCCACCGCAAAGCGGGCAATCGGCGGCTGCGATGCCCTCGTCCTTCGTCCATTTCACGAAGTTGGAGCGCAGCTGATCCCACGCCTCGGGAGCCATGTCTGCGGCGATGCCAAGACGCTCGCCCAGCATGTCGCGCAGCCCCGGATGCACCGGCTCAGGCAGCGAGCCCAGAGGGGCCCAGGCATATCCGGAGTGCTCCGCTGACAGCCTGGGCTGGAACTTCTCGACCACCGGCTGCGCATACGTGTAGTGCAGCCAGCCTTGTGGCGTAGGGCGCACGTCCAGCAGTTTCGCGGGGCCGGCCTCCAGGAACATCTCAGGCCCTGTCGCTTCCTCTCCCGTCTCGCGCGTGGCCGTCTGGAGCGGCGTTTCGCCTTCCTCAGACTTGCCGCCGGGCCAGCACCAATGGCCGGGCCAGTTGGTGTCGGTCGATGAGCGGCGCAGCACCAGGACATCGCCATCGGGCGCGACCAACATCAGCGAGGCGGGTTGGCCGGCACTGTCCTTGCCGACGAACTCATCGCCGATAGGCTTCGGAATGCCGAGCGTGGACATCAGATCAATTTCCTGTAATGTAAGGCCGCGCCTCACAAAATTGTTGACTTGGAATGTGTAAGGCGTTACCTTACAAACATGCTCAAGTCTTTCCGAAACAAAGCCCTGCAACGCTTCTTCGAGACCGGCAGTCCGCGCGGTCTCAGCGTGCAAGACGACAAGCGTGTCGCCCGCATCCTTCGGGCCTTGGAAGCAGCCTCAAAGCCGGAAGACATGGACCTTCCCGGCTATCGCTTCCACGGCCTTTCGGGCGATCAGAAGGGGCGCTATTCTGTTCGAGTGAACGGAAATTGGCGCATCACCTTCGGTTTTGACGGCGAAGACGTTATCGAGGTCGAACTAGAGGATTACCACTGATGAACATGGCACCCATCAAGCGCGGCCTGCCCGCGATGCATCCCGGAGAGCTTCTGCGCGAGGACGTCATCCCGGCGCTCGACAAGTCGAAGACCGAGATCGCCAAGCTGCTCGGCATTTCCCGGCGCACGCTCTACGACATCCTGGACGAAAAGCAGCCCGTCACGGTCCCCATGGCGTTGCGCCTCGGCAAGCTGGTTGGCAACGGTCCGGTGCTCTGGCTCAACCTCCAGCGCAACTATGATCTGGAACAGGCCGAGAGGGCGCTCAGCGCCGAGATCGAGGCGATCCCGACGCTGACCGCGGCGTGAGGCGCATGGCAACCGATCGGTTGGACCGTCTGGCAATTTTTCTAGCGGCAGGGACAGGCGTTCTGTCTCGGTGCGTTGCTGGCGCCGGCGATGGTGAACCAGCGAATTCAATGGGAAACACTCGCGACCGGCAATCTGGCCATTGCTGCTGCGGCGTAGTCTGTGCGTGCGGCTATGAAGCTGGACCGTGAGCAGGGACGCCGCCACTACGACACTCAACGGTTAACGCTGCGGGCAGACCGAGCGAGTGCCGCCCGTGCAGCTTATCTGGCCGGCGACTTCTTCGACATGACGTACTTGGCCGAAGTTGATTAGCTTCTCGCTGACGCTGGACCGGAAACGGTGATGGCGTCCAATGCGAGACTCGTTCAGCGGGCTCGAGATTGGAAAGTAGACATCCGAGGCAAGTTGAACTCTGTCCTCATCACCGAGGCCAGGCCGCTCTTCGACCCGATGACAGCGGTGCACTACGACACCCTCGAACAGTTATCGGACGAGATCGAACATCCGCTGGACGCGCTTGATGCTGTGGGCGCTTTCGAAGATGTCGAGCTGATGCTTGACCGGCGCTCTGCCGTCGTCACGGTGATGGAAGACATTCGCGCACACCTTAAAATGTTCGCTGACGACCTTGCGGAACTTGGGCAGACCTTTTTGTAGGTCACGAAAACCCCTTGATGACCGGTTTGCGGACGCAACGGCAACCGGGCTCCTCGCCAGGCCGGATGAAGCGCTTCACCGCCGGGTCATACCAACCAGTCGAAATCTTGTAGCGGATCTTTTCGCGGCCAGCCTGGACATGCGTCGGGCGAGGTTCTTTCCCGCCGCCGCTGTGGTGCCATTCGGCTTCGTCGATGCCGAGTTCCAACTGGCGTGCGGTATTGAAGGCCGCCGTCGCCTTGTTGTTCTGGTCGAGCGCGATGAAGGCCGCGCGCCGCTTCGTGATGCCCGAGTAGCGCTCCAGCTCAACCACCAGGCCGGCAAGATCGCGGCCGGTCTGCACCGACCGCATGACCGCGCCTTCCACCTGGTCGAAATACTGCGACGGGATCGACTTGATCAGCGACACGTTGGCGTTGACCGTCGCGTCGACAACGTCGCGCATCGCCGCCGTCATCTTGAACTCGACCGAGATGCCGCCATCGCGAAGGATCTTGCGGAGCGCCTGGCTCGATCCGCAAACTCGCTGTGCAGTGGACCAAGCGCTTCGACGTGGCTTCCGTTGCAGCTGGGCGACTATTTCGCGCTCTCGGTGGAAAAGCGATCGGATCGCCGCAGCGCTTCCGCCGGCGTCTCATCCTGCGCCATACGGGGCGCGTATTGGCCCGGTAGGAGGCTTTCAGCCAGTAGATCACGCTCTGGCTTCATGGCCTAGATCAGCGCGGTCACCTTGCCCCTGTAGGCGGATTCAATCCCGGCGTTGGCTCGGACGGGGCGAAGCACCTTTTCGTTGCGCTTTGCGGTCCGTCGGCTTTGCAGGCTGGACATCGCGATCCCTCAGCGTCTCGGCGATCTCGTGATCGTCGGGCGCCTGTGCTTTGAGCATTTCGAAGAGGTTGGAACTCAAACCGTGATCTCGCAGACCGGTACCTCAAACC
Source organism: Mesorhizobium sp. B2-7-3 (assembly GCF_006440715.1). Lineage (NCBI taxonomy): Bacteria > Pseudomonadati > Pseudomonadota > Alphaproteobacteria > Hyphomicrobiales > Phyllobacteriaceae > Mesorhizobium > Mesorhizobium sp. B2-7-3. The sequence goes on from NZ_VFTY01000011.1 coordinate 62,394, forward strand.
GATGCGCCCGAGTTCGCTTACCACCACCATCTCACGTGCCTTCGGCAACCGATCGCGCCGACTGGGACCGCTCGAGGCGCGGTACGACAATGCGTTGAGAATGCGATCATTGGACGGTGGCCTGGACTTTGAAACATTGGCTCTCAGCTGCTCGGCGGGATGTTCGGGTTGCTGCGACCGTGTTGGGGCAGCATGCTGGTCCCAGGCCTCGCCTCGGGTTGTTAAGGGCCGGTTTGATTCCAACTCTTATCCGGTGCCGAGCCGAGGATCCGATGGCACCAGCGACGTTGCGTCCCTATATCAACGAATGCCCCCCGAACGGGGCCGACCGGCCCCTTCACTTGAGAGCCAGCTCGCCGTGACCTTGCCTGCCACTGCTGAACAATCCCGAGGCACCCAGATGCAGCTTCCCGCCCTGCGCAACAGCTATGCACAATTGCCCGAGCGCTTCTTCGCGCAAACAGGTCCGCAGCCGGTGTCCGAACCTCGGCTGATCCGCTTCAACCGACCCCTCGCCGAGGAACTAGGGCTCGACGCCGACCAGTTCACCAGCCCGGACGGAGTGGAGATGCTTGCCGGCAGCAGATTTCCGGAAGGCCTGCAGCCAGTCGCCTTGGCCTATGCGGGCCACCAGTTCGGTAATTTCGTGCCTCAGCTCGGCGACGGTCGCGCCCTCCTGCTTGGCGAAGTGGTGGACGTCAACGGCATCCGCCGCGACATACAGCTGAAGGGTTCGGGGCCGACGCGGTTCTCGCGCAACGGTGACGGCCGCGCCGCACTGGGTCCTGTCCTACGTGAGTATGTGGTCAGCGAAGCGATGGCGGCGCTGGGCATCCCGACGACGCGAACCTTGGCGGCGGTACTCACCGGCGACCCCGTGCATCGCGAGGTCCGGCTGCCCGGCGCCGTGCTGACACGAGTGGCGGCAAGCCATATCCGGATCGGCACCTTCCAATATTTCGCCGCGCGCCACGACACCGAGGGGCTCAAGATCCTCGCTGACTATGCCATTGAGCGTCATTTCCCGCAATTGTCAGGGCAAGCACGGCGGTACCGCGCTTTGCTGGACGCCGTGGTCACAGCACAAGCGGATCTGGTGGCGCGCTGGATGCTGGTCGGCTTCATCCACGGCGTCATGAACACCGACAACATGGCGATCTCGGGCGAGACCATCGACTATGGCCCATGCGCCTTCATGGACGCCTATGACCCCGGCTCGGTGTTCAGCTCGATCGACCGCGTCGGCCGCTATGCCTATGCCAACCAGCCTCGCATCGCCAAATGGAACCTTGCGCGCCTTGCCGAGACGCTGCTGCCGCTCATGAGCACGGATGAGAATGAAGCCGTCGCAGAAGCCGAAGAGGTGCTGAGGTCGTTCCAGCCCTCCTATGAGGCCGTGTTGCGGCGCGGGTTCCGCAGAAAACTCGGATTGCTGACCGAGGCGGAGGCGGACCTGCAGCTCGCGGCAGATTTCCTCGATGTGCTGGCTCGCGGCGAAGCCGACTTTACCATCGGCTTTCGACGCCTAGGCGACGATCTCGACGCCTCGGAAGGTCAGGGCACGGCGCGGCAGCTGTTTAGGGATCCAGCCGCATTCGACGCCTGGTCGGTGCGGTGGCGCGAGCGGATCGCCAGTGAAACAGCCGATACAGCCACGCGCCGGGCGACCATGCATGCCGTCAATCCCAAATTCATCCCTCGCAACCATCGCATTGAGGCGATGATACAGGCGGCGCTGGGCGGCGACTTCACACCCTTCGATGAGATTCTGAGGGTCGTGAGCCATCCCTTCGATGAGCAGCCGGAAATGAAAGGCTATGCTGACCCGCCACGCCCGGATGAACGCGTCCTACAGACATTCTGCGGCACATGAGACATCCATGATGGCCATCTAACATGTGCAAATGCGGAAGCCCTTCTCGCATGCTACCGTCGAGGCTGTTTTCGGAAGGGTCCGACCTGTGACAATTATAGAATTAGCATTCGAATTGCTGGCACGGAAGCTAGTAGACCACACTGGAATATCCGATGAAGATGCTCGTGACCTTGTCGCAGCCATGGGCGCTGACTGGTCATCGCTCGTGCGAGCAGCGAGGGTGATGAAAGAGATTTAGGTCTTTCCGTCTTTCGGCAATTAGCCGCAGGCCATGAAAAGGCCGATCCTCCCGATCCGGTACCGGATAGCATTCTTTTGGCCGCTGCAAAGTTGCTGGCGGGTTCCGGCAAAGATTGCAGAGGAGTGATGGAGGCCGATGCAGCGCCCGAGAGCTATCGCCTGCCCCAGTCGCGGACGCCACCAGCGTGATCGCGTCGAAACAGGCGCCGGCAAGTTGAGCCTTTACTCTTGATCCAGCACCCTCCAGAACCTCTCCATGCCGCAAGGTGGCGGGCTTTTCGAGTTGGACTTGATCGGCACCGCCCCACGCCGTACAAAAGGTCGTCGCGTGGCCGCGCCGCATTCAGTCCGTTCCTATGACCCGCGCGCCTGGGGCTTCAGATAGACTGCCAGGCAACAACTACAGATCCCCAGTCCGACGATCGGGTAGCTCAATGCCAAGATAGCGGCGAGCCCAAAAAGGCTGAGCGTAATCATGGCACGTAGGCGCATGAGCCGTCGCACTTGTGGTGACACCTCCTCCTCTGGCAACGGATCAATGAGTTCGCGGATCAACAATAGATATGTCAGGTTAACCAGGAAGAATACGGTCGCATAGAAGGCGACCGGCTGCGGTGCCAACTCGCTTACGGCCATCCATGCCGTGGCCAGGGGGAGCAGCGAGACTGAGAACAGGTGCGCGAAATTGTACCACATTAAGGATGCCGTGCTCTCTTTCGCGTAGCGCAAGAGATGATGGTGGTTCGCCCAGACAATCGCAATGAAGAGATAGCTTACACCGTAGCTAAGCCAGGTTTCCCATATGCCAGAAGGGCTTTGAGAGCCGGCACTTCCGGCGGGCGAAGGTCCAAAACTAGAACTGTGATCAGTACGGCGAACACGCCATCGGAAAATGCGTTCAGCCTTTCCAGGCCAGGTGAAGGTAGCACGTGCGTCCCCATTTTATTCCTGAGCTAATGCTAACCCATTCCAGTCGCTGCTCAATAGACACCCCGGCTTCATTGGCCCAAGGACCCCCCTCGCCGCCATTACTCTAGTTGCGCGGCTGGCAATTTTGCCCGGTCCTTCGTCGTGGTATCTCGATCCGCAATGACACGAGACAGTCGCATGCTGATTATCAAGGTTGCGGTCGTGGTTCTTTCTTTGTGGCGGCCGCCGAGCTGGTGATCGGGTAGTGGTCAGTCCGAAATTCAGCCCCGATCACAATATGCGCTCCGGTCCAGCCTTATCGACAGGCACTGCGCTTGCTTGAGGAGGCCCAGGCAGAAACCTGCCGGCAATCCGTCGCGTTCGCAGCCTTTGTCAAAGCCGCAAGAGATCAGGACATGGTTGTTGTTTCTGATCAGCCGAGTGAGGCCCTCAAGCGCCTCGACGCTGGCAAGCTCGATCTGCGACCAAGATTGCCAGTTGCCGCGCTCGGTTTGAGCAACAAGCGCACAGCGCGTCCAGCCTGCGAGGCAAGCCCGCGCCCCTCGGCAGAAAAGCGCGGGCCGACCAAGTTTGCCCTTGGCCAGCAGCGCGGAGGGACGTCGGAGTGCGCTGCGTTGGCCCAAACTTGCATTGAACCAAGCTGTTCCCGCAAAGCAAAAAAGGCCGCCGTTGGGAGCCCGCGGTCAGGTTAGAAGTGTCGCGGCAAAAAGCCACCCGTACCAAGCCGGGCGACCGAAAGCAAATGTTAGACTGCCCTAATGGATGATTCGAATGTTGGGCGACCGTGGCCTATCAGGTGCGAGAAATCTTGTCGGGGCGAATGCTTGCCGAGTATCACGTCGAGGCCAGCACCTCTTTCAGAGCCGCCGAGCAGGCTACAGGGCGCCCGCTGACGCTTCACAGATGGGGTGAGTATTTCCTTGAAGTGACAGACGAGCGGAGCGGGCGAGTATCCACATATCAGTACGCCGACTTGCCCTACTTAGCAGTTCGAGTTGTGGGGACAAGTATCAATAAGAAAGCTCGCCACCAGACAGGCAGCGGGCGGGTGGTAACGCTAGACCTTTTCCGTTAGCCGGTCGGTCCGGTGTGACCGTCGATGAATAAGTTCGGGCCGTAGCGGACAAACGTTCACGCTTGGTCAGAACGGGCTTCGCGTATGTTTTCTTCATCGCGCAGCTCACACCTTGCTCGGGCGGATACGGGAACGAGCTGATAGATTCCAACGCACTCTCGCTGACTGTTGAGCGACGTCTCGCGATAAATTTCAATCCTTACTGGGAACCATCATCAAATGTTAATCGTTGACCGCGCCGAAACGGGGAGGCGACGATGCAGGGGACAGTGAGAAGCCGCCGCAGGCCAGCCTTATCGAAAGGCTTATCCGAGAGACCGGGATTAGCGAGGCGCAAGCCATAGAGCTTGTCCTTTTGCTGGGAAGAGAGTGGAGTTCGCTAGGTCGTGAACTCATAAATGCGGAATGGCCGAGATGGGTGGAGTGCCGCCATCGTCGGGCTCAGTCCATCGAACGGCCGTTTTCCCCATAGACAGGATGTCGCCACGGAAGTCCGCCTTCACCCTGATCGATTTCGCGTCGTCAACTTTCAGGGCGGCCTCGACGACTGTGGCTAGCTCTTCGTAGCGCTTCCTATCCTTTGCGAGAGTCGGGTGATGGTCTTCTGGCTTCAGAGTGCCATCATCGTGCGCCGATCGCCACCGCAACCAGAGATGCCATTGCTCTTTGACGGCAGACAGTTGTTCGTCACTGATCGGGCTCAATAGGAGCGTATCCGCCCAGTCATCCTGATCTATATCCCATTCGCGATATAGGTATGCGGGAACCTTTAATAGTCGGCGATCCCCTTCAAGGGTCGATCATAGAAGTCATGAACAGTGTGAACGGCGTCCCACTCGTCGGCTCTAATGGAATTCATCTACCGGCCTTATAGCTATGCCTTCCTCGGCAATGGATCATTCTTTCAATTGACGCTTTCATATCACGCCAGGTTCTGATTCAGAATCATTATGAGCCGATATGACCTTAGCGACTTCGAATGGCGCGTGATCAAGCCGCTTCTCCGCGTGTAGACGACCGACGTGTAATGAATGGCATCTTCTGGGTTCTGCGCTCCGGTGCGCCGTGGCGCGATATGCCCGAGCGCTACGGCCCACGAACCACCTGTTGCAACCGCTTCGTGCGATGGCGGAAGGCGGGCGTGTGGGACCGGCTGATGGATGCCATCACCTCCGCGCACGACGGTGACATCCAGATGATCGACAGCACCTCCGTTCGCGCCCACCAGCAGGCCGCGACGGCAAAAAAGGGGGGCCAGATCACTGTCTCGGTCGATCGCGCGGCGGGCTCACGACGAAAATCCACGTCGTTGTCGATGCGCAAGGACTTCCCATCCGGCTCGGCCTGACCGCCGGACAGGCGCATGACAGTCAGATCGCAGATCAACTGCTCAACCACCTCAGCCCCCGCACCATCGTGCTGGGCGACAAGGCCTACGATGCGGATCGCATCCGCTCCTTGATCGAGGAGCAGGGTGCAACGCCCAACATCCCACCTAAAAACAATCGGCGCTGGAAGCCGTGCTTCAGCAAACGGCTCTACCGCGAGCGTAATCTGATCGAGCGCTTCTTCTCCAAGCTGAAACACTTCCGCCGCATCGCCACCCGCTACGATAAGCTCGCCGCCAACTTCCTCGCTATGGTCCAGCTCGCCTCAATGCGCCTGTGGCTGCGTGCTTATGAGTCTACGGCCTAGTTCGCGAAGCGAAACTCCTTCTGGGCAAAAAATAGCATGCCAGCCAGTTATGATTGTACAGGCGAGGCCGGCTGAAAAAGCCCGCCAGCCAGAGCCAGCGGGCAGTCACTTGGGAAGGCTGAAGTAGGCGGCCCGCGCCCGAACCCGCGGTCTGATATATGTTCCACGGCTAAATTAGCTTGCCATCAGTCCCGGTCCGTGTGCCTCGATCCGGGAGTGCTTCGGAGCCGCGGGCGCGGTGGAAACAGGTCAACCCGGCAACTGGGCCGTCCACATCAATCGCTTGAGGAAGGCGCAGGCCGCACAGGCCCGGTGGCATTCCACTGGATGGCCAAGCTGCCATCACGGTGCTGCATCGCCTGCAGAATGACTTCGAAGACGCTGCCGACCTCGTCGGTGATCTCCACCGGGTCGATGCCGTCGCGCTCGGCCGCTCGCATCGCCTCGCTGGCGAGGTCGCTCGCCGCGATCGGATCGTCCGTTTGGCAGATGCTCTGCCATCCACCGGTCGAGGAAATTGGCACCGCGAGTGCTCATCGGGGCATAAGCCGCCCGGACACATTAGGTTCCGCTTATCCTTCCAGTCGCCGAAGAGCGGCCTGCGCGGATTTCAGGTTTTCGAGTAAGCTTTCAAGCAGCAGCTCGTCCTGCTCTGTCGGCCGCCCACTCCCCCTCCCGCTTCAATATCTGATCTTGGATGGACAAGGCGACGGATGCTCTTTAATCTCCATTCTGGACTCATACTAGAACAACAGGGACTAGCCATGCCCCCACGGCTGGGTAGCGTCCATGGTGGAGGCTAGCTGCTTGGTGTCCCACCGCCTAAAACCGCGTTCAATAAGCAGAACGATGCATATCCCGATCGCGATATACATCCCGGCGCGTGCTACGATGCTGCGCAGGTCACCGTTGAAAATCATGTACAAGATATGGCCGAGGAAGACGCCAACCGCCCCGCCGCGTCCATAGCCTATGATCTTCTGATTCATGACCTGCACCATATCAGTGCCTCTCCGTTTTGCCTGCGGCTGGGGTAGCGCCACTTAATCGCCCTCAGAGGTGCCGGCCTGTATCGCCGACAAGAATCGCCTCTGCTGGCTTGAACGCAAAAAGCCCGCCGGCGGGAGCCAGCGGGCAAGCCACTTGGGAAGGCCGCGGGAGTGGTGCGGCCAGCTCCCGAACCATGGTCGCAGCCAGATGTTCCGCAGCCCTTGAAAGAGCCCGCCGCCTTTCCCCAGGGGGGGTTCGTTGTCTTCGGCGTTTGTGGCGCCCTCTGCGCGGATGCACGCTCGACGACTGCGCGAAATCTGTCGGGTCGCTTCGAGTCCTGGCCTTAGGCGTGCGCTCAAAGGAGCCGTTTCAATTGCTTTGTGCACGTGACAATATAGTCTCCTAGGGGTGCCGCGCTTTTGCTGCCGATACTGCGGCAACCTTCTTATTCTCACGTCTAGCGCTTGCTCGCTGCCGCGCCGCTGCGATCATCTCGCTCTTCGTCGTAGGGAACCCAGCAAGGCCGTACGCATTCACAATCGAGCCGAAGCGCTTCGTGAAAACCTTGCATTTCGGCAGGCCGCTGGCAGCGTTGATCAAAGCCATCGTGACGAATCCAAATTCGGCATGCAGTCGGCGGACGCCGTCTAGAAGTTCATCATCTGAGTAGTATTTGCCCCGTAGGCCAGTTGGCGGGCACTCAAAACCAACGGCCCTGTAGGCGGTCAGGAGGCTGCCGAAGTGCGCGGAATAGCATGCGAGGATGGTGTGTAGCGGCACTCGTTGATAGTATCTTGTGAGAGCTTCTTTTTAGATCGGAAGAGCCGCTTCAGCTTCTTCAGCATGTCCGCTTCCTGCAAGGGATAGATCCGTTGCGAACGAAGCTCCCGCTGCGCCCGAGCAAACGTTTTGGGAGCCACTATAGGTTCCATCACCTTGCATAATGAACTTCAGGCGCATCAACTCACTCCGGCAACCGTCAACTCAATAAGCTTTAGCTAAAATAGTTCCGGAACATTTAGCATGGCGGATGTTGCGGGCCGCATGACAAAGCTAGCCGACCTTGGCCCTCCGATTCCCGGCAAACTGCACGGAGAGCAGCACCTCGATGAGCATCTTCACTTCTAGAACTGCCCGCATTGCGGTCAGCGGGTCGATCAACGCGATCTGCGGCAAGTCTTCTGGCATGAGCGGCCTGGTCATGAACCGCTGGAGCCTGAGGCGAAGGTGATCGAATTTCCTAAACGGAAATCCAGCGAGGACGGAAATCCATGATGGGTGCGAGTCAGTCGGCCAAGCTGCCATCGCGGTGCTGCACTTGCGGCGGATGGCGGCGGACATCCAGCAGTTGGAGGCGGGTCGGCTAATCGTTGGCGCTTACCCGGCGCTAGCCAGTTATGTGCTACCCCGCTTTGTCGGGACGTTCGCCCGATGCCACCCCAAGCTGCGGCTGTCGCTGGAGCCGGAAGCTTCCGTACGGATCGCTGAGCTCGCTGCCAGCAAGCAACTCGACATTGGCTTGATGACAATGCCGGTGGTCGACCCGGCGACCACCTGCTCCCATCTTTGAGACGGCTTCGGTCTGCGTACTGCCGACGGGACATCCCTTGAGCGAGAAGGATGCGATCGAAGCTGCCGATATCCGCGATCGAAGCTTCATCGCACTTGGACGCGAGGACGGCTCGCGCCAAGCCATCGACCGCAGCCTCGAGAACGCGGGAGTTCGCGTCGAGGTGCGCTTCGAGGCTCATTATAGCGACGCCGCTTGTGCTCTCGTGGCTGAGCGGCTTGGCGTCTCCATCCTCGACAAGGTCAGCGGAACGCTCGCCATCAAGCCGTTCCTTCCCTACGTGGCCTGCCATGTCTACTTAACCCGCAGCCGCACGCATATGCCGTCCCTCCTCCAAGATCAGTTGGAGCGGGAGTTCCGCGTCTATCTGGAAGAGCACTTTTCGTAAAAACACATCAGCTGCTCAAATGTGCAGCAAAGGAAACGAGGGGTTGGCATCACCCTCGGGGGATGTCCCGTTTGGGGCGCGTATCAGGGTTCGTGCTGACGCGCTATCAGGAAGGCATATGTCCCGGAAGTGATGCCTCCCAAACTGTCCAAATGCCGAATCTCGTGTCCCGCTTTGTCCATAAGCGCGCGCAACTCGGGCTGAGACGTGACCCAAAAAAGTTCGAAAAGCTTCCAAAAACCCTAGTCGATGGCCAATTGTAGAACCGTCTGTCGTACGGCTCTCCGTTGGCTAGGGGTTCGTTCGGCTTTTGCAGTTCCTGATTCGTGCGGGCATATATCCGACCTGTAGGTGCGGCCATTCATGTGTCGCTGCCACAATGCCATCGCGCGGCTCAGGCCCAATCGTAAGCTCGCACTTGAGGTGCACGGCCCCAGTCGGTTTTCCTGATCCGGCGGTATCAACCGGCTTCGTGCGTTAGCTCCTGCCCGCACTTTCCAAACTCGTCAGTGATCGCTCGCCTTTGGCTCGGTTTATGCGATGAGCGGCTCCCTGTAGCGCTCGCCGTTCGCTGGACACGAGTCCCTAAGTGCACGGTTCGGGGGAGACTGAATTACCCAAGAGTTTGACTGGCGAGGGCATAGGTCACCGGTGCAACTGCGCCGTCGATGCCAAAATCGGAGAGGTGTTTGCCCAGAGACATGGTGAGCACCGTGTCGAAAACTGGCATTCCGCTGTGCGACAGAAAGGCAGCGAACTCGCCATTGTCCATGTGGGTGTCGATACGCAGGAAAGACCCCGCATGGTCGGCCACGTGCGGCCGGACGATCGCCACGGCGTCGGCGTCGCTTTCCGCCACGACCGGCCCCACGACATGGCCCCGTCCGAACGGCCGGCAGAGCGCGAATGCGTTCAGCTTATCGCCCTTGAAAAGACCATAGCCGGCCGAGTGTGCGAAAAGCTTCTCGATGAGCGCCGCCCGCCTCACGCCAAACCCTGCCGCGTCGAGCGCGATCACGGCGGGAATATCATTTTCGACTAAACTCCGGACTTCGCCGCGGGTATTTTCCTGCCCAACTGTCGTCTGCGCACGGACGATGCCCTGGCATTGATAAACGGTCTTCTCCGGCTGGAAGTCGAGCGAGAGATACAGCCGCCTTGCCGCGCGCGTTGCGTTGAGGCGCAAGTCGCGGCCGACGACCTTGTCGAAGACCCGCTTCATCAACCATTGCCCCGCCCCCAGCGTCTGGAGTCGCGGTGAGGTGATGACCATGCCCACGGTGGCGAAATCGGTACCATGGGCGAACCACATGGCCGAGCCGAGAACCCGGCCGATCTCATCGAGCGCCACCAACCCCTGCCCCGACTCACGCACGAATTGCCAATCCTCGGCGCGATGCGGCCACCCCACGGAGAGCGAGAGCGCGTGCAAACGGTCCAGTTCGACGTCTTCGATGTCGCCAATCCGCATCGAGAAGGTATCGATTTTCAAGCTTCCGGACGGCTTCAATTCCATGCCCCTGCAAGATTTCCGCAACCAGAGCGCCACGCACCGATGGCCACCCTCTGCCGCCAACGCTAAACGAGCAGACCGATACGATTTGCTCGAAAGCCGCGCAGCAACGCAAGATTCAACTGAAACATTTCAGCTTTCGGCACGCAATCGCGAAAGAACGCAGGCATCCTCTTTGGAAATCTGGCAGCATATGGTCGACGGCACCGATCCCGGCCAATCCGAAACGCTTTGAGGGCTGGAATGGACGTCTTCGACATCCTCGATCGTCTCGTCGCCTTTCCATCGGTCGCCGGCAGGCCGAACGGCGACGTCGCCGGCTGGATCGAGGCCTATCTCGCGGAACAGGGAATCCAGGTCACCGTGCTTCCAGGGCCGGAAGGCGATCGTTCCAATCTTTTCGCGACGATCGGCCCTGCCGATGGCCCGGGCTACATACTGTCCGGCCACATGGACGTTGTTCCCGCCAGCGACCCGCAATGGAGCTCGAGCCCTTTCGCGCTGCGCAAGGAGGGCGAACGGCTCTACGGACGAGGCACCACGGACATGAAGGGGTTTCTTGCCGCAGCACTCGCGGCCGCTCCCAGGCTTGCGGGACTGCGCCTTGCCAGGCCCATCCACCTCGCCTTCTCCTATGACGAGGAAGTGGGATGTCGCGGCGTGCCGCATTTGATCGCCCGCCTTCCCGAACTTTGCGCCAAGCCGCTCGGTGTCATCGTCGGCGAGCCGAGCGGCATGCGCGCCGTGCGCGGCCACAAGGGCAAGGCAGCCGCCCGCGTATCCATCAAGGGACGTGCGGGGCATTCCTCAAGACCCGATCTCGGCCTCAACGCCATCCATGCCATGGCCGCTGTGCTGGGCGCGGCCGTGAACGAGGCTGAACGGCTGACGCACGGTCCATTCGACCCTGCCTTCGAGCCATCCTATTCCTCGCTGCAAGCTGGCGTCGTCGCGGGCGGACATCAGGTCAACATCATCCCCGACACCTGCACGCTGGACCTGGAGGCACGCGCCATACCTGGCGTCGACCCGGCGAGCCTGCTGGCGCCTGTGAGGGCACGCGCAGAGGCTCTCGCGGCGGATGGCTTTCGCACCGAGTGGAGTCCGATGAGCGCCTATCCGGCGATGTCGCTGCCGCCGGACGCGCCACTCGCTGGACTGCTGCACGCCTTGACCGGCGAGGTGCCGCTTGCCGCCGTCAGCTACGGTACGGAGGCCGGACTTTACCAGGCCGCCGGGCTCGATGCGATCATCTGCGGCCCCGGCGACATCGACCGCGCCCACAAGCCGGACGAATACATCCTTGCCAGCGAACTTGCCGCCTGCCAGCGATTGATCGAAGCGCTGGGCGCCCGCTGCGCGGCTTGAAAGGGAACTGGAATGACATTCCTGTTCAATTCCGATGCGCGCCGCGGGGCGGTCTTCGCCGATGCCTTCGCGAGAGACCTGCCGGACGTCCCCTTGACGATGAATGCCGCAACGGTCAATCCCGACACCGTGCGTTACCTTATCAGTTGGACCGTGCCGGATAATCTCGCCCGCTACAGGAACCTGGAAATCCTGTTCTCCATCGGCGCCGGCGTCGACCAGTTTCGCCTCGATGCGGTGCCTGCGAAGGTGAAGATCGTGCGCATGATCGAGCAAGGCATCGTACGCATGATGCAGGAATATGTGACGCTTGCCGTGCTCGGGCTCCACCGCAACCTGCCTGGATATCTGGCGCAGCAGCGCGCCCGCGAATGGGCCGATATCGCGCAGCCGCAGGCCGGGTCGCGTCGGGTTGGCGTGCTCGGCCTCGGGCAGCTTGGCCAAGCCGTCCTCGATCGCCTGAAGCCCTTCGGCTTCCCGCTTGCAGGATGGAGCCGCTCGCCGCGGCGGATCGAGGGCGTGACCTGTCATCATGGCGAGCCCGGATTGAACGAGATGCTTGCGGCCAGCGACATTTTGATCTGCCTGCTGCCGCTGACCGAGGAGACGCGGGGTTTCCTCGATGCCGGCCTGTTTGCGAAACTGCCCGAGGGCGCGGCGCTCGTCCACACCGGCCGGGGGCCGCAGCTCGACCAGGAAGCCCTTGTCGCCGCACTCGACAGCGGCCACATTTCGGCGGCGATGATCGACGTCACCGATCCCGAACCGCTGCCGGCGGGCCATCCGTTCTGGTCGCATCCGAAGATCATTCTGACCCCGCATGTCGCCAGCGTCACCCAGCCCGCCAGCGCCGCACAGGCCGTTGTCGAAAACATCAAGCGTTACCGCGCCGGTCTTGACCCCATCGGGCTCGTCGACCGGTCGCGCGGCTATTGAATTTCAACATGAAAGGCTATCCCTTGTCCCTGCTCAAGACCGTCGATACCAGCCCTGCCTTCCAGCCGCGCGAATCCGGGGCGCTGCCCGAACGGCTGATGTCCGGCAACCCCGCCTTCAAGACCTGGGCTCAGGATGTCGCCAAGGGCGACCTCGTCCATACCGGCGTCTGGGAGGCGACGCCTGGCCAAACGCGCTCGATCAAGGGCGAGACTTTCGAGTTCTGCCACATCCTCTCCGGCGTGATCGAAATCACGCCCGACGGCGGCAAAACGGTGACCTACCGCGCCGGCGACAGCTTCGTGATGAAACCTGGCTTCACCGGGATTTGGAAGACCATCGAAACGGTCCGCAAGATCTACGTAACCGTGGGGTAGCGGGAGCGCGAGGGCGCCGGCCTCCGCAACAGATTTTGCCGTCTGTCATCGCCGGCACACAACAATCATCCGCGACCGATCGTCGAACGGTGCATGCTGCGCCAGAGCCCGCGCTAGGCTCCTGCAGAATATTCCAGAGTGGGTGCCATGGGCCTGAGCTTCGACCCGGATACCGTCTCCCTTCCCGTCGGCCATTTCATTGGCGGCGAGTTGATCGCGGCCGAGGGTGCGATCGAGATGCACCGACCGTCGGACGGCAAGGCATATGCCGCTTGCCCGGTGGCCGGCGTCGACATGGTCGACCGTGCCGTTGAAAGCGCCAACGCGGCGCTGAAGTCCAGCAACTGGGGCGGCGTTCGGCCGCGCGAACGGACGAAGGCACTCCAGGCCTGGGCCGACCTGATCGAAGCGGAAGCCGAAACGCTGGCCAGGATCGAGGCGCTGTGCTCCACCCGGCCTGTCGGCCAGCTCGTCGCCGGCGACATCGCGATAACCGCCGAGCAGATCCGTTTCTTTGCCGAATTTGCCGACAAGGAAGGCAGCGAGCTCGTGCCGACCGACGACGCCACTCTCGGCATGATCATGAGCGAGCCCTATGGCGTGGTCGGCGCGATCACGCCCTGGAATTTTCCCATCTCGATGGCCGGATGGAAGCTCGGTCCGGCATTGGCCGCGGGCAATGCGGTCGTGCTGAAGCCATCGGAGATGACGCCCTTTTCGGCAGTCTACATGGCGCAACTCGCCGTCAAAGCGGGCCTGCCGGCAGGGCTCATAAACGTGGTGCTGGGAGACGGTCCGACGACCGGCACGGCGCTGACCGGCCATCTCGATATCGCCAAGATCAGCTTCACCGGCTCGACCCGCGCCGGATCGGCAATCATGGAGAACGTGGCCCGCACCGGCGTCAAGCCGATGACGCTGGAACTCGGCGGCAAGAGCCCGCAGATCGTCTTTGCCGATGCCGATCTGGACAAGGCGGCAACGGCCGTCGCCGGCGGCGTCACTTTCAATGCCGGCCAGGCCTGCGTCGCCGGCACACGCCTGATCGTCGAGAGGAGCGTGGCCGACAGGCTGGCGGCCGCGATCCTGGAGAGGATGAAGGCTGTGCGCCCCGGCCCGACCTGGGACGAGGCAACGCAATATTCGCCTGTTATCTCGGAGCGGCAGCGGGCGCGTGTCGACTGCATCGTGCGGGCCGCGATCGACGCCGGCGGCGAATGCCTGACCGGTGGCGGCGTCATGGACAGCCCCGGCTATTTCTACCAGCCGACGCTGATCGCCGATGTCGACCAGGCCAATCCGGCGATTGTCGAGGAAATCTTCGGCCCGGTCCTGACCATTCAGACCTTCGAGACGGAGGAAGAGGCGCTGGCGCTGTCCAGCCATCCAACCTACGGGCTGGCTTCCGGCCTGTTCACTTCCGACCTGTCCCGCACGATCCGCTTCGCGCGCAAGCTTGAGGCGGGCACCGTCTGGGTCAATCGCTACAGCCGCTCGCGCGACCATATCCTGCCGACCGGAGGCTACAAGCGCTCCGGCATCGGCAAGGATCTCGGCCGCGAGGCCTATCTCGCCAACCGCAGGACCAAGAGCGTCCTGATCAGCCTCTAGAGAGATGCCGATGAAGTCCTATTCGATTGCCCTGATTCCCGGTGACGGCATCGGCAGCGATGTGACCGCCGCCGCCTGGACGGTGCTGGAAACGGTGGCCGGAAACTTCGGCTTTGCGCTGACCGGAACCGAGTTCCCCTGGTCCTGCAAATTCTTCAAGGATACCGGCCGCATGATGCCGCAGGACGGCATCGAGACCTTGCGCGGCTTCGACGCCATCCTGCTCGGCGCGGTCGGCTGGCCGGCGGAAGTGCCGGATTCCGTCTCGCTACACGGTCTGCTGCTGCCGATCCGCAAGGCGTTCGTGCAGTACGCCAACATCCGGCCGCATCGCCTGCTGCCGGGCGTCACGGGACCGCTGCGGGCGGAGAACTTCGACATATTGTGCATCCGCGAGAATACCGAAGGTGAATATTCTGGTGCCGGCGGGCGCGTGCATCAAGGCACGCTGGACGAGGTCGCCGTGGAGACCTCGATCTTCACCCGCGCCGGCGTCGAGCGCATCCTGCGCTTCGGCTTCGAGCAGGCGCGGGCAAGGCGAGGCAAACTTGCCTCCGTCACCAAGTCCAACGCGCAGAAATACTCGATGGTGTTCTGGGACGAGATCACGCGAAAGCTGGCCGCGGACTATCCTAATATCGAAGTCACCAGCTATCATGTCGACGCGCTTGCCGCGCGCATGATCATGGCGCCGGAGAGTCTCGACGTGGTCGTTGCCTCCAACCTGTTCGGCGATATCCTCACCGACATCGGCGCGGCAATCCAGGGCGGGCTCGGCTATGCCGCCTCCGCCAACATCAATCCCGGCCGCTCGGCACCATCCATGTTCGAGCCGGTGCACGGCTCGGCGCCCGACATTGCCCATCTCGGCATCGCCAATCCGGTCGCCGCCATCTGGTCCGGCGCCATGATGCTCGATCATCTCGGTGAAAAGGCAGCGGCCGACCGCGTCATCAAGGGGGTCGAGGCTGCAACCGCCAGAGGCATAGGCACCATTCCCGGCAAGGACCGGACCGAGGCCATCACGGCCGCCGTCGTCGCAGCGCTCACGTGATTGCAAGGTCGTATCCGATGAAAAACCTCAGAGACAAAGGCCTCTTCCGCGAAGCCGGCCTGATCGGCGGCGAATGGGTTGCTGCCGGCTCCGGCAGGACGGTCGACGTCATCGATCCGGCAACCCAGGTGGCGATCGGCACGGTGCCCGACATGGCCGGTCCGGAAACGCATGCGGCCATAGAGGGCGCGGCTGCCGCCTATGGGGACTGGAAGAAGAAAACCAACGCCGAGCGTGCTACGCTGCTGGAGGCATGGCATGGCCTGATGCTTGCGCATCTGGACGATCTCGCGCTGATCCTGACGACGGAACAGGGCAAATCGCTGGACGAAGCCAAAGGCGAGATCCGTTACGGTGCGTCCTTCGTCAAATGGTTCGCGGAGGAAGCGCGCCGCATCAATGGCCACACCATCCCCTCACCCACCTCCGACCGCCGCATCATCGTGCTGAAAGAACCGGTTGGCGTTTGCGGCATCATTACGCCGTGGAACTTCCCCAATGCGATGATCACCCGCAAGGTCGCGCCGGCACTGGCCGCCGGCTGCACGGTGGTGATCAAGCCATCCGAGTTCACGCCCTATTCGGCGCTGGCGCTCGGCGTGCTTGCCGAACGCGCCGGCATCCCCGCCGGCGTCATCAACATCGTCACCGGCATGCCCACGGAGATCGGCAACGAAATCATGGCGAACGAGGCCGTCCGCAAGATCTCCTTCACCGGCTCGACGCGGGTCGGCTCGCTGCTGATGCGCGGGGCCGCCGACAGCGTGAAGCGGCTCAGCCTCGAACTCGGCGGCAACGCGCCCTTCATCGTCTTCGACGACGCCGATCTCGATCTCGCGATCGAGGGTGCACTCGTCTCGAAGTTCAGAAACGGCGGCCAAACCTGCGTCTGCGCCAACCGCATCCTCGTCCAGTCCGGCGTCTATGAAGCCTTCGCCGCCAAGCTATGCGCCCGCGTCAACGCCATGACGGTCGGACCGGGCACGCAGCCCGGCGTCGCCATCGGGCCGATGATCAACATGGCAGCGGTCGAGAAGATAAACCGCCACGTCGAGGACGCGCTCGCCAAGGGTGCTGCGATCATCACCGAGAAGCCGGCATTGCCCGACGGTCCTCAATATGTCGCGCCGCTGGTGCTGACCGGCGCCACGAAAGAGATGCAGCTTGCCGGTGAGGAAACGTTCGGCCCGGTCGCGCCGCTTTTCCGGTTCGAGACGGAAGAGGAGGCGATCGCGCTGGCCAACGGCACGCCCTACGGGCTTGCTTCCTACTTCTACACCGAAAACCTGAAACGCGCCTGGCGCGTCGGCGAGGCGTTGGAGTTCGGCATGGTGGGGTTGAACACCGGCTCGGTTTCGATCGAGGTCGCCCCTTTCGGCGGCGTCAAGCTGTCCGGCCTCGGGCGAGAGGGCGCGCAGGCCGGCATCGAGGAGTATCTCGAGATGAAGAGCTTTCACATCGGCGGGCTCAGCTGAGGCAATTTTTTGCCCAAGCCGGGCCAGACCGGCGATCACTGAATCCGGTCGAGCGCCTTGTAGTAGAGGCCGACCATCGGCAGGAACCAGGGCTTGCCGGAGTAACCGGGAATGGACGGCCATTCGAGCCCCTTCATCGGATTGCGGTCCTCGCGGCCGAGCATGGCATCGGCCAGGATCATGCCGAGATGGGTGGAAAGCTGCGCACCGTGGCCGGAATAGCCCATCGCGAACCAGACACCGTCATGGTAGCCGGCGCGCGGGAAGCGGTCCTTGGTCATGTCGACCAGCCCGCCCCAGCAATAATCGATCTCGACCTTGGCCAGCTGCGGAAAGATCGCCGCGAGGCCTGCCCGCAAGATCTCTCCGCTCCTGGCGTCGGAGCGCTGGTCCGATGTCGCCGAAAAGCGCGCGCGGCCGCCGAAGATCAGGCGCCTGTCGGGCGAAAGCCGGAAGTAGTTGCCGATGTTCATCGAGGTCACGCATGTCCGGTTGCCGGGCATGGTGGCGGCGATCTCGGCGTCGCTCAACGGCCGCGTGGCGATGATGAAGCTGCCGACGGAGATGATCCGGCGGCGGAAATAGCCGAAATCAGGCGTCGTATAGGCGCCGGTCGCCACCAGCACATTATTGGCGCTGATCCGGCCACGCGAGGTGGTCAGCTCATGCCTGCCGCCGGCCTGCTTGCGGCCCGTCACCGCCGCGTTCTCGTGGATCACGGCGCCGTGGCGGGCGGCTGAAGTGGCGAGACCCGCGACATAGCGGCCCATATGCATCATGGCGCTCTTCTTCGACAGCATCGCGCCGTGGAAGGGTGAACCGATCTCGGACTTGAGATCCGCCGCCGACAGCAGCGCCGTGTCCGGATCCACCTCGGCGTAAAGGGCTTCGAAATTGCGGGCGATTGATGCAAAATGCTGCGGCTTGGAGGCGAGCTTCAGCTTGCCGGCGCGGCGGAAATTGCAGTCGATGCCTTCCTCCGCGACCAGCGCCTCTATGGTGTCGACGGAGTCGTCCAGCGCCCGGTAGAGCGCGATTGCGCGGTCCTTGCCGAGCTCCGCCTTGGCGGAGAGATAGCCGTGGGCAAGGCCGTTGTTGAGGTGCCCGCCATTGCGGCCGGATGCGCCCCAGCCCACCCACTCCGCCTCCAGCACGACCACCTTGGCGCCGGCCTTCGCCAATTGGCGCGCGGCGGCGAGACCGGTGAAGCCACCGCCGATGACGGCGGCATCGTAGTGCCCCTCGACCGGGCCTTGCGCCCCGCCGGAAAAGGCAGGGGCGGTGTCGTGCCAGTAGGAGACGAACTTCATCGGGAATCCGCCTGTTTCAGAGACCGACCACGCCTGCAAGACCCGAAATGTCCGATATTTCGACATAGCCGTAATACGGGTTGGCTGGTTCGTGGCCGCGATTGACCCAGACCTTGTTCTTGATGCCGAGGTCGTGTGCCGACATCAGGTCGTAGCGGAAAGAGGACGAACAGTGAAGAACGTCCTCGGGGCCGCAGCCCAGCCTGTCGAACATATACTCGAAGGCTTGAAAACGAGGCTTGTAGGCCTGCGCCTCCTCAGCCGTGTAGACGGCATGGAACGGCGCACCAAGCTTTTCGACATTGGACATGATCTGCGCGTTCATGGCGTTGGACAGGATGACCAACGGAATTTCCTTGGCGACCTTCGCCAGGCCGGCCGGAACGTCGGCGTGCGGCCCCCAGGTCGGGACGCGCTCATAGATCACTCTGGCATCGTCGGCGCTGAAGGCAACGCCGTTGCGCTTGCAGGCGCGCTCGAGCGCATTGTGGACGACATCGGCATAGGGCTTCCAGTCGCCCATGATCTCGTCGAGCCGATACGCCGCGAAATTCTTGATGAACTCCTGCATGCGCGGCTCATCGAGCCGGCTGCCATAGAGATCGCGCGCCGCTTCCGCCATCTGGAAAAAGGTCAACGTGCCGTAGCAGTCGAAGGTGATGTATTTGGGCCTGAAGGAAGCCATGTCCGTCGATCTCCGGTGGAAGCACATCCGCGCTGGGATGTATTTCATCATAGGGCCGCCGGTGGCGACCCACCTGACCGAAATCGCCCTCCCGAAAGCAGAAAGTTCCGTATCCACCCGCTGGTTTGGCACGCTGTAGCATCTGGCGTGCCGATCGCGGCGCCGCGATCGGCGTGAAACGCATCCGCCGCGGCCAGTGCCAGCACAAGATGCGGTGCACCGCTTGCGCTACGGCGAAAGATACCGCCGAAGCCGATGCCTTCAGATGATCTGCGGCGCGCCGATGGCCGAGACTTGGGCACTAAACGGAAGGATGCCTCATGCAGCAGGGCGAGATCGAACTCCAGACCTTCGGGCCGGACCATATCGAGGGCGCCGTAGCGCTTTCTCGCCAGGAGAATTGGCCGCATCGCCCGCAGGACTGGCAGATGGCGCTGCAGCTCTCGAACGGTGCGGTCGCGCTAAACGACCAGGGCCGCGTCACCGGAACCATCCTGGTAACGCCCTATGGCATGGATTGCGCCATGATCAACATGGTGATCGTCGACAGGACTGTGCGGGGCAAGGGGCTTGGTCGCCGGCTGATGGATCAGGCCTTCGCCCTTGCCGGCGACCGTCCGTTGCGGCTCGTCGCGACAGCGGACGGCATTCCTCTCTATGAAAAGCTCGGCTTCGTGCCGTCCGGTACGATCCGGCAACATCAGGGCAGCGTTTCCAAGCTTGGTGCGCCCGACGGCGTGGAAGCTGCGGACACCGCCGATCTCCCGGACATCAAGGCGCTGGACCGCGACGCCTACGGCGCCGACCGTGAAGCTCTCATCGATGCGCTGGCGGAGCGCGGCCAATTCGCCGTCATCCGCCGCAACGGCGCCATCGAGGCCTATGCCGCAATCCGCCCGTTCGGACGCGGCGAGGTGATCGGTCCGGTCATCGCGGGAAGTACCGACGAGGCTAAGGCCCTGATCGGCTTCTTTGCCGCGCCACGTCCCGGCGCCTTCCTGCGCGTCGATACCGGCAGCGGGACCGGCATCGCCGGCTGGCTGGAGGACATCGGCCTCGCCCATGTCGGCGGTGGCGTGGCCATGGACCGTCCACCCAAGACGAACATGGAACAGGCATGGCCAAGAGTTTACGCCCTCGCCAACCAGGCGCTGGGCTAGTCCGGAGGATAGAATGCTCGCCAATTCCCTGATCGAACTCGACCGCGCCCATCTCGTCCACCCGGTCTCTTCATACCGTGGTCATGAGGCGCAAGGCGTGCGCGTCTTGAAATCGGCGAAGGGGGCGACCGTGACCGATGCGTCCGGCCGGCAACTTCTCGACGGTTTCGCGGGACTGTGGTGCGTCAATGCCGGCTACGGCCACGACAGCATCGTCGAGGCGGCTGCCCGGCAGATGCGCGAGCTTCCCTACGCCACCGCCTATTTCGACCTCGGCTCTGAGCCGGCCATCCGGCTCGCATCGGAACTGGCCGAGCGCGCGCCCGGAGATCTCAATCACGTCTTCTTCACACTTGGCGGGTCGGACGCGGTCGATAGCACGATCCGTTTCGTCCGCTACTACTGGAATGCCAGGGGCGAGCCAAAGCGCGACCAGTTCATTTCCATCGAGCAGGGCTATCACGGCTCGTCGGTGGTCGGCGCGGGCCTGACCGCCCTGCCCGCCTTTCACGCCGGTTTCGGCATTCCCTTCGAATGGCAGCACAAGATCCCCTCCCCCTATCCCTATCGCAACCCGGTGGGCGAGGAAGGGAACGCGATCATCGCCGCATCACTCGCCGCGCTGAAGGCCAAGATCGAGGAGATCGGGCCGGAGCGGGTCGCTGCCTTCTATGCCGAGCCGATCCAGGGCTCAGGCGGCGTCATTGTTCCACCGAAAAGCTGGATCAAGGCGATGCGCGAGCTCTGCCGGGAATACGGCATCCTGTTCATCGCCGACGAGGTGATCACCGGCTTCGGCCGCACGGGACCCTTGTTCGCCTGTACCGATGAGGACATCGTTCCCGATTTCATGACGACCGCGAAGGGGCTGACCTCGGGCTATGTTCCCATGGGCGCCGTGTTCATGGCCGATCATGTCTACGACGTCATCGCCGATGGCGCGGGCTCCTCGGCGGTCGGTCACGGCTACACCTATTCCGCTCATCCCGTCAGCGCCGCCGTCGCGCTCGAAGTGTTGAAGCTCTATGAAGCCGGCCTTCTGGAGAATGGCATCAAGGCCGGCGCTCGCCTGATGGGGGGCTTGGCGGGCCTGAGGGACCACCCGCTCGTCGGCGATGTGCGCGGCCGCGGCATGCTTGCCGCGATCGAACTGGTGGTCGACAAGCGGAAGAAGACACCGCTTCCGGCGTCGGCCATGCCGGCGCGGCGCGTCTTCGACAGGGCATGGGACAATGGCCTGATCATCCGTGCCTTTGCGCATGGGGTTATCGGCTATGCACCGCCGCTCTGCTGCACCGACGGCGACATCGATGCGATCATCGAGCGCACGCGCCGGACGCTCGACCAGACACTGGAAGATCCCGACATCCGCCAGGCCCTGGCATGACGGCAGACCAATGCCCCGTGTTTCGAAATAGCGCCGGGGCAGACGATTTCGCAATTTTGTGCCGCCCCCTCGCGCCTTTTCGGCGAATCCAGCGCGGGGGAAGTGCCAGACTGCTTATAAGACAAGGCCAGAAAGCTTGGATTTCCGGGCCTTTGAAAAAGGCCGACGCCCCTGACAGCACGGAATTTTGTTCTGTTCAACACATGCAATTCGGCCGTACGCAGAGGAGACCCAGTCTTGGCCAGGGGCTTTAGCGAATTCAAATACATGACCTTCGATGTCGTCGGCACGCTGATCGACTTCGAAGGCGGGATAACGACCTGCCTGGCCGGAATCGCCGCCGAGGCCGGCGTTTCGCTCGATGGTGAGGAAGCGCTGAGCCTTTACCGGCAGGCCCGCTACATGCCCGATGCGAGCCTGTTTCCCGACGATCTCCTACGTGTCTACATGGTCATCGCGCCACGGCTCGGCCTGCCGGCCGAGGAGAAATACGGCATCCGCCTGCGGGACTCCGCCAGCGTCTGGCAAGGCTTTCCTGACAGCGCGGCGGCATTGGCCGAGCTTGCGAAATCGCACAGGCTGATCGCCATGACCAATGCCCGGCGCTGGGCGCTCGATCATTTCGAGAAGCAACTCGGATCGCCCTTCTTCGCCACCTTCACGGCCGACGATACCGGCACGGAAAAACCGGACCCGGCCTTTTTCCAGAAGGTCTTCGATTTCGTCGCCTCAAGGGGCGACAGCAAGGATGACATCCTGCACGTCGCGCAAAGCCAGTATCACGATATCGGCATATCCCGGGCGCTTGGCTTGACCAACTGCTGGATCGAGCGCCGGCATGCCCAGAAGGGCTATGGCGGCACGATCGAGCCCGAGCGCTTCACCGTGCCGGACTACCACTTCACCTCAATGGCCGCGTCGGCGTCGGCCGTACGGGAAAGCCTGAAGCAACGAACCTGAGCCCAAGCCCGGAAAGCCGCGTCAAGACGAGCAAGCCGGAAAACAAACAGAAAGGGGAATGATATGACCGACAAGATCACGAACTGGACCAGCGCAGACGATGCCATGGTCGAAAATGCCATTCGGCGGGGCGCGAGCCGCCGCGAACTCCTCAAGATGCTGTTGGCCGGCGGCGCCGCGGTTGCCGCGGGCAGCATGGTGCTTGGCCGCGCCACCAATGCCGTCGCCGCCACGCCGGTTTCCGGCGGCAGCTTCAAGGCCGCCGGCTGGTCGTCCTCGACCGCCGACACGCTCGATCCGGCAAAGGCGTCGCTGTCGACCGACTATGTCCGCTGCTGCTCGCTCTACAACCGCCTGACTTTCCTCGACAAGGATGGCGTCACGCAGATGGAGTTGGCCGAAAGCTTCGACAGCAAGGACGCCAAGACCTGGACGGTGAAGCTGCGTAAGGGCGTCACCTTCCACGACGGCAAGGCCCTCACCGCCGACGACGTCGTCTTCTCGATGAAGCGCCATCTCGATCCGGCGATCGGTTCCAAGGTCGCCAAGATCGCCGCGCAGATGACCGGTTTCAAGGCCGTCGACAAGTCCACGGTCGAAATCACGCTCGCCGATCCGAATGCCGACCTTCCGACCATCCTGGCGCTGCATCACTTCATGATCATCGCCGATGGCACCACCGACTTCTCCAAAGGCAACGGCACCGGCGCCTTTGTGCTGCAAACGTTCGAACCAGGCGTGCGGTCGGTCGTCACCAAGAACAAGAACTACTGGAAATCCGGCAAGCCCTACCTCGACTCGTTCGAATTCATCGCCATCAGCGATGACAGCGCCCGCGTGAACGCCCTGCTTTCCGGTGACATCAACTTCGCCGCCTCGATCAATCCGCGCGCGATGAAGCTCATCGGCGGCCAGCAGGGCTTCGAATTGTCGAAGACGACCTCGGGCAACTACACCGACCTCAACATTCGGCTCGACATGGATCCCGGCAACAAGGCCGACTTCGTGACCGGCATGAAATACCTCGTCAACCGCGAGCAGATCGTCAAATCGGCATTGCGCGGCCTTGGCGAAGCCGGCAACGACCAGCCCGTCTCACCGGCGAACATCTTCCACAATGCCGACCTCAAGCCGAAGGCCTTCGACCCGGACAAGGCCAAATTCCACTTCCAGAAGTCGGGCCTGCTCGGTCAGTCCATCCCCGTGGTCGCCTCCGATGCCGCGACCTCGTCGATCGACATGGCGGTGATCATCCAAGCCGCCGGTGCCGATATCGGCATGAAGCTCGATGTCCAGCGCGTCCCGTCCGACGGCTACTGGGACAATTACTGGCTCAAGGCGCCGGTCCATTTCGGCAACATCAATCCACGCCCGACGCCGGACATCCTGTTCTCGCTGCTCTACGCCTCCAACGCGCCCTGGAACGAAAGCCAGTACAAGTCGGAGAAGTTTGACAAGCTGATGATCGAGGCGCGCGGCTCGCTCGACCAGGCCAAGCGCAAGGAAATCTACGGCCAGATGCAGACCATGGTCTCCGAAGAGGCCGGCACCATCATCCCAGCCTACATTTCCAACGTCGATGCCCTCTCCAGCAAGGTGAAGGGTTTGGAGGCGAACCCGCTCGGTGGCATGATGGGCTACGCAATGGCGGAATATCTCTGGCTCGAAGCCTGAGAGGCGCCTGCCAGGGACCGGACAGCCGGTCCCTGGCACTTATTGCGCAACATGGCTTGGCCGAACGCAACCGCAGGAGCGCTTCCATGACGTCTGGGGTTCTAAACCTCGTGTTGAAGCGGCTGGCAATCGCGGTCATCACGCTTCTGATCGTCCTGTTCGCCGTTTTTTTCGCCACCAGCATGCTGCCCGGCGACACCGCGTCGATCCTGCTCGGCCAGGCGGCGACACCCGAAGCCGTCGCCGGCCTGCGCGAGGCCATGCATCTCAACGATCCGGCAATCCTGCGCTTCCTGCGCTGGCTTCTCGGCCTGCTCCACGGCGATCTCGGCACCTCCTATGCCAATGAGATGCCGGTCGCGGCACTGATCGGCGGGCGCTTCATCAACACCATGGAGCTCGCCGGCATCACCACGCTGCTCTCGGTCCCCCTGGCGCTGACGCTGGGCATCACCGCCGCCATGCTGCGCGGCTCGCTCTACGACCGCACCGTCACCATTCTTTCGATCGGCGTCATCTCGGTGCCGGAATTCATGGTCGCCACGCTGGCGGTCCTGCTTTTCGCCGTTTATCTCAAATGGCTGCCAGCGCTTTCCTCGGTCAATGAGGCGCATACGCTGACCGACCTCGTGCGCATCTATGCAATGCCGGTGATCACGCTCACCTTCGTCATCTCCGCCCAGATGATCCGCATGACCCGCGCCGCGGTGATCGAAACGCTCTCCACGCCTTATGTCGAGATGGCGCTTCTCAAAGGCGCCTCACGCGGCCGCATGGTGCTCAAGCACGCACTCCCCAATGCGCTCGGGCCAATCGTCAACGCGGTTGCGCTGTCGCTGTCCTATCTGGTCGGCGGCGTCATCATCGTGGAGACGATCTTCAACTATCCCGGCATCGCCAAGCTGATGGTCGATGCCGTCGCGACCCGCGATCTGCCGCTGATCCAGAGCTGCGCGATGATCTTCTGCCTTGGCTATCTCTTGCTCATCACCGTCGCCGACATCATCGCCATCATGTCCAACCCGAGGCTCAGGTGACGATGGCGCGCGTGGCAGCTTCCCGACGGTCATTCCTTGGCCACAGCTACAATCTCGTGGGCGTCGTGGCCGCGCTGGTCATCCTGGCGTGGACGCTGATCGCCATCTTCGCGCCTTGCATCATTCCCCATTCGATCGGCGATATCGTCGACGACGATTATTTCGGCCCGATGCGTCAGGGCCTATGGCTCGGCTCGGACTATCTGGGCCGCGACATGCTCTCGCGGGTGCTGATGGGCGCGCGCTACACCGTCGGCATATCGCTCGCAGCCGTCGCCATCGCCTGCTTCTCGGGCGTCGTGCTGGGGATGATCGCTGCCGTCACCGGCGGCTGGCTCGACAGCTGCCTTAGCCGCTTCCTCGATGCCATGAACTCCATCCCCAGCAAGCTGTTCGGCCTTGTGGTCGTCGCCGCTGTCGGCTCGTCGATCCCGGCGCTGATCCTGACGCTCGCCGTCATCTATATTCCCGGCGCCTACCGTTTCGCGCGGGCGCTCGCGGTCAACATCAACAGCATGGACTTCATGACCGTCGCTCGCGTCCGCGGCGAAAGCACCGCCTATCTCATCGGGTCCGAGATCCTACCCAATATCATGCGCCCGGTTCTGGCCGACTTCGGCCTGCGCTTCGTCTTCATCGTGCTCTTGCTCTCAGGCCTGTCCTTCCTCGGGCTCGGCCTGCAGCCGCCGCTCGCCGACTGGGGCGCGCTGGTGCGCGAGAACATCGGCGGCCTGCCCTTCGCGGCGCCCGCGGTCATCATTCCGTCGCTGGCGATCGCCAGCCTCACCATCAGCGTCAACCTGCTGATCGACAACCTGCCGCAGAAGATCAGGGACAGGGACGCATGACCAATCTCGTCGAGGTCAGGAACCTAAGGATCGAGGCGACGACCGACGCCGGTCGTGTCGTCGAAATCATCAAGGGCGTCAGCCTCGACATCGCCGATGGCGAGATCGTCGCCCTAATCGGTGAGAGCGGTTCCGGCAAGACGACGATCGCGCTCTCGCTGATGGGCTATGCGCGGCCTGGCTGCCGGATTACCGGCGGCGAAATCAATGTCAACGGCAAGAACATGGCGGCATTTTCCGAAAAGCAGCGCGCCAGGTTGCGCGGCACCGACATTGCCTATGTTCCGCAAAGTGCCGCCGCCTCCTTCAACCCCTCGTCCACCATCATGGAGCAGGTGATCGAGGTTACGCGCATCCACGGGCTGATGTCGCCCGAGCAGGCGCGCAAGCGCGCGGTCGAGCTGTTCCGGGCCTTGTCGTTGCCGGATCCGGAAGGGATCGGCGCGCGCTACCCGCACCAGGTTTCGGGCGGGCAATTGCAGCGGCTGTCGGCGGCCATGGCGCTCATCGGCGATCCCAAGCTGATGATCTTCGACGAGCCGACGACGGCACTCGACGTGACGACGCAGATCGACGTGCTGAAGGCATTCAAGTCGGTCATGCGGGCGGGCGGAATAGCGGGGGTCTACGTTTCCCACGACCTCGCCGTCGTCGCCCAGATCGCCGACCACATCGTCGTGCTGAAGGGCGGCGAAGTGCAGGAGACAGGCACCACGGCTCAGATACTTTCGGCTGCCCAGCACCCCTATACGCGCGAACTGCTGGCTGCCTTCGAGCCGAAACCGCGGCAAGCGCATGCGGACGCGGATGCCGGGACGAAAGAGCTGCTGCGTATCGACAATGTGACCGCCGGCTACGGCGCGGTGCGGGGTGACGGACTGCCGATTATCCGCGCGGTTGATTCCGTCACCCTAGTCGTCGAGAAGGGACGCAATCTCGGCGTCATCGGCGAATCCGGCTGCGGAAAATCGACGCTGGCGCGCGTCATCGCCGGCATCCATCCGGCGGCGGCCGGCGACATCGTCTTCGACGGCAAGGAATTGGAGCGCACTGCGGGGAAACGCAGCCAGGACCAGCTGCGCGAGATGCAGATCGTGTTCCAGTATGCCGACACCGCGCTCAATCCAGCCAAGCCGGTGGAGGACATCATCTCCCGCCCGCTGGCCTTCTATCACGGGCTCGACAGACAGGCGCGCTCGAAGCGCGTCGACGAACTGCTCGACATGGTTCGCCTGCCGAGGGGCCTGCGCTATCGCCGTCCGTCGGAGCTCTCGGGTGGCCAGAAGCAACGCGTGAACTTCGCGCGCGCTCTGGCGGCCGACCCCAAGCTCATCATCTGCGACGAAATCACCTCGGCGCTCGACACGGTGGTCGCGGCCGCGGTGATCCAACTGCTCAAGGAGTTGCAGCGCGAGTTGGGCCTTTCCTATATTTTCATCAGCCACGACCTCTCCGTCGTCGAAGCGATCTGCGACGAAATCATGGTCATGTATAATGGGCAGCGGGTGGAGCAGATCACGCCCGACAAGTTGCAGGCGCCCACCCACCCCTATTCCAAGCTTCTGTTCTCCTCCGTGCCGAAGCTCGATCCGACGTGGCTCGATGGCCTCGTCCGCGATCCCGAGCTCGTCAGCCAATACGGCCATCGCTAGAGCCGCTCAGCATTTTACGGAAACGGTGAGCCGCTCTGACTACATCGGGAACAGGCTGGGCAACGGCATGTGCGCCTTGACGATGGGAGATTTCAGCACCACGAAGCTGAAACACTTGTCGATGCCGACATCCATGTCGCTCAGCCGCTCCATGATCTCCTGATACTCGCCGATGCCGGCGGCCACGAATTTCATCAAATAGTCGTAGCGGGCGGAAACGCGGTGGCATTCGACGGCCGCATCAACCTTGTCGACGGCGGCAAGGAAACGCGCGAAGTCGATCTGTCGATGGTTCTTGAGCGTGATTTCCGTGAAGACGGTGAGCGTCCGCCCCAGCTTTGCGATGTCGATCTGCGCCGAATAGCGCACGATATAGCCTTCGGCATGCAGCTTCTTTACCCGCATCAGGCAGGGGCTGGGAGAGAGATTGACCCGTTCGGCCAACTCCACATTTGTGATGCGGCCGTTCTTCTGCAGCTCGTACAGAATCTTGATGTCGATCCGATCGAGTTTCATGGGCCCATCTACAATTGCAAGCAGAGCCGGTAGGCCTCGTAGATCGACGAGTAGATGTCCCGGCTGGCCACTGCGTCTCCAATGCGGTGCAAGACGAACGATCCGGCAGCTTGCGGATCATTGTCCCGCTTCGTTGCCGTTCCCGTCATCAGCGCTATGTCGGTGACGCCGTTGTTGGCGGAGCGCGCACGCAGTTCCTGGTAGGTATCCTCCATGGGCACGGTGCCGCGCTCGACAATGAGTTGGGCCGCGGTCATTTCTGTTTCCGCACCAGTGAGTTCATGCCGGAACGTGGCGGCGATGCCGTTGCCCTGGCGCGCTGCCTTGACCAGACGCATATCGCTGACGACGCGGATGCCGCGTTCCGAGGCGCGTTTGCGGAAACTCACCCGGTCCGGATAGGGCGTCTCGATCGCCAGCGTGTCGTCCGCTATGGCCAGGCTGACCACGCGCCCGTGTTGGGCGAGATGCAGGGCGCAGGAAATTGCGGCCTGGCGTCCGGTCTCGTCGTAGATCAGCACATCGTGCTTCGCCGGCACGACCCCGGTCAGGACGTCCCATACGCTGTCGCAATGTTCAGCGAACGCCGCCGGTGGCGACGATGACCGCGCCCGGTTCCGCAGCAATGACGATTTCTGCCTCCGCATAGGTGTTGAGACGGACTTCCACTGCAAGCCGCGCGAGTTCGTCTACGCGCCAGTCGACTATGCCGATGAGATCCTTGCGATCGGACGCCGAGGCCGCGATGAGCACTTGCCCACCAAGCCGCGCCCCAGCTTCGAGCAGGCTCACTCTGTGGCCGCGCTCGGCGGCGACCCTTGCCGCTTCCATCCCGCTCGGGCCACCGCCGATCACTACCACCCGTTTCGGCGTTTCAGCCCGCATGATGGTATGGCTGATGATCGTTTCATGGCCGCTCGCCGGGTTGTGAATGCACTGCACCTTCTTGTAGAGGCAGTAGGACGCGCCGACACACGGGCGAATGCGTTCTTCTTCGCCGCGCATCACGTTGTTGACGATATGGGGGTCGGCAATATGCGCTCGGGTCATGCCGACCAGGTCGACAAGGTTCTCGCGGATGGCATGGCGGGCCGTCGCTATGTCCCGAATGCCTGCGGCGTGGATCACGGGCAGCCTGGTTTCCCGTTTGAACTGTCCGACCAGCGGCAAGAACGGCGCGCTCTGGCTGAACATGCCGGGCATGTTCTGCTCAGCCTGCGACAGATCGGTGTCCATGCGGCCAAAGATGCAGTTGAAGAAGTCGATATGGCCTTCCCGCTCGAACAGCCTGGCGAAGGCAAGGCATTCCTCGAAATCCGAGCCATCCTCGACCGCCTCGTCGATCACGAACCGGATGCCGACAGCGAAGTCGTCGCCCACCGCGCGGCGGATCGCCTCGTGAACCATCAGGCCGAAGCGTGCGCGGTTTTCCAGCGAGCCGCCGAAGCCATCCGTGCGCCTGTTGGTTCTGAGCGAGAGGAATTGCCCGATCAGATGGCCGCCGGTGACGGTTTCGACGCCGTCCAGACCGCCGTCCACGCAGCGCCTAGCGGCACTGGCGTAATCCTTGATGATCCTGTCGATGTCGGCGGCGTCCATCTCCTTTGGAAAATTCCGGTTCCGCGTCTCGCGAACGCGTGACGGCGCCACCGGCGGCAGCCAGTTCCGGCATAGGCGGTAGCGCGCCGGCCAAGGTGTGAGACCTGGCACATGATGGCAGCGCCATGGCGATGCACCCGCTGCGACAGCGACTGGAGATGAGGCACGATGCGGTCGGTCGAGAGGTCCAACTGACCGCCGCCCCAGCTCGAGTCGGGCGACGTCATGGCCGAGCTGCCCACCATGGTCATCGCCAGGCCGCCGCGCGCTTTCTCCTCGTGGTAGCGTTGGTAGCGCTCGAGCGGCAGGCCGCCATCGTCCAGCATCGAGGCATGGCTGGTGCTGACGACGCGGTTGCGCAGCGTCAGACCCTTGAGCCGAAACGGCTGAAGCAGAGGATCGCTGGATGTGCTGCCCGCTTGAGATGCCGCTGCCTTCACGTCCTGCTCCCCCATTCATCAGGGTTATACTTCGCCATTTCCGAGATCGTAGAAAGCTTGTAAATTGATGGGGTCGCTATACGCTGGGCGTATGGCTGGTTTCGCAAAACTCGTTCCTTCCGCGCGCGGACTGCTTGTCTTCGAAGCTGCTGTCCGGTCGGGTAGCTTCACGGCGGCGGCGCGCGAGTTCAACGTCACGCAACCATCGATCAGCCGCAGCATTGCCCAGCTCGAGGCCGATTTTGGTGTTGCTCTTTTCACGCGGGGTCCTGCGGGGTTGACCCCGACCCCGGAGGGACGTGCCCTCTATTCGGCGGTGCGGGAGGGATTTGACGGCATTGCGGAGGCGATCCGCAGGATCAGGCAGAACAGCGCTGCAAAGCCGGTGGTGACTCTTTCCCTTTCGAGTTCTCTGGCAACCTATTGGTTCGTTCCGAGGTTAGGGGCATTCAACACCAGGTTTCCTGACGTCGACCTGTGGTTCGAACTGATCGCGGGCGTTCTGCGAGGACCCGCCGAGACTGTCGACCTTGCCACGAGAATCCTGGCTGATGACGACACCCACTATCACCATTGGGCATTCTCGCCGGAGATCATCGTTCCGGTGTGCAGCCCATCCTATTTGTCGGCCCACGGCCGGCTGATCCATGCCGGAACCGGGGAAGGTCATGCCTTGCTTCACCTGACCGACGCCAAGGAGCAGTGGCTGGACGCCTGGGGCAGTGTGGCGGACCGCAAGACCAGCAGGGCAAAGTGGCTCGAATTCTCGGACTACGCGGTCGTGCTTCAAGCCGCGATGAACGGGGAAGGCGTGGCGCTCGGCTGGCTCAGCAACGTTTCAAGGGCATTGCTTCAGGGAACCCTTGTCCCGGCCTCGGACAGGCAGATCAAGACGGGTCGGATCCATCAGCTGATAGCGCCGCGCTCAAGGCCGGTACGGCCTGTCGTCTGCCTGGATGATCGCCGAGATGCAAGCCGAATTGAAGGCACTGCACCGGATATTGCGGCCGGACGCCTTGTAGCGGGCCGCAGGCGACAAGCGCGGCGCGGTCGCCGCGGACTACCTCGGAAACAGGCTGGGCAGCGGCATGTGCGCCTTGACGATCGGCGACTTCAGCACCACGAAGCTGAAATACTTGTCGATGCCGATATCCATGTCGGTCAGCCGCTCCATGATGGTCTGGTACTCGGCGATGCCGGCGGTCACGAACTTCATCAAATAGTCGTAGCCACCCGACACGAGGTGGCATTCGATGACCTGGTCGATCTTCTCAACCACGGCGAGAAAGCGGGCGAAATCCACCTGGCGATGGTTCTTCAAGGTGATTTCGGTAAACACGGTCAGCGTTTGGCCGAGCTTGCCGATATTGATCTGCGCGGAATAGCCCTCGATGTAACCCTCCGATTGCAATCTCTTGACCCGCATCAGGCACGGGCTTGGCGACAGGTGCACCAGATCAGCCAGTTCCACGTTGGTGATGCGGCCATTCTTCTGCAACTCGTACAGAATCTTGATATCGATCCGATCCAGTTTCACTGTCGTCTCCGCAGAACATGCCGCAGCACAAAATGCTGCCTTGCTCATAGACATTGACACTACCACAGCCCGTGGGTCTGTCCATCCAAGCGGAGAGCGCTTTGAAACGCAGCGGCTCCCGATTTTGACTGCGTTGCCGGAATAAAATTCTGCTTCGGCCGCAACTGCGGCAGCGGCTGCCTGCGCAACGCGTTAAATTGGCGCGTCAAGGCAGAGAGACCATGCGCGCACCCCTACAGAAAATCGAGACATCCGGAGACCTGCCACGGATCGCGGACGCGGTGGTGATCGGCGGCGGCATCGTCGGTATCTTCGCGGCCTACTACCTGGCACGGCGCGGCATGAAGGTGGCGCTCGTCGAAAAGGGACGCATCGGCGCCGAGCAGTCTTCCAGGAACTGGGGATGGTGCCGCCAGCAGAACCGCGACGCGCGCGAGTTGCCGATGGCGACAAGAAGCATCGACCTGTGGGGCAGCTTTGCGGCGGAAACCGGCGAAGAAACCGGCTTTCGCCGCTGCGGCCTGCTCTATCTCAGCAACGACGATGCGGAACTGGCCGGCTGGGTGCGCTGGCGTGACTTCGCCAAAACGGCTGGCGTCACGACGCATATGCTCGACGGCGCCGAGGCCTGCGAGCGGGGCCGCGCCACTGGCCGGACATGGAAGGGCGGCGTCTTCTCGCCCACCGACGGCACCGCCGATCCGTCGCGGGCAGCACCCGCGGTCGCCCGCGCCATCCTCAAGCTTGGCGGCTCAGTGCACCAGAATTGCGCCGCGCGCGGTATCGAGACCGAAGGCGGCCGCCTGAGCGGCGTGGTCACCGAAAGCGGAACGATCCGGACCAAGATGGCTGTGCTGGCCGGCGGTGCCTGGGCCTCCTCCTTTTGCCGGCAGTTCGGTTTCCGTTTTCCGCAGGCGTCGATCCGCTCGTCCATTCTGTCCGTCTCGCCAGGCGCGGAAGGTCTGCCGGATGCGCTGCACACGAAAGGGATCTCGGTCACGCGTCGGGGCGACGGCGGCTACACGCTCGCCATAAGCGGACGCGGGCGCGTGGACGTTACGCCGCAGCAGTTGCGCTTCTCCTCGCAGTTCCTGCCGATGTTCCTGAAACGGTGGCGCAGCCTCGCGCCTGGCGGCCTGCAGGGCATGCGCTCGGGTCACGAAACGCTCCGACACTGGCGGCTCGACCAGCCGACACCGATGGAGCGGATGCGCATCCTCGACCCGGTTCCGGACCAGGCGACCATCCGCCTGGCCCACGCCCGGGCGCTCGAGCTGCTGCCGGCACTGCGCCAGACCAGGATCAGCGCGACCTGGGCCGGCTACATCGACAGCACGCCCGACGGTGTGCCTGCCATTGGGGAGATCCATATCGTTCCGGGTTTCTTTTTGGCTGCCGGGTTCTCGGGGCATGGCTTCGGCATCGGACCCGGCGCCGGGCATCTCGTCGCCGATCTGATGACCGGCTCCAAACCGATTGTCGATCCGCAATCCTATGATCCCAGGCGCTTCGACGCTTCGTCTTGGGGGAAGGTCGCCGACTTCTAGACGTGATACAGGCAGACATACCAGGTCGGCCCAGAATCGCATCAGCCGTCCCGCAGAAAGGCGCCGATAGGCGCCGGGCGGACAGGCGCTTGCCCGCGGAACCGACCGACAGCGCCAGGCGTGCAGCCGGTCTGCGCCGCGATGAGTTCGACGGCGGCCAGCTGACAATAGCGCCCCTGGCATCGCCCCATGCCGACGCGCGACAGCGATTTCACCCTGTTGGCTTCGCTACCGCCGAAATCAGTGCTCTGGCGTAGGGCCGCGGCGGTCACGTTCTCGCAGCGGCAGACGACCGCGTCGGGGAGTGCCCGCGCCATCGCCGTCGGCCAGGGAAAGGCGCGAGCCAGGCCGCGGGCAAAGCGTTCGAGCCGTGCGAGTTTGCGCAAATCGGACGCGGTGGAGGGCGCTGGAAATCCGAGATCGACAAGGCACGCCACCGCGGCAAGACGCCCCGCGATCTCCGCGCCGTCTGCTCCCAGAAGACGAACTCCATCGCCCGCAAGATAGACTCCGTTGCCGGCGCGGCCCATCTCATCGGTCTTTGGCAGCCATTGCCGCCACTGCTCGTCATAAATGAAGGCACATCCCGCCAGGTCGGCGAGATGCGTTTCGGCCCGCAAGTGCCAGCCCATGCCTATCGTGTCGCATAGCGTGAGATGTTCCCTGCCGCCGGCGTCGTGCCAGCGGATCGCGGTGACACCTTTGCCGTCGGCCTCGATCCGTTCGAGCGTCACGCCGGCATGATAGCGGCCGCCGAGCCTCGCCCGCGGGGCGAGACCGCGCAGCGCGACCAGCGGCCGGGCGGCAAGGTCCCAGAGTCCCCGCATCTGCTGGCGCCGGGAAGAGGTGTCGAGCACCGCCACCACATCCGCTCCAGCCTTGACGAGTTGGGCGCCAACCAGCGTCAGCAAAGGCCCCGATCCGATCAGGACGATGCGCTGCCCCAGCGCCACGCCCTGCGCCTTGAGCGCGATCTGCGCCGCGCCAAGGCTGTAGACGCCGGCACTCTGCCAGCCCGGGACCGGAGCGACACGGTCGGATGCGCCCGTCGCAAGGATCAGGCGGTCATAGCTGACCAGCTGTACGCCGCCCTCCCCCAACACGTGCAGCCGCCCCTCCTGCAAGGCGATGACCGAGCTTGCCGCGCAATGGGTGAGGCGCCCCTCTTCGGCCAGCCGGTCGAAGAGGGCATGCAATGCGACCGCTTTCGCCGCCTCCGACCCGTAGAGCTGCTCCGGCGTGCGGACGAACCCGGCAGGTGGGCGGCGGTAGATCTGCCCGCCGGCGCGCTGCCCTTCATCGATCACCACCGGGTGGAGCCCGGCCTCGACCAGCATGGCCGCGGCCCTTATGCCGGCGGGACCGGCGCCGACGATCACGATCCGCGGCGAGGTCTCGCTCACGGCCAGCTCTCCGGCTCCGTTGTGCGCAACCGCATGCCTTCGGTGATCGGGGCCGAGCACGCGCGGATGCGCGGTCCCTCGTCCTGCCATATCCAGCAATCCTGGCAGGCTCCCATCAGGCAGAACCCGGCGCGCCACTCGGGTCCGAACTCGGATTTTCGCAGCGCGTGTCCTGATGCCAGCATGGCGGTCAGCACGGTGTCGCCCGCCAATGCGCTACACATCTGTCCGTCGAGAAAGAAATGCAGGTGCGCCCGCCCGAATTCGGCCAGCCGGACGATGCGGCCGGCGGTGATCATTCCGCCGTCTCTCGCACCGGGCCAGGACGAGGCAGTTCCGGGAACCGTTCGCAAACAGCGTCGAACGCCTGCTGGACGCCTTCCGGCCCCGAACGGCCCTTCATGCGGCGGAAGATCTCCGTCTTGGTGAAGAACCGCCAGTGGATCGGCAAATCTCCCAGTATGGCCGTGAGCCGGTCATAGGCGGCCGGCGTCCACTGCGCTTCGTAGCCGTCGCGCTCCGGACCGAAATGGAAATGGCCGGCGGCAGGCGCCTGCCGCGCGCGCAATTGCCCCGTTGCCTGCTCGTCGCTCTCGCCGCCGCGGATGACGACGCCATAGCCGTGCTCGGCCGCAGCCGGCGAGACATAGCCTCGCCGCACATCCTGCGCGACCCGCCAGGGTTCGCGTTGATGCGGATCGCCGCGCCCGCCGCCTCCGGCGGAGCGTATCTCAAGCACGTCGCCGGGCTGCAGCACAGTGGTGTCGATGTTGCCCAGCCGCCGCTCATGCTCGGTCCCTGGATTGACGATCATGTCCGACAGGCCGGCCGCCTTGCCGCCCAGCACGCCCCAGGGACGAAAGAAGCTGCGGTCGCGGTTGCGCGCCGTGATCCTGGAATCGGGGGCAAAGACACGGAAGGCCATTTCGGTCGCCAACCCGCCGCGCCAACGCCCCGCCCCGCCGCTATCCCTGGCGAGCCCGTATTTCACGAATTCGACCGGGGTCTCGGTCTCGGTGATCTCGATCGGCGTGTTCTTGAGATAGGCGGCATCCGCGCCCGATCCATTGGTTCCGTCGCGATGCGGCATCGCCCCGCCGCCGCCGACCACGGGATTCACCGCCGTGATGACGGTCCGGTAAGTGCGCTCGTCCGTGGTCATGACATTGACGATGCAGTTGTTGCCGGCCGGAGCTGCTGGCAGGCGCTCCGGCACCGTTTGCGAGAAGGCGCCGAAGATGACCGACCGCAGCCGGGCGCAGGTGAGCGAGCGCATGCCCACGGCGGCGGGGTGTACCGGGTTCAGCACGGAGCCCCGGGGCGTGATGCAGGTAAACGGCCGGGTAAGGCCGGTGTTGAGCAGGATCTTCGGGTTGAGCGTGTAGAGCACGTAGTAGACGCCAACCAGCAGCATGGTGTGTCGCGGGTCACCGCCCGAAGGCACGTTGAGCGAGGAGCCGAGCTGCGGATCGGAGCCGGTGAAGTCGAGCACCGCCTCGTCGCCCTTGATCGTCAGCGTCAGCTTCAGCCGGCACGGATTGGCCTCGACGGAATCCTCATCGGCATAGTCGCAGAAATCCCATGTGCCGTCGGGCATGGAGCGCAGCACGTCGCGCGCC
Organism: Mesorhizobium sp. B2-7-3; assembly: GCF_006440715.1. NCBI lineage: Bacteria > Pseudomonadati > Pseudomonadota > Alphaproteobacteria > Hyphomicrobiales > Phyllobacteriaceae > Mesorhizobium > Mesorhizobium sp. B2-7-3. Next base: position 98,866 of record NZ_VFTY01000011.1, read on the forward strand.
TGCGCTTCCGCCTGGTCGAGAAGAGCGGAAACGCCTTCGATGAAGCCTGCCTTGCCGAACTTCCTCACCATTGCCTGGATCTTGCGCTCGCCGGTGTTGAGCGCGCCGACCAGCGCCTTGATGTCGCCGATGTTGAGGTCGGGCTTGCGCACATTGGTGCTCATGATCCGCAGGATAGTCTCGTCGAAGACGCCCTCTCTCACCAGCTTCATCGGGGGAAAGCGGATGCCTTCCTGATGGATTTCGGTCAGCGCCCGGCTGAGCGAAGCCGGCACGGCGCCACCCATATCGGTGTTGTGGATATGCCCGCCGGTCCAGGCGACGATCTCGCCATCGACGAAGACCGGCTTCCAAAGATGCGTGTCGGGCGCGTGCGTGGCGACGTGTCCGGAATAGGGATCGTTGGTGAAGGCAATATCTCCCGGCCGGTAGTCATCGACCATGGCGATCGCGCGGTGATACGAAAGCCCCGGATACCAGGTGGCGCCGAGCTCCATCGGCACGGCGAAGGTCGCGCCTGAACGGTCCATCAGCATCACGGTAAAGTCCTGCGTCTCCTTGACGAAGGCGGAGTGCGCGGTGCGGTGCAGCGTGTGCGCCATGTTCTCTGCGGCCGCGCGGGCATGGTTCGCCAGAACCTGAAGGTTTGTCCGGTCAAACAAGGCATCACTCCGGGAAGGTCAGCAAAAGGTTGAGATGGCGGTCGACCCTTGCCTGCGCTCCCGCGGGAATGGCAAAGGTGGTGTCTTCCTGAACGACCACGGCAGGCCCGTGAAACATGCTGCCCGGCACGAGGGCTTGCCGGTCGTGGAGGTCGACAGTCTCGACGCTCGCGCCCGTGTAGACGGAGAGCCGGCGCGCCGGAATGGCCGGAGCATCGACCTCGTCGATTTCCGGGAAGGAGAGTTTCGGCCCTGCGCCTATGGCCGATAGCCGGACATTCACAAGTTCGATCCCGCCCTCCGGGTCGTGGAAATCGTAGAGCCGCTCATGGGTGAGGTGGAAGGCCTGCGCGATGGCGGCCACATTGCCCTCCGCCAGCCATTCCGGCTGAAGGACGACCTCGATCTCATAACTCTGCCCGACATAGCGCATGTCGCAGGTGAGACTGAGCTCCGCCGCCGCATCGTGCCCCTGCGCCGCGAGCCAGTCGCGGCCCTCGCGCGTCAACGCCTCGAAGGCTTCGCGAATTCCGGCAAGCGCCACGCCAGACAGCGGGCTGAAGATGGTGCGAATGAAGTCCCCGCGCAAATCCGCCACCAGTCCGCCCAGCGCCGACACCACACCGGGCCGGCGGGGCGCCATGACGCGCTTCATGCCGAGTTCGCGGGCAAGGAATGCGCCCAGCATCGGCCCGCCGCCGCCGAAGGGCATCAGCGTGAAATCGCGCAAGTCCACGCCGGCGCGCGAGACAAGCTTCTCGACCTCGACGAACATCTCCGACACCGCGATGTCGAGGATCGCCTGCGCGGTCTGCTCGATGGGGCGGTCGAGCCGGGCGGCAAGCTCGCCGACCGCGCGATGCGCCAGGCCGGTGTCGATCCGCAACTGGCCATAGGCCATCTCGCTGTGACCGAGCCATCCGCACACCACCATGGCGTCCGTCACCGTCGGCCTCTCGCCGCCACGACCATAGCACGCCGGTCCTGGCGTCGAACCGGCCGATTCCGGTCCGACCCGCAGCACCCCTTGTGCATCGACACTGGCGATCGAGCCGCCGCCGACACCGATCGAGCTTACCGACACGGAAGGGATGTGGAGCGGAAATTCGCCGATCAGTTCGCCGGTGCCGAATTGCGGCTCGCCATCGATAATGAGCGCGAAATCGGCCGAGGTCCCGCCAATGTCGAGGGTCAGGATCCTGTCCTCTCCGGCCTGGCGCGCCAGCCACGAGGCGCCCATGACACCAGAGGCTGTCCCCGACAAAAGCATGTTCACGCAGGCGCGCTTGCCTTCGGCAGCGTTCATCAGCCCGCCATTCGATTTGGTCAGCATGGGGCGGGCGGGTACACTGTGGTCCTTCAGCCGCTCTTCCAACGCCGTCAGATAGCCGGAGACGCGCGGATGGACATAGCCGTTGAGGATGGCGGTCGAGCTGCGCTCATATTCACGGATGACCGGCCAGACCTCGGCCGAGGAGAAGACGAACAGGTCGGGCGCAAGACGCGTGATCCTCGCCTTCACCGAAGCTTCCTGAGCGGCATTGCGCCAGGAATGGAGGAAGGACACGATGATGCCTTGCGCTCCGTTCGCTTTCGCCACCGCCACCGCCTTTTCCACCGCCGCCATGTCCGGCGCCCGGGACTCGCTGCCATCGGCACGCATGCGGGCCGGAATGCCGAAAACCATGTCGCGCGATATCAGCGGGTCCGGCCGCGAGCAGAACAGCGAATACATGTCCGGCATGCGCAGCCGCGCCAGTTCGATGACGTCCTCGAAGCCGGCATTGGTGAACAGCGCCAGCGGTGCGCCCTTGCGCTGGATGATGGTGTTGATGCCAACGGTCGTACCGTGCACGAAGCGCGTCATGCGGGCAGGATCAAAGCCTTCACGCTCGGCCATAAGCGTGAGGCCCGTTATCAGTTCGGCACCCGGATCTTCCGGCGTCGTCAGCACTTTCAGCGAGGCGACGCGCCCCGAATTTGCTTCGAGCGCGCAGAAATCGATGAATGTGCCACCGATATCAACGCCGACCTTCCAGTCGGCTTCGTTGCTCGCCTCGTCCGCCACGATGGCACCATCCATGATGCGTCCCTTCCTGTCTGCCAACCAAAGCTGACACGACAGGATGGCCAGGGTCCAAGACGTATGACGAGCGGGACTATAAGTCTTGCTTATGCCCTTGCTCTGTCACCGCCCAGCACGGCGGAACAGGCCGCGCGGACTTGCTCGCGCATCATCTCATCGGCCCGCGAAAGCGCCCGCGTGCGCGAGGTCAGCAGCGCGATCGGAAATTCCGGCCCCGCCGCGAGCGGCCTGACGGCAAGGCCGGCAAACTGGTGCCATGGCAGCAGCGCGTCGACGAGCGCGACACCCAGGCCGGCCTGGACGAAGCCGACGGCCGAGATGGAGACGTCGATCTCGAGCGACGGCGAAAGCACCACACCCTGCGCGCGGGCAGCGTGGGCCAGTTCGTCGGCGGGACGGGTGTTTGCGCGATAGGATATCAACTCTTCGCCGGCGAGATCGGCGAGCGTCAGCTCGGTCTTCCCGGCCAACGCATGCCCCGTGGGCAGCAGGCATGAGAAGCCGACGCTGCCGATCACTTCCGCGTCGATATCGGGAGGCAGGCGGTCGTCCATGGCGACGCCGAGGCTGGCATCGCCGGCGCGCAGCATGTCGATGATCGCGGCGATCGGCGCCATGTGGGACCGTAGCAAAATGTCGGGATGCTGCGCCCGGAAGCTGGTGAAGGCGCGCGGCAAGATCGCCATGGACGGCGGCGGCGAGGCCGCGACCCGCACCAGCCCCGTCCGGCCCAGCCGAAGGTCGGTGGTCTTGCGGCGCAAGCCCTCCAGCCCCGCCGACAGCCGCTCGGCATCGGCGAAGATCTCGAGCGCCTCCGGGGTCGGCCGCAGCCGGCCCTTGACGCGCTCGAACAGCGTGAAGCCGAGTTCGTCCTCGGTGTGGATCACGATCTGGCTCAAAGCGGGTTGGGAAATGTTCAGCATCCGCGCCGCGGCGGTCACCGTGCCCGCGCGCATGACGGCGATGAACACTTCGAGCTGACGGGCCCGCATTGCCACTCCATAGGTTCGGCTTATGGCTGTTGTCCAAACTCATCTTTGACGCAATGAAGCGGTGCCGACAAGATCGGCGTCTTCAGGGAGTATCCGCTCCGCACAAGGAATAACCATGGACGTGATCGTGCTGGGCGGTGGACTGATGGGGACGGCTTCAGCCTTTTTCCTCGCGAGGCGCGGCGCGCGCGTGACGCTGGTCGAGCGCAAGCGGATCGGCACCGGGGCGACCGTCGCCTCCTTTGGCAACATCCGGCGCACGGGGCGCCATCTGTCCCAGCTTCCGCTGGCCCACCGCTCGCTCAGGCTGTGGGGCGAGGCTGAAGAGATGCTTGGCCGCAACGTCGAGTTCCGCGCCACCGGCCATATCCGGCTGATCTTCGATGAAGGAAGCCTTGCCGATATGCGGGCCTATGCCCAAGCCGCGCGGCCGTGGGGGCTCGAGCTGGAAGAACTCGGCCCGCGTGAGATCCGTTCCCGGTTTCCCGGCCTCGGCCCTGACTCGATCGGAGCGTCGTTCTCTCCGCAAGATGGCAGCGGCAATCCACGGCTGATCGCACCCGCCTTTGCCGAGGCGGCCCGCAAACTGGGGGCGCAAATCATCGAGGGAGCTGAGGTCGAGAAGATCACCCACACGGGTTCTGGTTTCCTTGTCACCAGTTCGAAGGGTGCATTCGCCGCCGAGTGCCTGCTCAACACCGCCGGAGCCTGGGGCGCGCGCATTGCCGCACAGTTTGGCGAAGAGGTCCCGCTCGACGCCCGCGGTCCGCAGATGGGTGTGACCGAGCCGCTGCCGCATCGGATTCTGCCGGTGGTCGGCATCTGGACGCGCGACAAGGACCATGGCGCCTATTTGCGTCAGGTCGAGCGGGGCAACATCGTTTTCGGCGGCGCCGCCGAAAGGGTGTCGGTGAACCTCGATCCCGGCCATGCGGCCGCCGATCCCATGCGCCTTCCCTTGCAATTGCGCGCCGTCGCGCGGTTGTTGCCGGCAATCGCGCGGGTCGCGGTCATCCGTACATGGTCCGGCTGCGAGGGCTATATCAGGGACATGCTGCCGGTCATGGGCCGCTCGGCCACGACGCCAGGCCTGTTCCACGCCTTCGGCTTCAGCGGACATGGCTTCCAGCTTGGTCCGGGCGTGGGCGACGCCATGGCCGAGCTCATCGCGACCGACCGTTGCGAAACGCCGCTCGACGATTTCATGATCAACCGCTTCAGCCGCGCTGCTGCATGATGGTTACAGAGAAGAATCGGGTCGCACGAAACGGTTGTGACGCGGTCATCCGTAGCTCTATAACCCTCGACAACACTCAATGCGTTGCAGTTCGCGCTCGCTCATCGATGACCGGTTTTGGGATCAGTGCTTTGCTGCCCTGAACGAATATGTGAGGCGCAAAGCTTCCGTTCAAAACGTAGCACACTTGGAGTCGTGCTGACGCGCCATGGCGCACTTGCCAGAAGTCGATGCGTTCAAAGCAGATTGGAGCGGTTGGCGAGGAAATCGTGCGCACAGCGTTGGACGGCTTCGCCTCCCGCGGGCTGGCGGAAGACAAATTCGCTTTCACGCTGTTGGTCCATCCCTGGGGGGAAGAGAAAGCCTATGGCGAGGGTGGGACGCTGCCGACAGGTTACTCCTACAACGGCGATGCCCCCTTCTATCCCTGCAGCGTAATCAAGGTCTTCTATCTTGTCGCCACGCAGGCTGCCCTTGACGCAGGAAAAGTCCAGGCGACGCCTGAGCTGGAGCGGGCCATGCACGATATGATCAAGTGGTCGAGCAACAACGCCACCAACTACGTCATCGATACTTTGACCGGGACGACCGGCGACACCGAGCTGGGCGAAGAGGAGATGCGGCGCTGGATGGCGGCCCGAAACGGCATCAACGCCTATTTCAAGCAGCTCGCCTTGCCGGAATTCGACGGCATCAATGTCTGTCAGAAACTGATGGACGATGACCGCTATGGCCGCGAAAAGATATTCGTCGAGGTTGGTGGCAACAACCACAACCGCCTCACGGCCGACGCCTCCGCGTCCGTCTTTTCTCGCATCATGGATGGCGCGATGATTTCGCCGGAACGCTCGCGCATTATGGCCGAATTCTTGTATCGGCCGCGCGACCCCGGCTTCGTCAAACGCCCGTTGTCGCAGGTGCTCAACTATATGGGCGCGGACCTGCCGGAGGGGGCCAAACTGTGGTCGAAAGCAGGCTGGACGGGCTGGACAGGCGATCCCCGCGCGAGCTACCGCCGCCACGACGCCATTCATGTCGAGCTGGCGGACGGCAAGCGGTTCACCTGCGTCGTCTTCACTCAAGGCGAGCAGATCTCGGCGAACGTGACAATCCTGCCTGCCATAGGAAAGCACACTGCCGAGCTCGTCGCGGCCCTCTAGCGAGTCAACGAGGCCGGTTACGGACTCCGTCCAAAAAGCCGATGTGATCGGAACGATGCTTCTGCTGCAATGCCCGCCTGCCCTGCCCCGGGGCGTCGATCCAGGAGTTCGACACCCCCGCTCCCTCACCGACCTCGATGCCTTCGAGGCAAATCTCCGTCGTTCGGCGGGGCTCGTCACTGCCGCGTTTGCGCCTGCGTCAGCACGCGATGGCCCATAAATCGCCCGTCCCGTCTTCAAACCCAGCAGAAGGTGCACGATCGGCGCAGCGCATCCAGCGAGCCTTGGAATCTCTTAGGCAGATCATTGTCCTATGGCCGGTCGCAGAAATTCTTGCTGCTTCGAAACTGTCCACTCTCCGAGCGGCGACTTTGAGACATGCGGCTTTCGAAGGCCGTTGCGAAGGGCGGCTTCTTCTACACGCTGGACTGGGCCGACAAGCCGGCATTCCGGTTCAAGCCCTGGTGGCCGATCGCCGAGGCTGCGGGCGCGGCCTCCTTCCTGGTCGAGCACCGCCCGAGCGCCTTCCATGAACAATGGTGCCGGCGCATCTCGAACACCATCGCCGTGGCCTATATAGACCGCGAGCATGGCGGATGGTTCGAGGAGCTGGATGAGGGATTGCGCCGGCGCATTCGCTGTTTGTCGGCAAGGCCGGCTTGTACCACGGGACTGCAGGCGTGCGTGATACCACTCTATCCGGCGCAAGGGAGCCTAACGAACGTGATCAGCAAACGACATGACGATCCCCCAACAAAGATTTCTTAGCCCGTACCGGAACCGCAACTCACCGAGGCGGCTGTGACTCGAATCAGGACCACGTCGCCTTTACTCTCTCCCGACATCACAACTCCTCTGGAAGAACATGTTTATATTTTTGCAACATCTTTTACGTTGCTTGGCGCGGCCGGAAGGGGCTATTTACAGAACGAAAGCTTGGCCTTGCCTATCAATGCCATATGGGCGGTAGATCATTGTTCATGAAATCCAGCATCGACCACCTTCCTCACCCGAAGCAGCGTGAGCTCAAAAAGGCAGTCGAGCTACTGCTTGGGGAGTTCGACGACGCTGTGAGAGGAGGAACCGCCGATTTCAAGAAGCGCGGGCGCATTCTGAAGATCATACTCTTTGGATCCTATGCCCGCGGCGGCTGGGTCGACGAGCCGCATACCAAGAAGGGCTACCGTTCCGATTTCGATCTGCTGGTGGTGGTCAACAATCGAAAGCTGACCGACTTCGCCAGCTATTGGCAGCCTGCAGCCGACCGTTTGATGCGTGAGATCAATACGCCCGTTAGTTTCATCGTGCACTCGCGCCGGGAAGTGAACTCGGCGCTTAAGGAAGGCCAGTACTTCTTCGTCGACATTCGCCGCGAAGGAATCGTGCTCTACGAGCTTGACGACGAGCCGCTGGCAGACCCGACACCGGTACAACCCGTCGAGGCCTTTCGAGTGGCGACTGAACATTTGGAGGACCGTATCCCTCATGCAAGGAAGTTCGCGAAGGGTGCAACATTCTACCGGAATGAAAAGGACTACAAGGAAGCGGCGTTTCTCCTTCATCAATCCATCGAGCAAGCGTACGCGGCATTGTTGCTAGTCCTGACGAACTACAGCCCTGCCTCTCACAACTTGAAATTTCTTCGGAGCCTTGCCGAGGATCAGGTCCAGGAACTTGCCGAAGCATGGCCTCGTGACCAACAGCGCTTCGTCGCCTGGTTCAACGTTCTCAATGAGGCTTATGTCAAAGCGCGCTACTCGCGACATTTCGAGATCACGAATGAAGCACTTCAATGGCTCGCAGAGCGCGTCTCGGATCTTATCGATCGGATTGAATCAATATGCCGATCCCGACTTGAAAAGTTGAAAAACGAAGCAAGCACCGCAGTTCTGCGAGCCTGTTGAGGGCATGCTAGTATCAATTCCAGACTGCCATCTATGCACCTTCAGAGTACAAAAAGCAAAAGACTTGCGCCTATACGTTTCGACGTCAGCAGCCCGAGTGCCAAAACTACTTCAAGGCAGCAGGATATGATCAGGATTAAGGAGGATTTGCTCCAGCACTCCCATCGAGTGTGCTGCATCCACCCTCTGCCGCGCCGCGCGGATTGGTGCCCGTCAAACAAAAAAGCCGCCTCCATCAGATCGAGACGGTTAATGATTATGGTTGCGGGAACCCGCAACCCCTTTTGTCATAACATCGTCGGCCTGGTCATTTGGGTCAGATTTCGCGAGTTCGAGAATGCCGAACAGCTCGCCACGTAGCTCAGCATGAACCTCGCCTCGCTTGTCGCCTGGCGTGAGCACGATCTCTCCGATCAGCGAGCGCACCGCCTCGGCGGCTGGACGTCCGTCCTCGTGATCGGCGAGTGCTTGCGTGAGTTGCTCGACCCGCTTGCGGTAGAGAGTGGCGATATTGGGATGCAGGTCGGGCACGTCAGTGGGCGCCGACGCCAGACGCGCGGTGATCTCCGCCTTCTGCCTCTCCAGGTCTTCCATTCTCGCCTTCATCGCAGGTTGGCAAAGGCCATCCTCGATCGCGGCCATGATGCCCGCGATGGCGCGCTCGATCTGTCGAGCGCCTTACGGTCTTGTTCGCCTTGCGCGCGACGCTCTTGGTTGAGGCGGTTGGTCTCCTGCGCATAGGCTCTGATCGCCTCGGCCACGGCCTCGGCCGAGACGAGCCTTTCCTTCAGGCCCGCGAGGACCCGTTGCTCAATCTTCTTGCGGGCGATTGTGCGGCCGTTGTCGCAGATACCCCGGCGCTGATGGTTGAGACACGCATAGCGGTCGCGTGTGAACAGGACATAGCGCCCGCCGCAGCGGCCGCAGGTGAGCAAGCCGGAAAGCAGAGAGACCGGACGCCTCATGGTGTGCTGTTTCCTCGCCCGGGCCTTGCGCGTGCCGATCGCCACCGCCTCGAACTGGCTGGCGACGGATTTCTGTCTCTCCTTCCCGGCCTGCCACAGTTCGTCCCCCACCATCCTGAGATGCGGCACCTCGGTGCGGATCCATTTGGCTGGCGGATTGGCCCGTGAGACGCGCTTACCGGTGGCGGGATCCTTAACGAAGTGCAGGCGGTTCCAAATCAGCACACCGGTATAGAGCTCGTTGTTGATGACGCCGGTTCCCGGATGGCATGCCCGCGCACGCTGGTGTCGCCCCAGTGTCGACTGAGCGGGCAATACGAAGCCCAGCATGCTCTCTGCGGCAAGGAAAACATATAGGACGATGTACATCAGCTGGGAGAGCGTTCCCGAAAGTCCACCTCTGGCGTCAATTGCCGGCCTCCTGTCAGCCGCCAGACGATCCGGACTAGAATTAGGACGGCGAACAGGATCCCGAGTGAGACATGAGTGCCCTCCAACAGGGGCGCCAAGTTCGGTCACGCGGCGTGAGGTAGTTCCATACCAGCGAAGTACCGAACAACAGGACGACGAAAACCACCGTCAGCCAATGAAACCAGAGTGTCGGCCGGTCGTAGTATTCCAGCTCGATCGTCCGACTTTCGACGCCGGACTTCGCTCATCACCGTTTGGCCAGCGACTGCGCCATTTTCAAGTGCTTCTCAAGTGTCGGCAAGGTCTTCTTGGCGAGCTTAGCGACCTTGCTGCTGCCGGTCTTCACCTCATCCTGGAACTCGGCGATATCCTTCTGGTGGTCTGACACCATGTAGGTTGTAAACTCCTGATCGAAAGCCGCCCCCGAAAGTCCGTTCAGCTTCGTCATCTCGGCCGTCGCTTCGTCGGTGAGATCGTCGGTTTCAGCAACACCCAGTTTCTTGCCGACCGCCAGTGCCTGCTTCTTGGCCTTGCCATGGTCTTTTACGAGCGTTTGGCCGAATGCCTTGACGCCTTTGCTGTCGCCCTTTTGCCTGGCAAGGGTACCAAGAGCGACTTCGGAATTGTCGCCTTTGATGGTGTCGGTCAGAAAATCTGAATCGCTTTTGGCGAGTGCCTGGCTGCTGGCAATGATGCCGGCTGCGAATGCTACGGCAGCGAAGATGCGATGTGTGGTCATGACAGAGAGCCTTTCGGAGAGCTACGAGCCGACCCGAACGGATGCTCACGATCCTTGTTCCATCAACCGCCAAAAAAACGCCCCAAGGGTCGTGACGGTCAGGAGTGAGGAGGGACGTCAGAGGGAGAAACACCGGCCACCACGCTCAAACACAAAAAACCCGCGCGCGCCCTGTCCCAGTTCAGGAGGCCCCAGATTTTTCTCATCCATCTGCAGCACCGGTTGCATGTCTCCGGCCGGCGCGAGAACGAGCAGCGCCGCTCCAGGCTCGACGTTGCGTGTGATCAGGATATCGTCGTGCGGCGACTTTGTCGTGGCGTAGCCCAGACGTGCCTGGGCAGTGGCGAGGTTCGCCTTCGCTTGATTGAGTTGAGTTTCCGCCATCACATAGCCGCTCCCGCCCGGCTGCGAGGTTGGTGGCTCCGTCGGAGGCTTGGTTCGTGCCGAATCCTGACCTGAAGAGATCCTCAGCCCGCTGGTAGCGCCCTGCGTGTCGACCAGATTGGCATCCGCCTGCTTGAGAGCCTGCTAAGGCGGAGCCCTTGTGTTCTTGCGGGTCGGGGTTTGATGTGAACCGGCCGCCGGAGTGTTTCCTCTTCGACACGGTTGATCCGGCTCCTCGCCTTGACGCATGGAGCCGGATCGCAGAGCGATCAGTCGTCCTGCTGGATGACGACAGGCCGATTGTGGTGGTGACGGTGCATCGAACTGGTGACGACGACGGTGTCCGTCGGTGGTGACGGTGCCGCCACGAGCGATGGCCGTTGTCGTAGAATGCTTCCTGGCCGTGATGCCGGTGGTGGCGCTTTTCTTCACCGCCGGCTGGGGCGTGCTGACCGGAGCGCTGGTCAGCCCGATCCATGCGCTTGGCGAACGGGTGTTTGCCGCCCACATGATCGAGCATGAACTGCTGATGGCGGTAGCGGCGCCACTCCTTGTCGCCGCCTGCCCCGGCGCAGCCCTGATATGGGCATTGCCGACCGGACTTCGCCGAGGGACGGGAAGGCTCACGCACGGCAGGCTCTTCATGCGATCTGGACCGTTGCCAGCCGCCCCCTCAACGCAACCGCCATCCACGGCATCGCGATCTGGATCTGGCACGTTCCCGTCCTGTTCGAGACAGCGCTTCAGCAGGGCGTGCTGCACTACGCCCAGCATGCGAGCTTCCTCGGCACAGCCCTGCTGTTCTGGTGGGGGATTCTGCCGCGTTCCGGCCACCAGCAGGCCTATGGCAGCGCGGTCATGCATCTCTTCTTCACGTCACTGCACACCGGTCTGCTCGGCGTGCTGCTGCTGTTGTCGCCCAGACTCTGGTACCCGCAGAATGCCGCCGGCGCGGCGCTCTGGGGTCTAACCCCGATCGAGGACCAGCAGCTCGCCGGACTGGTGATGTGGGTTCCGGCTGGCCTGATCTATGGCGGAGCCGCCTTGCTGCTTGCCGGCCTTTGGATAAGTAAGAGCGGAATCAGGGAGGCAAGCCATGCGCTCCGGCCCGGCTAGGATGGTGGGCGGCGCGCTCGCCGCGATCCTGCTGCTGACCGCGGTAGTCGCCGCAGCGACCTTGTGGTCCGACCGGCGCGATCGTGTTCGCCACGAATCGGACATGGCGACCGGCGGCTTGGAAGCGCGCGCCATTCCGATCATGATCGCGAACGGCTGCTCTGGATGCCATACGATCCCCGGCGTGCCGGGGGCACAAGGCCAGGTTGGTCCGCGCCTCGATTCCAGCCTTGCCGACCGGGTCTTTATCGCCGGCGTGCTGGCGAACAATCCGGAGAACCTGATCCGCTGGATACGAGCGGCCAGGGAGATCAATCCGCACACGGCCATGCCATCGACGGGGATCACAGAGCAGCAGGCGCGTGATATCGCTGCCTACCTCTACGCCCTGTAATGATCAGCCCTCGCCGCCGCGCCGGGACCACAGGCCGCGGCCGGGGTCGTAGCCGACCACCGCCGCCAGGAAAAACACGACGAGGCAGGCGAGAACGACAAGGGCGGAAACGAGATCGAAGCGCAGATAGAGAGTGAAGCGTATCAGTTCGACCGCCGAACTGAACGGGTTCCATGCGGCGATCGTAGCCAGCACCGGCCCTGCTTCGGCGAGCCGCCATATCGGATAAAGCGCCGTCGAGGCGAAGAACGTCGGGAAGATGACGAAGTTCATCACGCCGGCGAAGTTCTCCATCTGCGTCGAAACTGACGATACCAGCAACCCGAACGCGCCCAGCATCAGGCCTGACAGGACCAGCGCCGGAAACACGGCGAGGTAGCCTAGAACCGGCGGGCGCACGTCCCAATAACGCGCGATCAGCAAGAACAGATAGACCAGCGGCAGACCGACGATGACGCTCGCCAGCAGCCGCGCGGCAAGCAGATACCAGCGTGGAAGCGGCGCGGTCAGCAACAGGCGCATGCTGCCCGTCTCACGGTCATAGACCATCGCCAGCGAGCTTGCCATGGCATGGAAGAGCAGCATCATGGCGGCCAGCCCGGGGACGACATAGACCTCGTAGAGCACGTAGGTCTGATAGGGCGGCGTGATTGACAGGCCAAGCACCGAGCGGAAGCCGGCGGCGAAGATGGCGAGCCAGACCAAAGGCCGTATGATCGCCGAGAGCAGCCGGCCGCGCTGCCGAAGCGTTCGCAACATCTCCCTGCGCAGGATTCCCAACAGCGCCCGCAGCGCGTGACGTGTCTTCATGCCGTCTCCGTCAGCAGATCGAATGCATCGGCCAGGCTGCCGACCGCAAGATCCGCGGCGACGCGGCCGGCGCCGCCGGCCCAGCGCAGCCTGCCCTTGTGCAGCACCACCAGGTCGTCGCCGGCCGACACCTCTTCCAGGAAATGCGTCGCCCAGAGAACAGCAATACCTCGTTCGCGGCATAGCGCGCGTACGTGCTGCTCGATCGCCCGGCGCCCAGGCACGTCGAGCCCGGTCGTCGGTTCATCGAGCAGCAGGATACGCGGCCGGTGCATCAGCGCACGAGCGATTTCGACGCGCCGCCGCTGACCGCCCGATAGCGAACGGACCGGCTCGTCGCACCTGTCGAGGACCTCCAGCCGGTCGAGTTCCTCGCGCAATCTCGTTTCGCTGATGCCGGTCTCCAGCCCATGCAGTGAGGCGTGATAGCGCAGATTTTCGGCAGCGGTGAGGTCGAGGTCGAGCGTCTGCTGCTGGAAGACCACGCCCATCTGGGCAAGTGCGGCGGCCGGATCGGTCCGCATGGAGTGGCCGAACACATCGATCTGGCCGGATCGGGCATGATAGAGGCCGGTGACCAGCGAGAACAACGTCGTCTTGCCGGCTCCGTTGCGTCCAAGCAGTACGCACATTCCGCCTTCAGCGACCGAGAACGACACGGCATCGAGGACCCGCCGCTCTCCGAAGCTGTGTCCGAGGCCCTCGAGCGACAGCGCCTTCATGGACCGATCACCACTCCCCAGGGGCCGCGTCCCACCGGCACCGACTTCACCACCTCCTCATTCTCCAGATCGATGAACGAGATGTCGCCGGAATTGCCATTAGCGCTGACCAGGCGCTTCTGGTCATCGGACAGCGCCAAGTGCCACGGCCGCTGGCCGACGAGATAGAGGCGGCGCACCGCCAGCGTCTTGGTGTCGACCTCTGCAACCCGGTTGGCCGGACCGAGCGCGACATAGGCAGTGGCGCCGTCGTGTGCCATTTCGATGCCGACCGCCTGGACGCCCTCGCGGCGGATGCCGGGGACCTCGAACTCGACTTTGCCGGTCTCAGCACGAGACGTGGTGTCGAAGACGGTTACCGTTCCGCGTATTTCGGAAGACACCCAAAGCTGCTTTCCATCCGGCGAGAACGCCGCAGCGCGCGGGCGGGTGTCGACCAAGAGATTGTCGACGAGGTCGAGCGTGCCGGCATCTATGAGATGCACCATGCTGGTGGTCTCCGAGGTGCAGGCAACGTAGCGGCCGTCGGCACTGACCGCCATGCCCTCGGGTTCGACGCCGACGTCGACCGTACCAATAACCTTGGCGGACGCGACATCGACCACCGAGACCAGATTGTCGTTCTCATTGGCGACGAACAGCCGTTTGCCGTCGGGATGCACGACAAAAAACTCCGGATCGGCTCCCGAGGGGAGTTGGCCGGTCACCTGCCGTTTGGCGAGATCGAGAACGTCGATCCGGTTGTCGTCGCCAACAGCAACGAAGAGCACTTTCTTGTCTGCCGAAAGCGCCATTCCGCGCGGGCGCCTTCCGACATTGATGGTCGTGGACAGGTTCATACTGGCGCCATCCACCACCGCCACCGTGTTGTCCTGCTCGTTCGATACGTAGATCGTCTCGGCGGCGGCAGGTCCGGCCACGATGGACATCGAAAGCAGGATCGCGATCAGAACCTGCATGCGCTTTCCTCCAGGTCGATGCCCAGCGTGTCGAGCGGCGTGCGCTGGTGCAGGAAACCCGGCTGCGGCGAACTGGAGACGAGCAGTCGCGGTCCGGCTATGAGGACGGGTTGCCGCATCTGGCCGTCCCATGGCCGGAAGCTCAGACCCTGTCCTTTGAATCCGGCGAGCAGGAAATCGTTGCTGCGGAGATACTTTCCGATCGCAATCGGATCGAGGCTGTGCAGGCGCGTTGCCGCCTCGCCGATGCTTCGCACGGCGAGCCAGGCGGCGTAGTCGCTGGGCAGCATCCAGCGCCCGGCCTGCTTGTGGAAGCGATCCTGGAGTTGCGTGGCACCCCACTCTTCGTTGACCGCGCTCCAGCCGGTCGCGACCAGACCCTGCGTCCCGGCGACCGGCCGCGGAAATGCGGTTCGGCCTTCGAGATAGGCGCCAAACTCGTCCGCCTCGTCGGCAACGACGAGCACATCATAGTCGCTGACCTGCGTGGCAGCGGGAATCTCGGTCTGCAGCGTGACATGTCCGGTATCGGCGCGCCCGTTGGCGGGCCTGAACGTCCAGGGCTGGTCGATGGTGATCTCTGCTCCGAAACGCGTCGCCGCGCGTCGAAAGGCAACCGCCATCGCCTGGTCCTCGGGATGCGCCCCGACCAGCAGGAACCAGTGCTGCCAGCGCTTCCAGACGAGATATTGCGCCAGCCCGTCAGCGAGCATCGCGCGGCTCGGAACGGTGTGCAGCACGTTCTTGCGGCAATCCTCCTGGCGTAGCCGCTCGTCAGGAGCGCGACTGTTGAACAGCGTCATCCTCTCGGCGCCTGGAGCGTCGCTCGCCTGCAGCAAACGGGCGGCATCGAGATCGGCGATGAGGAAGCTGATGCCGGCGGCCGCGAATTCCTTGACCGCTTCGGCTGGCATCTCGCCGGGCTTGAGGGTGATTTCCTGCAACCGGAATTGCTGACCGAGAAAGCGGCCGGTGCTGGCATTGTCGGCGATGCCGAGCCGGGCACCTTGCAGGCCGTCGTCGGTGACGACCTCGTCCAGTGGCCCGAGCGGCAGAGGCGGTTTGCGCTGTTCGCCGAGATAGCCGATCACCATCGTCTGGGGCTCGCCAAGCCCGGGCGCGACCAAAGCGAGCAGCACGAGAAATGTCAGCGCCAGCCTCATTCGGCCCAAGGCGGGCAAGCCAAGTGGGACGTCAATAATCGGCATGTGCGCTCCAGGATGGAAGCGACCCTAATATTTTGGACAAAGGAATGTTCCTGGATTCCAACAAAGTGAGCCCGCCCCATTTCCGCATTTGGGGCGGGCTCCATGCCTTGGACCGGTAGAGGGAGGACCGACCCGACCCCAACTGCTGGAAATTCCGATTGTTCCTTGGCCGCGCTCTTTCCCAAGTCGCAGCCGGTCCCCTGAGCGGCACGCCTGCTCTCACCGCTTCTCGCTTGCGGCTACCGGCGGGCCTGCGCCCAGCTGGTCTAGCATTGCAAGCGTTTCAACTCTATCAGGAACGATCATGAAGCGTGGGGATGCTCCTTCTCGGCACCGGTCGGTCGACGGTGCTTTGACCGGTCACTACGACACGGTGGCAACGCGCGATTACGGCGCGCTTGAAATCTGGCCACCCGGCCTGAAGCTTTGACACGCGCATTGCGCGATTCTTTGGCAGGGACCGATGCCAGCCGCCCGACTAGCTCGGGCCCTTGGCATGCATCACTATGAAACGCACGAGGCGTGACCGCATTCATATTGACAATCGGATTACCGGTTGCGGCTCGACATTTCACGCCTGTTCGAGGAAAGTTAAGGCTGGTTCATTCGAAAACCGGGCTGGTGATGAAGGAACAACTGAAGCTGCAACACGTTGTAGCCTCCAAGAGTGCCCATTGTCAGGTAATGGCATCGATAGCGTGACCGGCCCGTTCGGCTGGCGCAAGAGGAGAACGCGATGAAGAAGATCTGGAAGAAACCGACCATGTGTCAGGTCTCCGCCGGTTTAGAGATTTCGCGATACCTGCCCGCAGAAAATCCGCCCAAGAAGTAGGCTGCAAATTGCATGTGCCCTTCAACGGCGGCATGCAATGCCTTGTCCGTAGGAAAATTGGACGCGGGTGCTTTTGAGAACGTCCTGCTAGTTCCATAGGGCTTCGGAGCGATGGTATGCTCGTGAAGATCATCGGATCGGCGGCGGGAGGCGGCTTTCCGCAGTGGAATTGCAATTATCGTTTGAGCCGCGCGGCTCGCAGCGGGATGCCCGGCGTTCGTCCACGAACCCAATCATCCATTGCCGTGTCGGGTGACGGGGCAGGCTGGGTTCTCTTCAATGCGTCGCCCGACATTCGCCAACAGATTGCGCAAACGCCTGAACTGCAGCCGCCAGCCGATGCGCCGCCGCGCTCGACGCCTATCCGCGCCGTGGTGCTGACCAACGCCGACGTGGACCATGTCGCCGGCCTGCTCAGCCTGCGTGAACGACAGCCTTTCGCAATCTATGGAACAGCACAGGTGCTGGAGACGCTGGAGGCGAATTCGATTTTCAACGTTCTCGATCCGTCGATCGTATCTCGGCGCCTGCTGGGGCCAACGGGCGAACTGGCGATACGCGACGCGTATGGCCGCGAAACTGGCGTTGTGGTCGACAGCTTTCCCGTACCTGGGAAGATCGCGCTCTACCTCGAGCAAAAGGCCGGTCCCAGCGCCGATTTCAGTTCCGACCCGGGTGACACAATCGGAGTCCGCATCACTGCGACCGGCAGGTGCGGCGCCATCTTCTACATTCCGGGCTGCGCGCGCATCGATGCCGCCCTGCGCACTCGTGTTGCTGATGCCGCCTGCCTTCTGTTCGACGGCACCGTCTACACGGACGACGAGATGATTATTGCCCGCGTCGGCCAGAAAACCGGCGCGCGCATGGGGCACATCGCAATGTCTGGAGAGGAGGGCTCGATTGCCGGCTTAGCCGATGTGAAAATCGGCCGTCGTATCTTCATCCATATCAACAACACCAATCCTGTTCTCGACGAGAATTCCGCCGAACACGCGGCGGTCAGAGTGGCTGGTTGGGAAGTCGCCAGCGATGGGATGGAGATGGAATTTTGAGCGATTTCCACGAGGCTGCGAAAGATGGCCTGTCCAGGAGCGAGTTCGAAGCCGTGCTGCGGCAGGTCGGTGAAGAACGTTATCACAACCGACATCCTTTCCATCACAGTATGACCAGTGGCGCTCTGTCGAAAGCCGAAATGCAGGCCTGGGCGCTCAACCGTTATTGCTACCAGGCCGTCATTCCGCGCAAGGACGCCATGATCCTGGCGCGTGCCGAAGATCCGGCGTTTCGCGCCGCGTGGCGCAAACGCATCGAGGATCATGACGGCGACGACGGCTGGAGCGGCGGCATCGCGCGCTGGCTGCATCTGGCCACCGCACTGGGGCTCGACGCCGAAGCGGTCAGGAGCGAGCGTCTGGCGCTGCCGGCGACCCGTTTCGCGGTGGGCGCCTACCTTTCCTTCTGCACCAACCGTACGCTGCTCGAGGCGGTCGCATCGTCGCTCACGGAGATGTTCTCGCCCCGCATCATCGGCGAACGAGTGCCGGCGATGCTGGCCAGATACGACTACATTACGCAAGACACGCTGGCCTATTTCAGCTGGCGGCCCGAACAGGCATCACGCGACGCGGACTTCGCGCTCGCCTACGTGCTAGAACATGCCGACACGGCCGAACGTCAGCAGCAGGCGATCGATGCGCTGGTGTTCAAATGCCACATATTGTGGGCGATGCTCGACGCACTTCAGCATGCCTATGGCGCGCCTGGAAACATACCGCCCGGCGCCTTCCGCCCGGAGGCGGCCTCATGACGGGACTGCGCGAAAGAGCCATCGTGTCGTTGCGATCGGCGCCGTCACTGCCGAAGCATGTTCGCATCCAGTACGACCCTGTGCGGCGGGCCTTCGCCGTGCTTTCGCCGGAGAAAGTCTTCTGGCCGGACGAGGTCAGCCTCGACATCTTGCGCCGCTGCGACGGGAGATCCACGGTCGGCCACATCATCGCCGACCTTGCGGCCGACTATGACGCCGGTCAGGATGCGGTAGCGGCCGACGTCGTCGCCTTCCTGCAGGAATGGTCGGACAACCTTCTGGTGAAACTATGAGCGAGCCTCTCCTGCCTCCGATCGGCATGTTGGCGGAACTGACGCATCGCTGTCCGCTGCAATGCCCTTACTGCTCCAATCCGCTCGAATTGCTGAAGGCCAATCGGGAGCTCGACACGCGGACCTGGCTCGATCTGTTCTCGCAGGCCGCCGATCTGGGCGTTCTCCAGGTGCACCTGTCCGGCGGCGAGCCGACGCTTCGCCGCGACCTTGAGCAACTGATCGCCGCGCTTTCGTCGCGCGGTATCTACACCAACCTCATCACCGCTGGTGTTGGCATTGCCGAAGGCCGTATTGAAGCCTTTGCCGATGCCGGTCTCGACCACCTGCAACTGAGCTTTCAGGGTGCCCGTCAGCCGACCACCGACCGTGTCGCCAACCACAGCGGCAGCCACGAAAAGAAGCTGAAGACGGCACACCGCGCCCGCGCGGCCGGGCTGCCACTCACCATCAACGCACCGATCCATCGTCACAACATCGAGGAGGTACCCGAATTCATCGATCTGGCTCTTTCCTTGGGCGCCGATCGGCTCGAGATCGCCAACGTGCAGTATGCCGGCTGGGCGCTGGCCAATCGCGATATGCTGATGCCCGAATGTGGCGCGATAGACCGGCAGGCGGACATCGTCGCAGCCGCGCGCGAAAGGCTCGCCGGCATTATGAACATCGATTTTGTCACGCCGGATTATTTCGCCACATATCCCAAGCCATGCATGGGCGGTTGGGCGCGCGACGCGTTAGTGGTTACCCCGGACGGTACTGTATTGCCGTGCCACGCCGCGCAGACGATTCCTTCGCTTCGCTTCGAACGTTTTGGAGCGAAACCGCTGGCCGACATCTGGGCCGCTTCACCCGCATTCAATGCCTTTCGCGGCACCGAATGGATGCAGGAGCCATGCCGAAGCTGCGAGCGGCGTGAGATCGATTGGGGGGGCTGCAGATGTCAGGCGTTGGCGATTGTCGGCGATGCCGCTGCGACAGATCCGGTCTGCATCAAGTCGGAGGCACACGCGCGCATGGCTGCGCTGGTCGATGAAACCCGGCGCAACGTCGCCAATGCCGCAGGGGACGAAGCTTTCATCTATCGCCGGATAGGAATCGTGAATGACATTGCGTGACATAGGTCCGCGGAACGATCTCAGGAACTCGATGTGAACCAACGCCGATCCTTCATAGGGTCACGCAGGGCGACGCCAGGATCACCGTCATCCGGGGGTGGATGGCCATCCGATGGTTCGGCTCGTTCGGGCGAACGCAGCGCTCTCAGATGTTTCCGCGCTTCTAGCCACGCGGACAGCTTGGCCGGATCGAGCCTTCTCTCCTAGGTGCAGGCCCCGCACCTCGCTGCCCCCTGGAGCACGCGTTTCTCGCGCAGAAACGGTGGCCACGCGGCGGGTTTGCTTGATGCGGTTCCGTGGCGAACCCTACTCGTCTATTCGAATGACGCCAGTCCACACAGCCACATAGGGATCGCCTTCGGCCGCAGGATAGGCAGATAACCAGTAGCGCCTTCTCCTCCTCTCTCGGCTAATCGTCGCGGCTTGAGTGCGGCTGCGGGTGAGTCCTGTCTCTTATTGCAGCCCTGCCGATCTCTTCCCCGTCGCGCATTGGCGTTGCAAGCCAGGTCGGAGCTTTATGTCGGTCGCTGAGGTTGGCTCGTGAAGACGCGCCAGTACCTCATCAGGATCCCGGTCAGGTTTAAGGCTGCGTAGTAAGACGCCCGCCTCTTGAACAGCCAATCTCAGCTTAGCGGTGGGCGGGACGCCGCGCCGGACGGCGGCGTTCGCGGTAACGGCGCGCGCTGGTTCAAGCGCTGTTTCGGGCCGTAAGAAAAACTGATCCTGCAAACCGGACTTTAGAGATGATTAAATTAGCAATATTGCGCATTGCGGTGTAATTTGTGTTGCAGTGCAGCATGCCGCCGTGACTCACACTTCCAGGTTCCCGCACGACGGCGTAGTCGGCAGAGCCATCGAGGCCAGGGGGTGCGTGTCGCGGAGAGGCTCGCCGGGCGCCCGGTTACAATGCCTGTCTAGCCAACTGTTTGCGGAGACAACAGAGGCCCATGATCAAAGACAATGCCACGGTGGGCGTCGTGGTGCCGATGTTCAATGCGGAACGAACGATTCGCGCGACCCTGAACAGCATCTGCGGGCAACAATACCAGGCGCTGGACATTGTCGTCGTCGACGACGGGTCGACGGACCTTTCTGCCTCGATTGTGGCCTCCTATGCTGAACAGGATAGCCGTATCCGCCTGATAACGCAGTCGAACGGCGGCGTTGCGAATGCGCGCAATCGTGGAGTTGCTTCCACCGATGCGGAGTTCCTGGCGTTTGTGGACGCCGACGATCTTTGGGCCCCATCCAAAATCGCGCTTCAGATGTGCACCTTACAGCAAGGCGGCTCTTCGGCAGGCCTGGCATATTGCTGGTTCGCCGATATAGACGGCGACGGCCGGGTATTCTCATTGCATAACCGGCCCGATGCCGAGGGTCGCGTGCTCCAACGCATGTGCAGGACGAATTTTGTTGGCAACGGAAGTTCAATGCTGGTCCGACGCGCCGCGTTCGAGCGAGCGGGAGGCTTCGACCCTTCCTTGAGGGCCAGGAACGCACAAGGCTGCGAGGACCTGCTGATGTGCCTCAGAATAGCCGAAAGGTACGAGTTTCGCGTCGTCCCTCAGTACCTCGTGGGTTACCGGATGACGAACGCCAACATGTCGAGCGATGTCATGCAGATGCTTCGTTCTTGTGAAATTGTCCTTGCCGAGTTTCGCCAGAAGTACCCGCAGTTCGGGGACGATCTCGACGATCATCTGATCGACATGCTGCATTGGCTCGCCGTACGAGCCTTGATCTCCGGGCGGCTTTCGGCAGCGTATGGCCTGATGAAGAAACTCTTCCTTATGGAGCCAGGGACGGCGATTTCTCGCCTGCCAAGAATGATGGACATTTATTGCCGTGCCAGACTGGTCCCTCGGTGGGTCAAAATCCGAGTGAAAGGGATGCGAAACAAGAACGCCGAGTTCCAACCCCACTACGCAGAGAGCATCTGGTGAGAATGGTGGTGCGCTTGCGGCGGCTCTTTCGCCTGGCGGCGGCGCCAGCCTGGGCTGGGCCGACCGTGGTGGGGCTTGGACTGGTCGCAGCGGTTCTGGAAGGTACGGGTCTCGTTCTGTTCATTCCCCTGCTGCAGAGCCTGGGAGCCTCGCCGCCTCAGCCCGGCAGATGGCAGCCCGTCTTTGACAGGATCCTGTCGCCCATCCCGCATCATTACCTAACCGCCTTCCTGGTCGGAGCGCTTTGCGTCAGCATCGTCCTCAAAAATGCGGTCCATCTCGCCAACACCTGGGTAACCAGATACGTCGACGGCCTCGTCGCGCACCGATTGCGATCCAGGGTTTTCGATCAGACGATAAGTTCGTGCATCGACTACCGTGTCGAGAACAGACGAACGGACATCATCACGACAATTGCCAACAATACCTGGAAGGTCAGCCAAGGGCTGAGCCTGGCCTACCGGTTGATGATCTGCCTTTGTACATTCGTCGTCTTCGTTTTCTTGATGCTATTGATCTCGATCCGATTGACCTTTTTTTCGATGATTTTCCTGCTTTTCGGAGCAATGGCCATTCGTCTGGCCACCCGGCGCGCTGACGAGACCGGCAAGGCCGTCGTCGAGGAAAACAAGCAGTTCGGCCTCAGGATGTGGGAAAGCATCAATTCATTGCAATTGATCCGTGCCTTCGCACAGGAATCCTACGAGCATGACCGGTTCGTTCATACATCGGACAGGGTAAGGCGTCGTCTGTTGAGGCTCGACATGCTTTGGGCGACCCCCGGGCCTGTCTCGGAGATCTCGATCACGATCCTGATCGGTGCACTGGTTCTCATTGCCGAATCCGCAAGCATAGGAATCGCGGCTCTCGCCGCTTTCCTGTCGCTGCTTTATCGTCTCCAGGGGCCCACACGGGAATTGCTGCAGTCGAAGATTGCGCTGGACGGGCTTGCGGGCGCGATTGACGATGTGGACGAGTTCCTGCGCACAACGCAAACGCCGTTTCTCAGCCAAGGCTATCTGCCGGCGCCTGCACTCAAGACGGCCGTCGAATTTCGCGATGTCTGCTTTCGGTATGCGCCCGATCAGCCTATGGCGCTGCAGGATGTGTCTTTCAGTATCCCCGCCGGCAAGACCACGGCAATCGTTGGCGAGTCGGGTGCCGGCAAGTCGACCGTCATGGCCCTGCTCTTTCGCTTCATGGACCCGACGTCGGGGGAAGTCCTTGCCGACGGTATCCCGCTCTTAGGTTTCGAGTTGCGCAGTTGGCGCAAGCGGCTGTCGCTGATGTCCCAGGAGGTGTACCTGTTCAACGACACCATCGCGGCCAACATCGCTTACGGCGATTTCGACGCCGGTGAGCACGAACTGCGCCAAGCGTCCCGCATTGCGAAGGCTGACGATTTCATCCGCTCGCTTCCGGAGGGCTACGAGACGCAGATCGGCGACCAGGGAATGCGCGTGTCGGGGGGCCAGAGGCAGCGGATCGCGCTGGCCCGGACCATACTTCGCAAGCCCGACATTCTCCTTTTGGACGAAGCCACCAATGCGCTCGACGGCGAGACGGAACAGGCGTTCCAGATCGCCCTCGAGCAATACTCGCACGATCGCACCGTGGTTGTCATTGCGCATCGCCTGTCCACCGTCCAGGCCGCTGACCAGATCATCGTGATGTCCAAGGGACGGGTGGTCGAGATTGGTTCGCCGGATCAACTTCTGAAGCGAGCGGGCCATTTTTCAAAACTTCACGAGTTTCAAAACGGTCGTGTTGCCATGGGTGCGAACTAAGGCGATGGGCTACAAGATTGTCGACATCGAACTGTCAAGTCCGCTGGCCCCGATTGAGCTTGCGCCAGAGCACGACGGCGTTGGTCTCATTGCCCGCTGGCAGGGCCGGCTTGTCGGCTTTGAGATGATCGCGCTCGCCTCCGCCGCGATGCTGTCGGCGGAGCGACTGAAATCCATTGCCGATGAACGTTTCGCCGATCGCATCCTGGTTGAGAAGATGGATCAGGAATTGCTGCGCCGAAGACCGGTTGGGCAATTGCCCCTGCCGAGCCTCTCCATCGCGATATGTACGAAAGACCGCGCCGAACGTCTTTCGAGGTTGCTGGCTTCGCTCGAAAGCATCCGACACAGAACCGCTTTTCCGAGCGTCGAAGTCGTCGTGGTGGACAATGCGTCGGTGGATTCGTCCACGCGCGAAGCAGTCGGGGGCTTCAAGGACGTTCTCTATGTATTGGAACCGAGGCCCGGGCTTGATTTTGCACGAAATGCCGCTCTTCACTCGGCCACCGGTGGCCTGATTGCCTATCTTGACGATGACGTGGTCGTCGACCGCAACTGGCTTGACGGGCTTGCCAAAGCCTGCCGGGACAATCCCGGTGCCGGTGGCTTTACGGGTTTGGTGCTGCCGCTTCGCCTGGACACCGAGGCGCAGATCTTTTTCGAACGAAGGGGCGGATTTGGCCGCGGCTTCAGGCGCAACGAATTCCACAACACCCGATTCGACAATGCGCTGCACCCGGTAGGGTCTGGTATTCTCGGCGCCGGCTGCAACATGGCTTTCGACCGCACGCTGCTCGTATCGCTGGGCGGTTTCGACGAAGCGCTCGATACCGGAGCACCGCTGCCGGGCGGTGGCGATCTCGACATTTTCTATCGCGTGCTGCGTTCAGGCCGGCCCATGATTTATGAACCCGAGTATGCCGTTTACCACGAGCATCGCGAGACTATCGACCAATTGAGACGGCAATATTGGACATGGGGACTTGGTATGATGGCCTTTCTGGTCAAAAGCCATCGGACCGACGAAGACCTCAAGGCAAGGCACCGTGCCATGGTTTGCTGGTGGTTTTTCGATCGGCTGAAAGCGCTGGCACGGGCCGCGCGCAAGCTTCAAGGTCGTGATTTTCGTTTCGGCATTGCAGAGCTGTGGGGCGGAATCTACGGCCTGGCAGGCGAATATGATCGCTCACGTGTCCGCGTGCAGAGGATCCGGGAGCAGTACCAGTGAATGGCGACGCCTTCCGTGTCAGGCAAATCGATCTCGGCTCTCCCTATGCGGACGCCGATGCGGGAGATACCCCTTCGCTATCGATCTTCTGGTGGAAGGACTTGCCGCTGGGAATGCGAGCGTCCGTGCCTGACGAATTGCCCTACAGCGAGGCAAGTCTGCGGCAGTTCGCGGCGGAATTTTCGGCAGCACAATTGGCTGCCCGCAGCATCCCACTGGGAGCCCCCTTGCGGGCGACCTATGAAGGATCGCCAAAATCCGCGCTGTCTTTGACCGCGGCGATCGGTGCGGAGGACCTTGTCGACCGCCTCGATGACCTTGCGGCTGCGTCTTCCGCGTCGGCCCAGCACATCTCAGTCGTAATTTGCACGCGCGATCGCGGCCCCGCCCTGGCGGAGTGCCTTCAAAGCATTGCAAGGCAACGCAGCGCCCCTGGCGAGGTCATCGTCGTCGATAACTCCGGCGACGCCAACGCTCGTCCGGTATGTGTCCAATTCCCTGACGTCCGTTACGTTCATGAGCCGCGCCCCGGACTGAGTGTGGCCCGAACCGCCGGCATCCGGGAAAGCCATCAAGACATCATCGCGTTCACGGACGACGATGTCGAGGTCCATCCCGGCTGGACTGCCGAAATCGCCCGTGCCTTCGAAGAACGGGACATCGAGGCACTGACCGGCTTGGTGCTGCCAGCCCGGCTCGATACGATCGCCCAACGCCGTTTCCAGTTCGACATGGGCGGTTTTGGGTCCACCTTCGTGCCGCTTCTCTTCGACCACCGCTTTTTCGAAGAGACCCGGCCAAGCGGAGCGCATGTCTGGAAAATCGGCGCTGGAGCCAACATGGCCTTCCGGCGATCGGCCTTCGATCGGGTAGGCTCGTTCGACGAGCGCCTCGGCGCCGGTGCTGCCGGATGTTCCGAAGATTCGGAGCTATGGTACCGGCTGCTGGCCGCAGGAGGGACTTGCCTGTATGAACCTCGCGCCGTCGTCTTCCATCATCATCGCCGCGACTGGCCGGGCTTCAGGCGGCAAATAAGAGCCTACATGAAGGGCCACGTCGCAGCTCTTGTCACGCAATATGACAATTTTGGCGATCGCGGAAACATCGATCGCATCTGGAAGCAGCTGCCCGCATATTTCTTGAGAACATTCGTCAAGGCGCTTTTCGAAGGCCCCCCCGGCAGGACCAGTATCCTCGCGGCAGAAGTCGAAGGCTGGCTGGCTGGTCTTCAATTCCTCGTCCGTTTCGGCTGGCGAAAACGGCGAACATCAAACTGGCTGAGGAACAAAACCGATGATCAGCAAGGCCCCGCTCGGACAATTTCTGTCCCGGAACCCGTTTCCAAACGCTCTGACGGACGGGCTTTTCTACCGTGAGAAGATGCGCGCAATTCACCGCGTCGCGCCCGCGGCAATCGACGGGCCCGGCCGGATACTGGAAATTGGAGGCGGGCGCAGCGGGATGGCAAGTATCCTCTATCCGAACGCTGAAGTCGTTAACCTCGATCTCGATCCCGAGTTGGGCAACTACCAGCCAGATTGGGCGAGGTCGACCTTCGTCTGCGGCGATGCCTGTGACCTCCCCTTCGCGAATGACAGTTTCGACGTGGCGACGCTCTTCGACGTGCTTGAACACATCGAGGATGACCGTAGTGCCGCACAAGAGGCCTTGAGGGTCGTGCGCCCAGGCGGGTATGTTCTTGTCTCGACGCCACATGCGGAGTGGCATTACCCTTATTTCCGCTTCATGAAGCCCTATTGCCCGCATGAAAGCGAACTGATGCAGGAATGGGGTCACGTTCGGCGCGGCTACCGGGATCCCGAACTCGCAGCGCTCTTCGACAGTGCGCCGGAACGCCGCGCCACATTTATCAACCCGGTGACGGCACTCTTTCACGACATCGCATTTTCTCGTTTCGGACGCCGTCGCCGCAAGATACTTTACGCTCTAGCGGCGCCGATAACGGCTGTCGGATACGTGCTGCACCAACGCTCGACACGCGGCACGGAGACGGCTTTTTCCTGGCGCAAATGAATTTTTGGGGCATTTGATGGGCCGCCGCTCTTCCCTCGTCATCGCCCTCTTCCCATGGGGCGACGTCGTGGAGGAATTCCTCGATCCGATAGGATTGCGGCTTAAGGATTTCGTCGAACAGATGACTGGCGGCTGGCTTTTCGGTTACGCCTCCGCTCTGCAATTGGCCGGGCATAGGCCGGTCATCGTGTGCGCTTCCGAGCATGCTTCGCAGATAGAATGCCACTACCATGCCGGCACGGGCGCGCCGATCTGGATCGTTCCCGGCGCGCGTGCGCGTCAAGGTCACTCCGCAGCGGCTCACAGTCTGCGGCGCTGGTCCGCGACGCCGCTCCCGGCATTCCGGAAGGTGCTCGCCCGATCGCAATGTGATGCAATTCTCGTTCAGGAATATGAATATACGCGGTTCGATGCGCTTGCCTGGCTGGCAGTCCGTATGCGGATTCCGCTCTATGCAACGTTCCAGGGCGGCGACCGGACGCTCTCCTGGATAGAGGCGATCGCCAGGCAGGCTTCTCTCCGTGCCTGCAGCGGCCTGATCGTCGCATCGGCAGCGGAGCGTGAACGCCTCGCCAAAGCTTACCCGCACATGGCGCTCAACATCGCAAATATCCCCAACCCCATCGATTGCGGAGAGTGGATAGCAATCGAGCGTCGGCAGGCGCGGCAAGATCTCGGTTTGGCGAGCGGGAATTTCATCGTTGTCAACCACGGACGCATCGACGTTCGCCGGAAGGGGCTCGATGTGCTCCTGAACGCATGGTCCCTCTTTTCGGGCGATGCTTCGTCAGAACTGGTTATCATCGGCTCGGGGCAGGACCGAGACGTTTTTGCCAGGCTGTTGAGCGAGGCCGCTCTACCCAATGCGAGATGGCTTTGCGACTACACCACGGACCGGGCTTTAATACGGCGTTGGCTTTCGGCGGCGGATGCCTATGTCACAGCGTCCCGCACCGAAGGTATGCCCGTTGCGCCGTTGGAGGCGATGGCCTGCGGCCTTCCGATCGTTGCCACCGACGCACAGGGGCTACCCGACATCTTGGCAAACGGCGAGGCATCCGGCGGCCTCATTGTTCCAAGGGACGAGCCGGCGGCCATTGCACAGGCGCTGAAGAAACTTTACGACGATCCGATTATGCGAGAGCGCCTCGGACAGGCGGCGCGAAAGCGGATAGAGGGAAATTTTTCGCTCGGCGCGGTTGCTGGCGCACTTGATCGCTTGCTGACCGCGCGGTAGCCCACATGCGCTATATTTTTTCCAATCGGCTGCGATACCAAGCCAGTGCTGTCTCGACGATCCTGTCGATGCCCGATTGTTCGGGCACCCAACCGAGTTCCCGCTCGGCCTTGCCCGCCGCGGCAACAAGCGCTGGCGGGTCGCCTGGCCTGCGCGGCCCGTAAGCCACCGGAAGCGGTATCCCCGAAGTCCGTCTGACGGCGTCGACCAGTTCGGCCACCGTTGTACCGGCTCCGGTTCCGAGGTTGTAGACGTGGACGCCCTTGTCCCGGAGAAGCTTCTCCCCTGCCAGGACGTGGGCGCGCGCGAGATCGACGACGTGGACGTAGTCCCGCACGGCGGTTCCGTCGCGGGTATCGAAATCGGCTCCGTTGATGACGAAGGTGCGGCCTGGCCTCACTGCCGCCTCTATGGCCAGCGGGATGACATGTGTTTCCGGTTCATGCTTTTCGCCGATTTCGCCGTCGGGGTCGCATCCGGCCGCATTGAAATACCGAAGCACGACCGCATTGAGGCCACGAGCAAGCGAGATATCCTCGACCATTCTCTCTATGATGAATTTGGACCAGCCGTAGGGATTGATGGGCGACTGCCGATGCGTTTCGTCTATCGGAGACCGCGTCGGAATCCCGTAAGTCGCGCAGGTGCTCGAAAAGATCAGCTTGTCCAGGCCGGCCTTCAGCATTTCCTCGAGCAGGACCAACGTGCCGAAACTGTTGTTTCGGTAGTAAAGCTCCGGCCGCTCGACTGACTCGCCAACGTAAGCGTAGGCAGCGAAATGCGCCACGGCGTCCGGCCGATACTGGTCCAGGGCGGCCCCCACAGCCGCCGCGTCGGAAATATCGCCTTCGATCAACGGTCCCCATTTCACCGCGTCGCGCCAGCCGCGCGAAAGGTTGTCAAAGGCAACAACCGACCATCCGGATTCGGCGAATGCCTTGCAGCAGTGCGACCCGATATAGCCGGCCCCGCCAGTGACCAGGACCGTCTTCATTCGGCTGCGGCGGGCCGAATGTGCCCAGATGAAACCACGTCCTCGAAATACGCAATGGTCTTGGCAAGGCCAGCACGCAATGCAGTTCTTGGCTTCCATTTGAGTTCGCGGGAAGCATATCGGATATCGGGCTGCCGCTGCTTTGGATCGTCGACGGGTAGCGGCGAAAATCTGATCTTCGATCGGCTTCCGGTAAGTTCGATCACCAGATTTGCGAGCTCGAGCATCGTGAATTCCGCCGGGTTGCCGAGATTGACAGGACCGGTGATGTCGTCGGCAGTCTGCATAAGACGTACCAGACCGTCGATGAGGTCCTCGACGTAGCAGAATGAACGCGTCTGCTGGCCAGTGCCATAGACCGTTATCGGCTTGTTTTGCAGCGCCTGCACGATGAAATTGGAAACGACCCGGCCGTCGTCGGGACGCATCCTTGGACCGTAGGTATTGAACATACGGGCTACCTTGATCTTCAGCTTGTGCTGTCGCCAATAGTCGAAAAACAGAGTCTCGGCACATCGCTTGCCTTCGTCATAGCAGGAACGAGGGCCAATCGGGTTCACTCTGCCCCAATAGTCTTCCAATTGCGGATGAACTTCAGGGTCGCCGTAGACTTCGGAGGTGGACGCCTGCAGAATCTGTGCGCGAACCCGCTTGGCCAGTCCGAGCATATTGATCGCGCCATGAACGCTGGTCTTCGTCGTCTGGACGGGGTCGGACTGATAGTGGACGGGGCTCGCCGGACAGGCGAGATTGTATATTTCGTCAACTTCTACGTAGAGTGGAAACGTCACGTCATGACGAATAATCTCGAACGATCGGTCATCGAGGAGATGAGAGACGTTTCTGCGGCTTCCTGTGAAGAAGTTATCTGCGCAAACTACCTGATGGCCCTCAGCAAGGAGCCGCTCGCACAAAAATGAGCCCAGGAAACCTGCGCCGCCTGTCACCAGGATTTGTTTCGCCTGCTGCATTTTCAGGGTCTCCGGCTAATCTTAGACAGGACTAATATATTAAACTGACGCAGGGCCATATGCCACCGGCCTGCTTTCAATTTACGTTACGGGCAAGACATTGTTCTCGATGGACCAGGGGCTGCGATTATCGCTCAAAGGCGGCTGGAGCGTCCTATTTGCACGCCAGGGTAGCCCTTCTGCAATCAAAAGCTGGACATCGGGCTTTCCCCTTGGTGGGGCGCCTGCTATTTCGAACGCGTTCACAGAAAGTGCCACGCGTTCGGACAGCTGATTAGCGGATCAAGGTGATGAAGAGCGACACCCTCTCCTACCCCCCACGTGGCCTGTCGCGGGATGAAGCTGCCCGCTACGTCGGCGTAGGCGTAACAAAGTTCGACCAGATGGTCTTGGACGGGCGGATGCCAAAGCCAAAGAAAATCGACACTCGTGTGATCTGGGATCGCCTTAAACTGGAGGCTGCGTTCGCGGATCTGCCCGGCGACGATGACGACAATATCGTCGACTTTCTCTTGAAAGGGAATCATCGAGGGTAATAGCCTGGTTCTGCCATGGAACAGCGTCTTAAAGACGAATACCCAGGTGTGTCCTCCTATAAGGATCGTCATGGGAAGACGCGCTGGCGCTACCGCGCCAATGGGCGCCTGGTGCCGCTGCCTGCCCCGAACGAGAGAGGTTTCAAGGAAGCCTATCGGGCTGCTGTCGAGGGTCGCAAGATACGAAAAGCGCCGGTTGTCACAACGCCGGGTGCTTGCCTTGCCAGGGACGTTCGGAGCAGCCGAAAGGAGATTGAAGGCATCGGTGAAGTGGCTCGCTCATGATGACAGCACGAGATTCAAGAACAGCCGCCTGATCGAGGAATTTCTGGCGTTGCGGGTGGTCCCGGACCATCCGCTGACATGGCGCGACGTGCCCGTTAAGAACTTGCGGCGCGGCCACGTGAAGAGCTTCTAGGGCACTTCATCGCGACACCACGCAAGGCCAAGCTCCTGCTGGTCGCGATACGTAAGCGCGTCAATGTCGCGATGAGACTGGACTGGATTGAAATCGATCCTACCGCGGCAGTCGAGTGGCGTCCTGCCTACACGGGCTGGAAGGCTTGGCCTAATGAAGCAATGCAGAAGTATGAGCAGCGCTGGCCGCTGGGTACGGCTGCGCGCACCTGTCACGGGCTGGCGCTCTGGCTAGGCAATAGCGCTGGTTCTGTACCGAGGCCGAGGCGAAGGCCGCCGGATGGTGACGAGCAAGGCGATGACGAAGGAGGGCAAAAAAACCTAGCGTCTGGGATAGGCAGCGGTTCGCAACACCACAGCCCTGTTGAATGGCTGGATCGATGAGCTGCGAATCACTGCGGCGCGCTAGCGCCGCGCCGGGGGTCGCCGTAACAGCATGAAATCATAGTTGATCCTTGCGCGGCTCGATTCGGCCGCGTTAACGATGTTTGTTCGGGTTTGTTTAAATCGCAGCGCAGATTGTCATCGCATGTGGAAGATCAACCCGATTTGCGCCGCTCTTCTGCTGACGCCTCTCGCTTTCGCTGTCGCGTTGTTCGTGCTCGCCACGATCTCAGACCGGACGCATCCCCCTCAGCCTGATCCCAGGTTCACGTCGTCTATTCGATAGGGGAGGATGCACGCTGTCGCGCGTCTCGTGGCCATACTGTGATTCTAAGATGACTGCGGTATGCGGATGTTCAGCCGTGGCCATTGCCAATTTTAGCGGACCGCGCACTAGTCGCCAGCATGGTGGCTGGACACGTTGAAATGGTCCTGTTTGAGCAATCGATCGCCGATAGCGATGGCTTACAGCGACCGTTTTCCGACAGGGTGGCCGATGCTGCGGATAAAACGGCGGGATCTGTCTTGTTCGACGTCCGCATCGATGGGGACGCCAACATTCAGCGGATGGCCGCAATAGGGTACGGTGAAGCGGATGCGGCGATAGTCGTGCTCGAGAAGGGTGGCCGCCTCAGATGCGCGTCAGTAAATGGTGACGCTTCTCATTTCGTCGCCGAACTGGCTGCTTGGGAATCGTATCCGTTGAGCGAGCATGTGCGCGCTGAGTACCGCGGAACCGCAATGATCCTGCTGGCGAAGCTGCGCAGTTCCGGACACTTCAAATAATCAGGGATTCACCGAGTTGCCGCCCACGAGGCTGCGTAGCCCCGACACCTATATCCCAGACCTTCACATCAACAACATCAACGTCACGACGCGAGAAGGTGAAACGCCGAATTCTTGCCCGGCTCAGGATCGCAAGCCATCCCAGAGCGTTACAAGTGGAACGTCGTGACGGCGCGCCTGTGGAACAGGGGAGACGATAATAGCAGACAACAAATTCGAAGCGCGGCGCCGCAGACCGTCGGCAGGTCTCCGGCGGTGAAGGCTGCGAGGGCGATTATTTCGCGCGCAAGTATCAGGAGAGCAGGCCGAAGACCTGATTACGCGGTCGGCAACTATCGCGACATGCTCAACGACGGCGCGGAGAAACGAAGATATAGCTGGGTGTTGGAAATGATGCATTGCACAGTTCGGTCTGAACAGGGTCAACTCAAGTGAGCAAGTCAGCTTTGCGTCGGCCCTCAGTCAAAGGATCTTCATCTCCCCTTGCGGAGCCGGCGTCCGACGGCGCAGCCAAACTCGCGCCGCCCGCATTCCGGCCGGTCCAGCTCGCAAAACTGGTGGACACGGTTCCTCCCGGCGACCGCTGGATCCACGAAATGAAATATGATGGCTACCGTATTCTTGTCGCTGTGGGCGGCGGCGAGGCGCGCGCCTATACGCGCTCCGGTCTGGACTGGTCGGACCGCTTTCCCTCGATCCTCTCCGAGGCACGCACACTTAACGTTCGCTCCGCCCTCATCGACGGAGAGGCCGTCGTCATCGACACCGAGGGACGATCCAGTTTTCAGGCGCTGCAGAACGCGTTGAAGGCTGCTCCCGCGAGCATCGATTTTTATGCCTTCGACCTGCTCCAACTCGACGGGGAAGACCTGACGAGGCTGCCGCTGCTGGAGCGTAAGGAGAAACTGGAGACAATCCTCCCGAAGAGCCCCATCCTTCGCTACTCCGATCATATCCAGGGCCGGGGGGAAGAATTGCTGAACCGCTTCTGCGGCGCCGGCCTCGAGGGGGTTATCTCGAAGCTGGCGGATTCGGACTATGTTGGCGCCCGCGATGGAAGCTGGCTGAAGATCAAGTGCATCAAACGTCAGGAATTCGTGCTCGTCGGCTGGACCCCGTCAGACAAGGATCGCGCGTTTCGATCGCTGATCCTTGGGGTCCATGATGGCGGAAAGCTGCGCTATGCCGGCAAGGTCGGGACCGGTTTCGATACTTCCGAGATGGTCCGGCTGATGAAGACCATGGCGCCACTCGAGCAGAAGGCCGCCACGGTCGAAGCGCCGCGCGCGGAGGTTCGCGGCGCGCACTGGCTGCGTCCCATGCTTGTCGCCGAGATCGCCTTCACCGAGATGACCAACGAAGGAACACTGCGTCATCCAAGCTATCTCGGCCTGCGCGAGGACAAGAAACCGGAAGCGGTCGTGCTCGAGACGGAACACCGCACAGCGACACTGCCGCCGCCGGCAATCGCGATTAGCAATCGCGACCGCGTGATCTACCCTGAATCCAACATCACCAAGGGTCAGCTTGCCGATCATTACCGCGACGTCGCCGCGATCATGCTTCCCTGGGCCGGCAGCAGGCCGATTAGCCTTGTCCGCTGCCCGCAGGGCCGTGCAAAGAAATGTTTTTTTCAAAAGCACGACGCGGGGAGCTTCGGCGACAAGGTCCATCACGTCGGGATCACCGGAAAGGATGGTCACGAGGAGCCCTATCTTTATGTCGACGACGCCGAGGGGCTTGTGACCTGTGTCCAGATGGGAACGATAGAGTTCCATGGATGGGGAGCGCGCATCGAAGACGTCGAGAAGGCCGACCGCCTTGTCTTTGACCTGGACCCTGACGAGGGATTGGATTTCGAGGCGGTTCGCGCTGCCGCATTCCAGTTCCGGGATATACTGAAATCTCTTGGGTTGACCACCTTCCCGATGCTGACGGGCGGCAAGGGCGTGCATGTAATCGCGCCGCTCACGCCGCGAGCTGAATGGCCTGAGGTGAAAGCCTTCGCCTTAGTGCTTGCACAGGCGGTCGCGCAGAGCGACCCTGCCCACTTCACGGCCGTGTTGTCGAAGGCCAAACGGAAGGGACGGATCTTCGTCGACTATCTGCGCAACCAGCGCGGCGCAACGGCGATCATGCCTTATAGCGCCCGGTCGCGGCCAGGCGCCCCGGTCGCGGCACCAGTCACCTGGGCGGAGATGAAGACAATCGATGCGCCCTCCCGTTTCCATGTCGGCGATGTACCCGAGTTGAAGAAGCGCGCCGCATCGAAGGCCCTCGCGGGATGGGGCCGAGCCGATCAGTTCCTGCCGGATCTATGAAGCCCTGAAGATCGCCACCTATAACGTCAACGTTCGCCTGTTGGTGCTGCTGCAGTGGGGGTGCTGGCCGGCAAGAACAGGACTGGATGTCGGAGGCTGCGGAGACGCTGTTCCGGCGCTCAGTGGAATTGCGATGGGATAAAGCCAGGGGCGGCTTCTTCTCCACGCTAGACTGGGCCGACAAGCCGGCATTCCGTTTCAAGCACTGGTGGCCGATCGCCGAGGCCGCGGGCGCGGCCTCCTTCCTGGTCGAGCACCGCCCGAGCGCCTTCCATGAAGAATGATACCGGCGCATCTGGAACACCATCGCCGAGGCCTGTATAGACCGCGAAAATGGCGGATGGTTCGAGGAGCTGGATGAGGGATTGCAGCCGGCGCATCCGCTGTTTGTCCGCGAGACCGACTTGTACCACGCACTGCAGGCTTGCCTGATACCGATCTATCCGGCGCAAGGGAGATTAACAAAGGTAATCAGCAAACGGTACGACGCTCTCTCAACCAGGATTTCTTAGCGGTCCCGCAACTCACCGAGCCGGCTGTTGCCCGAATCAGGAACTTGCAGACCTGTACTCTCTCGTGATGTCGCGTTTCCTCTAGAATAGTATGTTTATATTTTTGTAACAACTTTTACGTTGCTTGACGCGGCCGCAAGAGGCTATTTAGACAACGAAGGCTTGGCCTTGACTATTCATGCCATATGGGTGGTAGATCATTGTTCATGAAATCCAGCATCGACCACCTTCCTCCCCCGAAGCAGCGTGAGCTCAAAAAGGCAGTCGAGCTACTGCTTGGGGAGTTCGATGACGCTGTGAGAGGAGGAACCGCCGATTTCAAGAAGCGCGGGCGCATTTTGAAGATCATACTCTTTGGATCCTATGCCCGCGGCGGTTGGGTCGACGAGCCGCATACCAAGAAGGGCTACCGTTCCGATTTCGATCTGCTGGTGGTGGTCAACAATCGAAAGCTGACGGACTTCGCCACCTATTGGCAGCCTGCAGCCGACCGTTTGATGCGTGAGATCAATACGCCCGTCAGCTTCATCGTCCACTCGCGCCGGGAGGTGAACACGGCACTAAGAGAGGGGCGATATTTTTTCGTAGATATTCGTCGTGACGGGATCGTCCTGTATGAGCTCGACGAAGAGCCCCTCACGAACCCCGTCGCTTCGGGACCCGCGGAGGCCTTCCGACTGGCAGAGGACTACTACACGGAACGACTCCCGCAAGCTAGGACGTTCGCCGAGGGGGCGGAATTCTTCGCCGCCAGAGGAAGGCTTAAGGAGAGCGCGTTTCTCCTTCATCAATCGATCGAGCAAGCGTACGCGGCATTGTTGCTAGTGCTGACGAACTACAGCCCTGCCTCTCACAACTTGAAATTTCTTCGGAGCCTCGCCGAGGATCAGGTCCAGGAACTTGCCGAAGCATGGCCTCGTGACCAACAGCGCTTCGTCGCGTGGTTCAACGTTCTGAATGAGGCTTATGTGAAAGCGCGGTACTCGCGACATTTCGAGATCACGAATGAGGCACTCCAATGGCTCGCAGAGCGCGTCTCGGATCTTATCGATCGGATTGAATCTATATGCCGATCCCGACTTGAAAATTTGAAAAAAGAGGCGAGCAGTGCAATTCAGCGAGCTGGTTGAGGGCACGGCAGTCTCAATTCCAGTGTGATGTCCGGAATTATCTGTCGTCGTCCGGAATTAAGTGGGGCCGCTGACGTCGTGTGCGAAGTCTTTTCGGCGCTCGTGTAGAAGCTTGAGCGCGTCGCTGCCGCACGAAGTGACACGGAGCGTGGTCTCGATCCGGGAAAGACGAATGCTGCCAACGCCGTTGGTAACGGCAGCGCAGTTCTGGAGTAGGTGGCAAAGCGCGCGAAGGGAGGTGTTTTCACCGTAGGTGGCGATTGCCTCGTAGCCGTCGGCCCCCTCAACGTTGTATTCGACGCCGATCCTTATGCAGTCCTCCCGCGTCGGCTGCCCGATCTCGAAACGCATGCCGATACGGCTTTCTATCTGATCCATTGCGTGGATATCGCGCCTCGTGCCCGCTAATCGATGAGTGTTGCCGGCGAGCAGTAAAGGGAAGCCGCAGCGCTCCTGAAGATGCAGCAGCTCCCGCAAAACAGTGGGTGTGAAGTTCTGATATTCGTCCACGAGCAACGGACGCGTCGGGCCGTATCGGGAGCCCAAAAAGTTCATGCAATCCTTCGCAAGATCGTATGTGTGCTTGCTGTCCTTTTGGACGCCGTAGGCGTCGTGCAGCATCAGGAACATCGGCCTGATAGCCTTGGTATGCTGCGCAACCTCACAATAGGCAGCTCCGCTTTCGGCGGCCATCGAGTTGAGCGCTACAGTCTTTCCGAGTCCCGCTTTGCCGACCGCAAGCACCGGATATCGCATCTTGACTGCCGTATCGAATGCGGCCCGCACGGTGAGCACAGCCCGGGTTTCAACGAATATCGTCATCCGACGATCCTCTTCACCAAATCCATCTGAGCGGCTATGCGCTCGTCCTGTTCGCGTCGGCGCTCTTCGGAGAGCAAGGGCTTCTTCGGCATCACGATCCGCGCCAGCCGCCGAGACGGGTCGAATGATAATTTGCCCGCCGGCTCGTTGGGGGTTACTTCAGGTTGATCCTGACCAAGCGCTATCAGCCGAGCTGCAACGTCGATTTTCGGGACCGAGCGAGCCATCTCCACGATCGCGCTGCGATGCGCCCTCGCCCGTGCTGCCGTGCATTGGGCGCCCCGATGATCAAGCGGATGAAGTGCAACATCGGGGGTGGCGATCCCGAGCCTGTTGCCCTTCATGTCCAGCACAAGCAGCTCGGCCGGCGCATGATAGACCGGCTCGCAGACCAGAACCTTATCGTGCGTATACTGCCACAGCTCTTCGCAGGACCACCGACGCCCACGGATCTGAAACGCGCCTTGAATCACAGTGCGCTCAACACGGCGCGCTACAGACGCGCGGACCTCATCCCGGCACATGGTTATCGCTGACCAACCTTTAGCAACGTGCTGTTGAAAAATGGCGTTGGGCGAAAGCCCCTTCAGGCCGCTCTGCTTTCCCGTGGGCACGCTGTGATAGGCCTTTAGGAGACCGAAGAACGCCGGAACGAAATCTTCGAAGGTGCCATACGGCGCAACCGTCCGGCCGATCGCCTCCTGGCGCTTATTCATACGGTTGCCGGAAATCCAGCCCGGCACTGAGCTTAGATAGCGAGACTCGAAGTCTCCGAACCAGCGTTCGATTGGCTTTGCCGGGGCGTTGTAAGGCAAGGCGTTGACAACCCTCACCGTGCGAGCCGGCCCATGAAATCCGGGCACCGTCAGTGTCGCGGCGGCGTCCAGGTATACGTCGCGAACCCATATTCCTTGCCGTTATCGATGTAGAGGGCTTCAGGCAGGCCGAAGGCAGGATGCTCCACCATGGCCGCGAAGACTTCGATCACGTCACGATTGTTGACGCCGCCGCGCTTGTTAAATGCGATCAGATCACACCAGACGCGCCCG
Source organism: Mesorhizobium sp. B2-7-3 (assembly GCF_006440715.1). Classification (NCBI taxonomy): domain Bacteria; kingdom Pseudomonadati; phylum Pseudomonadota; class Alphaproteobacteria; order Hyphomicrobiales; family Phyllobacteriaceae; genus Mesorhizobium; species Mesorhizobium sp. B2-7-3. The sequence continues at coordinate 136,819 of NZ_VFTY01000011.1, forward strand.
GTCGCCCAATCGAGAAACGCAATCAACTTCGCTGTACAAATCGAGCCCTCAGCCCGCGTCAGGTGGATGTCGATCGGGTGCACGTCTCCGACGACCAATTCCATCGGGCGCATGCCTTCGATGGAGCGCCGGCCGCGCGGGCGGCTGTCCTCGTAGGCTTTGCGGTTCGTTCGGAACTGGTGGACTTCCGGTAATGCAGCTCTTGCGAAACGAGCGTCCACGGGATCGAACAAGCTTGCTCGAAACTCGCAAAATCGCTGGTGCGGAACCCCCATGACCGGGGTGGTCTCTACCAGGAAGTTACGGGCTAATAGCTTGACGTGTCCCCAAGCTGCGCCGGCTGCCAAAAGCCCTCGGATTTCCTGTTTTAGGTCCTCTGCAATTTTGGCCTTTGTGCTAGGGTCGAAGGGTACCAAAGCATCCCACTGCCGACTGATGACTACGCGTTTCTTGCCTTTATCGGCTCGGCCGTGCCGGCCTCGGCATGCAATCGGCTTCGGACCTTTTCGAACGTCGTTTCAATGGGCTTCAACCGGAGTTGCAACTCGGGTGGGAGTGAAGCCAAATTGACGAGATAATGCTTGCCCGCGTTGCCACCCTTACCCTGAACAACGCGCACCTCCAGGGCGTGCCCTCGCCAGTCGCCACGCTGACAGGCCTTCCAAACTGCCTGCCGCGAGATTCCTGCCGACTTGGCGAGCAGGTTGAGTGGGACGAACTCTTTCTTCGACATCGTGCGCTAGTCCCTAGCGGCGGAACGGAAACCACCGGGTAGCAACTGGAGTTATCTCTGTCGTGACAGCCAAACCTTGGATCTCCACGCAGCCTCAGGAGGCCGTATGTCAGCCATTGGCCGCAGTTCGTTTCGCGAGGGTATGGAAGAGTGACCGGTGGGGAGAGCTGGGCCTGGCCGATAGGGGTGCGGCGTTGGTTTACCAATCCTGGGGTCTTGGGTTGACCAATCCGCTGCCAACCGTAAGCGGGTTTACCAACAACGGCGGCCAGGTTCGATGCAAATCCAACCCCTTGATGCCAGTCCAGAATTAAATGTCATTGAGGCCATTGGTAAACCTGATCTTAGGATCAGAAACTCCTACCTCGGCCTGAAAATGCTCTTGTTTTCAATCACATAGGCCACACACACGCAAGCCATAATTCCGGACTGGTAAACCCCACGAAATGCCAAATAATTCCGGACATCACACCATGTCACATATTTGTGCGATTCTCGAGCACAAATGAGGAACATAGCCTCCGCCATTGAGCGACTGGGACTATCGGCCAACGTCAGAAGGGAAGCGCATTTGAACCTTGAGCCAGGATCCTCTTCGTCCTCATGCTCGTGCTGCCGCATTGGCGACCACAAAGACTGCGTAGAGTGACTGGCGCGCGGTGATGAACAGGCGGTTGCGCTTGGCGCCGCCGAAGGTCAGGTTCGCCACCGTCTCTGGGATGCGGATCTTGCCGATCAGCGTGCCGTCGGGATCGAGGCAGTGGATGCCGTCGCCAGCGCCCGCCCAGATGCGGCCCGCTGTGTCCACGCGGAACCCGTCGAACAGGCCGGCCGTGCAAGTTGCGAAAACGCCGAGTTCCCCGAGCGTCGCACCTTCGACGGCGAACTTGCGGATGTGCCGCGGCCCGTCCTTCTGGTGCGTGATGCCGGTGTCGCCGACATAGAGGATGGCCTCGTCCGGCGAGAAGGCGAGACCGTTTGGCTTGGCCATCGTCGAGACGACCCGCGCCACCTCGCCCGTTAGGGGGTCGGCGCGGTAGACGTGGCAGCCCTCGATCTCCTGCTCGGAGCGGTCGCCCTCATAGTCGGTCGCGATGCCATAGGGCGGATCGGAAAACCACACAGTGCCGTCCGAGCGCACCACCACGTCGTTTGGCGAGTTCAGCCGCTTGCCTTCGAAACGGTCGGCGATCACCGTGATCGATCCGTCATGCTCGGTGCGGGTGACGCGTCGCGCGCGATGCTCGCAGGTGACCAGCCGCCCTTCCGTGTCGACTGTGTTGCCGTTGGCGTTGCTGGAGGGCGCACGAAACACTGAGACCACGCCGTTGGTATCGTCGTATCGCATGATGCGGTCGTTCGGGATGTCCGAGAAAACCAGATACCGCCCGGCCGCGAACCATGCCGGACCCTCCAGCCATCGTCCACCCGTCCACAGCCGCTCGACCGCCACATGGCCGACGAAGCAGCTCTCGAACCGCTCGTCGAGAACCTCGAAGCCAGTGCCCTCTATGTCTCCGAACATGCCTCATCCTCCATGAACCGTGGTCATCGATAGCCTTCGCGGCGAGCCATTTTCAAGACTTGACCTGCAAAAATGTTAGCGATAACATCAGTCGCAGTTCAGATCCGTTTGTTTGGCTTGGGAGGGCCATGGATGCGGCCCAAGCTCATAGAATTCATCGACATCTCCAAGCGCTTCGGGGGCACCCTGGCGTTGAAGTCGGTCTCGCTCGACATCCACGAGGGTGAGATCGTTGCGCTGCTCGGCGAGAACGGCGCCGGCAAATCGACTCTCATCAAGACGCTGGCCGGCATCTACAAGCGCGACCAGGGAACAATCCGTTTTCGCGGCGAGGACTACCACCACCGCCCGCCACGCCCAAACCAGCCGCAGAAGGTCGCCTTCATCCATCAGGATCTCGGCCTAATCGAATGGATGACGGTGGCCGAGAATGTCGGCATGGCGCAGGGCTTCTCGCGCCGCTCGGGTCTGATCGACTGGCGCGACACCGAGCGTCGTGCCGAGAGCGCCCTAGCCCTGGTCGGCTGCGCCTTCGATCCGGCGACGCGCGTCCAGGATCTTTCGCGCACCGAGAAATCCCTGGTTGCCATCGCCCGCGCGCTCGCTACCGAAGCCGACGTGCTGGTACTCGACGAGCCGACGGCAAGCTTGCCCGCGGATGAGGTCGAACGCCTGTTCCAGGCACTGCGACCGTTACGCAAGCGCGGCGTCGGCATGATCTATGTCTCGCACCGCCTGGATGAAGTGTTCCGCATCGCCGATCGGGTCGCCGTGATGCGAGACGGCCGCATGGTGGCGGTCAAGCCGGTCGCCGAGACGACGCCGCAGGAACTGGTCGATCTCATCGTTGGCCGCCCGGCGCACCAGATGTTCGCCAAGTCGCGCTGGCAGGACGGACCCGAGCGGCTGAAGGTCGAGGATTTGCGCTGCGGCAATGTCGGACCGGTCCAGTTCGAGGCGCGGTCTGGCGAACTTCTGGGACTAGTCGGCCTGCGCGGCGCCGGACAGGAAATCGTCGGGCGCGCGCTATTCGGCGCCGAGCCTTTCGACGGCACTGTATTACTCGACGGCAAACGCCTCGACCTGTCCTCGGTCGGTGCGGCCCTTGCCGCCGGTGTCGGCTTGATTGCGCGCGACCGCACCGAGGAGTCGGTAGCGCTGTCGCTGTCCGTGCGCGAAAACATGTATCTCAACCCGTCCGCCGTCGGCCGCGGGCTTTTCTCCTTCATGATGCCGGCGCGGGAAAGCGAACTGACGCAGGAGCTCGGTACTCGGCTCGGGCTGCGGCCGAACGACCCGCACCTGCCGATCGAGGCGCTTTCCGGCGGCAATCAGCAGAAGGTGGTCGTCGGCCGCTGGCTGGCGACGGGTCGCAAGCTGCTGATCGCCGAGGATCCGACGGCGGGTGTCGATGTCGGCGCCAAGGCCGAAATCTATCGGCTGATCGCTGCAGCTGTCGAAGCCGGGCTGGCGGTCGTCGTCGTTTCCACCGATTTCGAGGAAGTAGCGCATATCTGCCATCGCGCGCTCGTCTTCTCGCACAACCGCATCGTGCGCGAACTGGCCGGCGATGCCTTGACGACTGCGGCGCTCATCCATGCCGCCTCCGTGTCCGAAGCCGCCTGAGGAGTATCCATGAACTCGATCAAATCGACGGCGCTGGAGCCGACCCGCTCGGAACTCTCCGGGCTCAGCTTTGGCCAGAAGGCGGCGCGCTACCTGCCGGTCTACGGCCTGCCGATCCTGACGCTGCTGCTCATCCTGCTGTTCTCGCTGCTCCTGCCGCGCACCTTCCCGACGCTGCTGAATTTGCGTTCCATCGTCTCCGACAAGGCAATCATCGCCTTGCTGTCGCTGGCGGCGATGATCCCCATGGCCTCGGGCCGCATCGACCTGACGGTCGGCTACGGCATCGTGCTCTGGCATATCCTGGCCATCAGCCTGCAGACCGCCTTCGGCATCCCCTGGCCGATCGCGGTGCTGATTGTCCTGCTGCTCGGCGTCGTCACCGGCTTCATTAACGGCCTGCTGGTCGAGGTGGCACGCATCGATTCCTTCATCGCCACGCTCGGCACCGGCACCGTGCTGTATGCACTCGCCATGTGGTACACGGGCGGCCGGCAGGTCGTCGGCGTGCTTCCCGAAGGCTTTCTCGCCCTCAACGGGACGATGCTGTTCGGCCTGCCGATCACTGGCTACTACGTGATCGTCCTGGCGCTGGTGATGTGGCTTGTGCTCGAATACATGCCGATCGGCCGCTACCTCTACGCCATCGGTGCCAATCCCAAGGCTGCAGCGCTCAACGGCATACCGGTGCAGAAATTCGTCATGGGCGCCTTCGTCGCTTCCGGCGCGCTGACGGCGCTTGGCGGCGTGCTGCTCGCCTCCAAGCTCCGCATCGGCCAGGCCAGCGTCGGCCTTGAATATCTATTGCCGGCGCTGGTCGGCGCCTTCCTGGGATCGACCACCATCAAACCCGGCCGCGTCAATGTCTGGGGCACGATCATCGGCGTCGTCATCCTCGCCGCCGGCATTTCCGGCATCCAGCAGTTCGGCGGCTCGTTCTGGGTCGAGCCGCTGTTCAACGGCGTCACCCTGCTCGTCGCAATCGGCATTGCCGGCTACGCGCAGCGCCGTCGCGGCGCGGTCGTGCCGGCTCCACCCAGCCACCAGCCAACCAACAAAGACAAATGACAATGCTTAATGGGAGAAGCAACATGCATCGCAGAACAGTCCTTCAGCTCGGCGTCGCCTGCCTAGCGCTTGGCATTGCCTCGAACGCCCTGGCTGACCCGATGGCCGACGCCAAGGCAGTGGTCGACAAATATGCCAGCAAGGTCGACAAATGGGATGGCCCGACGACCGGACCGAAGGGCGCGGCAGGCAAGACGATCGTGGTGCTTGGCGCCGACATGAAGAACGGCGGCATCCTTGGCGTCACCAAGGGCGTCGAGGAAGCAGCGGCAGCCCTCGGCTGGACGGTCAAGACACTTGACGGCGCCGGCTCCATCGGCGGCCGCACCGCGGCCTTCGGCCAAGCGCTGGCGCTCAATCCCGACGGCATTATTATCAACGGGTTCGATGCCGTCGAGCAGAAGCCGGCGCTGGAGCAGGCCAAGGCGGCCAAGATTCCGATGGCGGCATGGCATGCGGCGCCGACGGTCGGTCCGATCGACGATCTCGGCATCATCGCCAACGTCTCGACCGATCCGATGGAAGTGTCGAAGGCTGCCGCCGACTGGGCTTTTGTCGACGCCAAGGGCAAGCCCGGCGTCATAATCTTCACCGACTCGACCTACCAGATCGCCATCGCCAAGGCCGACCGCATGAAGAAGGAAATCGAGGATCTCGGCGGCAAAGTGCTCGAATATGTCGACACGCCAATCGCCGAGACCTCGCAACGCATGCCGCAGCTCACCACCTCGCTGCTGCAGAAATACGGCGACCAGTGGACTCACTCATTGGCGATCAACGACCTCTATTTCGACTTCATGGGACCGTCACTGGCGGCGGCCGGAAAGTCCGGCACCGACGCGCCGATCAACGTGGCGGCGGGCGACGGTTCCGAATCGGCTTACCAGCGCATCCGCTCCGGCCAGTTCCAGAAGGTGACGGTTGCCGAACCCCTGAACCTGCAAGGTTGGCAGCTCGTTGATGAGCTCAACCGCGCCATTGCCGGCGAGAAATGGTCTGGCTACATCTCGCCGCTGCATGTTGTGACGTCGGACAATGTCGAATTCGACGGCGGGCCGGATAACCGGTTCGATCCGGGCAACGGCTACCGCGACCAGTACAAGAAGATCTGGGGCAAATAGGCGCCGACGAGTACCTCTGCCAACGGGCAGGACGGTCAACGGCCGGCGGGCAACCCGCCGGCCGTTCTGTTTTGCCCAGTCTCAGCCCGTATGACGCGCGATCACCTTCGGCGTCATGCCGACGACCACCCGGTCGTCAGGCGCCCGGCGCCCGTTGAGCAGGTCGAGCACGAGTTCGGCGACACGGATGCCGATCTCATGCGCCTCGACATCGATCGTGGTGATCGAAGGCACCGACTGTTCGGCGAGGTCGTAGGCGCCGAAACCGGCAATCGCGACGTCGTCGGGAACGCGGATGCCGCGCCTCACGCATTCCATCAGCGCGCCGAAGGCCGAAAGATCCGACACGCACATCACGGCTTGCGTGTCCGGCCAGCGCGAGATCATCTCGACCATGGCGGTGGCACCCTCGCGCATCGAGATCGGCGGCACGCCGGAGGCGATAACGCGCGAGGCGTCGAGGCCGCGGTCCTGCAGCGCCGCGACGAAGCCGCGCCGGCGGTCGAGGCCGCGCGTGTCGCGCGACGTGTCGCCGCCAATGAAGCCGAGCCTCGAGTAGCCGCGCTGAATGAAATGATCGACCATCAGCCGTCCGGCCGCGGCGTTGGAGAAGCCGACGACGTGACCGATCGGATCATCCGGCAGGTCCCAGGTCTCCACCACCGGCACGCCGGCATTCTCCAGCATCTTGCGGCAGCGCGGCGTGTGCCGGCTGCCGGTGACGATGATTGCTTCCGGCCGCCGCCTGAGCAGTTGGCCGACCAGGCGCTCCTCCTCCTCGACATTGTAGTCGGTGAAGCCAAGCAGGATCTCCAGCCCGCTGTCACGCAGGCCCTCGGTCATGCCGCGCACCGTGTCGGCGAAGTTGGCGTTGTTGATCGAAGGGATCGTCACCGCGACGAAACCGGAGCGGCGCGACGATAGGTTGGCGGCGATACTGTCGAAGACATAGCCGAGCTCTTCCGCCGCCTGCAGGATGCGGTCGCGCGTGTCGGTGCTCACCGACGCGTCGCTCTTGAAGGCGCGCGACACCGTCATCGTAGAGACGTTGGCGCGATGCGCGACGTCGGCCATGGTTGGGCGTTTGGACGGAGGCTGCATCGCCGTACGTTATCGATATCACTGCGGAATGCAACGCGCCGCGATGCTTATGAGAAGGCGATCTGAACCTTCATCGCCCGGCTGCGGTCATTGGCAAGTTCGAAGCCGGACAAGGCCTCGTCGCAGGCCACGGTGTGGGTGATCAGCGGCTTGACGTCGATCAGTCCCTTGCGCATCAGCTCGACCCCGACGGCGAATTCGGGGTGGAAGCGGAACGAGCCGTTGATCCTCAGTTCCTTGGCGGTGACTGCCGACATCGGCAGCGCCATCTCGGCACCACCGAGGCCGAGCTGGACGATCGTACCGCGAGGGCGCAGCGCCGCGATGCCCTGCGCCAGTGCCGCCGCGGCACCCGAGCATTCATAGAGAATGTCGAACGTCCCCTTATCGGCGAGATAGGGCGCCAGCCCTTCCGGATCGGTCTTTGTGTTGATGATCTTGTCGGCGCCGGCGCGCATTGCCATCGCCAGGGTGAAGTCGGTGATGTCGACGGCAACGATTTCGGCCGCGCCGGCGCGTCGCGCGCTGAGGATCGACAAGAGGCCGATGGGTCCGCAGCCGGTCACCAGCACGCGCTTGCCGAGTATTTCGCCGGCCCGGCGTGTGGCGTGGAGACAAACCGCCAGCGGTTCGGCCATCGCCGCCTCGCCAGCGCTCAATCCGTCGGCCGGCACGCATTGCAGCGCGTCCGCCACAAGCATTTCGCGGAACGCACCCTGGATGTGCGGAAATGGCATGGCGCTGCCGTAGAAGCGCATGTTGAGGCACTGGTTGTGCATCCCTTCGCGGCAGTAGCGGCAGCCGTAGCAGGGCCGCGACGGCGAGACCGCGACCAGCTGGCCAGGCCGCAGCCCGTCGACGCCGGGCCCGAGCTTTTCGATGACGCCGGAGACCTCATGGCCGAGAATCATCGGCTCTTTCAGGCGCACGGTTCCGAAGCCGCCATGATTGTAGTAGTGCAGGTCGCTGCCGCATATGCCGCCGGCGGCGAGACGCAACAGCACCTGCCCTTGGCCCGGCGCCTCGACCGGACGGTCCTCGATGCGCAGGTCCTTCGCGGCGTGGATGACGATCGACTTCATGGTCAGTGAACTCCTCGGGAAATTCCAGGAAAAATGTGCAGCGGTTTTCCATCCGAATCCGCGCAGGACGAGCCTAAAGCACCGGCGTGAGCAGCGGCTGGCCGGCGAAATGGGCGGCAAGATTGTCGCGCACCAGTTTGCCCATGGCCTTGCGCGTTTCGATGGTGCCCGACGCATGGTGCGGCTGCAGCAACACATTGTCGAGCGTCAGGAAGCGCGGATTGAGCTTCGGCTCCCCCTCGAACACATCGAGCGCGGCGGTGCCGAGCACCTTTGCCTCGAGCGCGTCGAGCAGCGCATATTCGTCAATGTTGGATGCACGCGAGATGTTGATCAGCATGCCGTCCTCGCCGAGTGCCGCAAGCACATCCTTGTTGACGATGTGGCGCGTCGCGGCCGACGCGGCAAGCGTCACGAACAGGAAGTCCGAACGCCTCGCCAGCTCGACCGGATCGGCGACGAACGTCCAATCCGGGGCGAAATCCTTCTGCGCGACGTCGCTGTAGGCGATGTCCATGTCGAAGCCGGCGAGACGCTTGGCTACCTCGTAGCCGATGCGCCCAAGACCGAGAACGCCGGCCCGCCGGCCCCAGACGCGGCGCTTGAGCGGGTAGAGCCCCTTCGCCGCCCAGCTGCCGTCGCGCACCCACCGTTCGGCGCCGATCATGCCGCGCGACAGGCACAGCATCATGGCGATGCCGAGATCGGCGACGTCGTTGGTCAGCACGTCCGGCGTGTTGGTGACGCGCACGCCTCGCTCCCGGCATGCCGCGAGATCGACCGCATCGAAACCGACGCCGTAGACGGAAACAACCTCAAGCGAAGGGCACGCCTCGATCATGGCGCGGTTCGCGCCGAGCTCGCCACGTGTGGCTATGCCGCGCACTTGCGACCCGATCCCGGCGAGGAAAGCCTGCTTGTCGGCGGCCGCGAAATAGCGGTGCACCGTGAAGGCTTCGTTGAGCGGCTCCTCGTCCCATGCGGGATAGGGTCCAACCTGAAGGATATGGGGCCGCTGCATCGGTTTTTGCTCCACTTGGCTTGACAGATGATGTTATCGATAACATAAGACGCTCAGCGACGAGAGGCAATCGGAAAAATGTCATCCAATCTGTTCTATCTCGGCGGGCGCACCGCGCTCGTGACCGGCTCCTCGCAGGGCATCGGATTTGCTTTGGCCAAAGGGCTGGCCGAGGCCGGCGCCAGAGTGGTGCTCAACGGCCGTGACGAGGCGAAGCTCACGGTTGCGGCTGGGCAGATTCCAGGCGCTGCGACGCTCGCCTTCGACGCCACCGACCACGACGCCGTCAGGGCCGCAATCGACGCCTTCGAGCAAGCCAGCGAGCCGATCGACGTTCTCGTCAACAATGCCGGCATGCAGTTCCGCACGCCGCTGGAGGATTTTCCCGCCGATGCGTTCGAACGCCTGCTGCAGACCAATGTCGCCAGCGTCTTCCATGTCGGCCAGGCGGTGGCCCGGCACATGATCAAACGTGGCCGCGGCAAGATCATCAACATCGCCAGCGTGCAGACCGCGCTCGCCCGGCCGGGCATCGCGCCCTACACGGCGACCAAGGGCGCCGTCGGCAATTTGACCAAGGGCATGGCGACCGACTGGGCCAGGCACGGCCTGCAATGCAATGCGATCGCGCCCGGCTATTTTGACACGCCGCTCAATGCGGCCCTCGTCGCCGACCCGGCCTTCAGCGCCTGGCTCGAAAAGCGCACGCCAGCCGGCCGCTGGGGCAAGGTCGAGGAACTGGTCGGCGCCTGCGTCTTCCTGGCCTCCGACGCATCATCCTTTGTCAACGGACACATTCTCTATGTCGATGGCGGCATCACAGCTTCGATCTGACCGGCCGCCGCACATGGTGGTCATGGGCGTCACCGGTTCGGGCAAGACGACGATCGGCGAGGCGCTCGCCCGCGCAATCGCGGCGACATTCGTGGACGGGGACAAGCTACACCCTGAGGCCAACATCGCCAAGATGAGCGCCGGCATTCCGCTGGACGATGCCGACCGGTGGCCATGGCTGTCCAAGGTCGGCGAAACGCTGCGGCTAGGGCCCTCGCCGGTCATCGTCGGCTGCTCGGCGCTGAAGCGCGCCTATCGCGATTTCATCGCCGAGCAGGCGGGCGCGCCGGTGCTGTTCATCCATCTCGACGGCTCGCGCGAGCTGATCTCGAAGCGCATGCATGAGCGCACCGGCCACTTCATGCCGGCCAGCCTGCTCGACAGCCAGTTCGCGACACTGGAAGTGCCGGGCAAGGACGAGAATGCGATCGCCGTGCCGATCGACGCGCCGCTCGACGAGATTGTTGCGGACATAACAGCGAAATTCGGGGAGCGACCATCATGACCAACGCAGTCGCCTTGATCGGCGCCGGCGCCATGGGCGGGGCAATCGGCGAACGCCTGCTCGCCACCGGCAACCGCCTTTTCGTGTTCGATCTCGACAAGGCCAAGGTTGAGGTGCTGCTCACCAAAGGCGCGACCGCCATGGCGAGCGCGGCCGAGGCCGCCGGCGCGTCCGACTACGTGATCCTTAGCCTTAATTCGGCGGCGATCGTGCGCCGCGCCGTGTTCGGCGATGCCGGCGTGGCGGCTGGGGCAAAGCCCGGCACGCTGATCATCGACATGTCGTCCATCGACCCCGACGCGACGCGCCAACTCGCCGCTGACGTCAGCGAGAAGGGTTTACGCTGGGTCGACAGTCCGCTGTCTGGCGGCGCGCCCAGGGCGCTGACCGGAGAATTGACGCTGATGGCCGGCGGCGAAGCCGAGGACGTGGCCGACGCCTACAAGGTGCTGCGCCACGTCGCCACCAATTACACGCATATGGGCCCGGCCGGAGCGGGGCAGACGACCAAGCTGATCAATCAGGTGCTGTGCGCGCTGAACTTCATGGCCGTCGCCGAAGCGACCAAGCTGGCGCTCGACGCCGGCGTCGACGCGCTCAAGATCCCGCAGGCGCTGAAAGGCGGCCGCGCCGACAGCGCCATCCTGCAGGAATACCTGCCGCGCTTCGCCACCCGCGACTACCGGCGAACCGGCCGCATCGACAACATGGTGAAGGACCTCAACGCCGCCCAGGACCTGGCGCGGCGCACGCACACCGCAATGCCGCTGACGGCCGTCTGCGCCGAGGTGCACCGGCTATTGACGGCCGCAGGGCTGGGCGGCGAGGACCAGGCGGCACTGATGGAATTTTTCCAACGCAAGGATGAGGAACCGAGCAGATGATCACGCGCTATGCGTTCTTTGAAGGCAAAGTGAAGGAAGGTCAGATCGAAGCGTTCCGCAAGGACGTGATTGAGACGGTTCTGCCGAAGTGGAAGGCTTTCCCGGGCGCGCTCGACGTTCGAGTCAGCTTCGCGGAAAAACGCGACGATGGTGCGCCTGAATTTCCGATGATCCTGGCGATCAACTACCCAGATATGGCGGCCGTCGACGCGGCTTTGGCCAGCCCCGCACGCGCTGAATCGCGTGCAGCGACAGAGGCAGTGTTGTCCAGGTACTTCGAGGGTCGCATTCACCACCACGTCACCATCGCCAACGAGTTTTCATTGGCCGGAGATTGACGAATCTCAGGACATGTATCTGGCCCACTGCACTTCCCATTCATCGTTCTGCTCGAGCAGGATTGTGCCGACGAGGCGCACGATCGCATCGTCGTTCGGGAAGATTCCGACGACCTCGGTGCGCCGCTTGATCTCGCCGTTGAGACGCTGTGGCGTCCGGAATTATCTGTCGCAGTCCGGAATTTAGTCAGGGCGTCGCTGTCGCGCGCAAGTGCCTACGCTGAGATTCTGACGTCATCTGTCTCAAGGGGTTGTGGGGGAAGTACAGAGCTGTATCTTGGCCGATAAGGCTGCTGCTTTAGTTTACCAATCCTGGGGTTTGGGTTGACCAATTGGTTGCCGACCGCAAGCGGGTTTACCAATAAGGACGGTTATATTCTATGCGAATCCAATCACTTAATGCCAATCCAGAATCAACTGTCATTGGGGCCATTGGTAAACTCGATGTTAGGTCGGAACCCCCCTACCCTCAGCCAGAAAAACTCTTCTTTTCAATCACATAGTTCACCCGCCGCCGACCCATAATTCCGGACTGGTAAACCCCGTGAAATGCCAAATAATTCCGGACATCACACCAGATTGCCCTTTATGCGACTTTCGAAGCACAAAAGGCGAACATTGCAAGGGCGAGGTCTACCCCATTCCGTCAGTTCGGTGATCATAGCAACCGGAGCGAGGGTCCCTACGGCTTCGCCTCCCGTGCGCCCACCGCTCCGCATCGATTTCGCTTGTCCCTGCCGAGTTTCTTCGGAACTCGGGTGAGGTCGGAAGCTAAATGGCAGCTTGCCGCCAAACCCGGCCAAGACCGGACAGTCAGTTCTCGGCCCCCTTTCAGCGCGTCTACGGCCAAAGCCCAAAGCGTTAGGGATGGAAGCCGGCCCGACCGCTCTTAGCAGGTGCGCCAGGCGTGCGTCGATGACGGCCTAGTGGGTATCGATCAGACCTTCGCGCTCAAGGACACGTCGAACGTCCTCAAACGAAGCTGTGATATTGCCTACGGGAAACCGCAGCTGGCCAAGGCCCTGGATGTTAGAAAACTCTTCGCATCCTTCCTCAAGCATCACAAGCGCCCGGGTGAAACCGAGTCGACCTTGAAACAGGCCGACCTCGTGAATGACATTCATGCGTGCCTGTAGCTTGCCATCCTTCATTTCATCCTCGGCGGTGAGGATGATGAAAGCGATCGCCGCGGAATCGAGCATCTCGGACAACCGGGCGATATTTGTAATGCCTGCCACGGGGACGCGATTGAACTCGTCGGCCGGCAAATGCAGCCGGTCCTGGACGAAGTCTTTGAGCGCGCGCCAAAGGAGACTGCGGCCGTGGCCAATGAACACATTGGTGCCCACCAGCGCGGATTTTCGCTTCCGCCCTTCCACCCGGAGAAGATGGGAACCGGCCTGCCGTGCAAGACCGGAGATCTTACGCGCGACGATGCCCGGTGCCCCGAGTAACGCCATGTTAAGCATGATGGCTTGGTGTGGCGCTAAGCGCATGCCCTGCGTCATCGCGCGCATGTCACGCGAGATGATTTGGCCCCGGGGCAGCATCGCCCGCGCGCCATCCTGCTCTGAAAGGACGCGCTCGTCTGCGATCTTTGATTTCACATCCTCGAGGAAACTGTCTGGACGGTCGCGCAACGCCTCGGAGAGCAAAGAGGCGATCGTTTGCTTCGCTTCATCGACCGCTTGCGCCACCGCACGAGATGCGACCTCCATCTTTTTCAGATCGGGATTGCCACCACGGCGTTTAATCTCTGCCACCACGTCGTCATAGCGATACTCTTCCCAGGTCCCGACCGAGCCATCCAACGGCCACGCGTCTGCTATCCCAGACTCGATGCTGAAATGTGCGCCGGCGGGAGGCCGTGCCAAACCCGCATAGTACACGACGGAATGGTAGCCGAGGTTGGACCCACTCCAGGCCTGCCCGACCTGCTCGCACACCGCGCCGATGCGTCGCAATCCTTGGGTGAGTTCGTCGACCTCAAGCCCATCTGCCAGGACCTTCAACCGATCCGCGATCTCAATCAGTTCCTGCCCTTCCATCGGCGACCCCATAGTTTCGGCGTGACCATGGCGTCAACGTCCGCAGACTCAGTGTGCTTACGCAAATAGGCCACCGGCATCACCCTCTCAACATCGACGTCATGAAAATAGCCTTTCCGCTGTGGACTGCGGCGATCGGCTTGCCACCGGATTCCGGGATGTGATTCAATACGGGTCGAAGGGCTTACGGCTCTGGCCTCGGCGCACGCCAAGGCAGCTTCGGGGCCGGAAGCGGACTGGCGGCTGCTGGACTTCAAAGGTCGGAAGGCTGCCATTGATCTTGGTCAATCAAGACAGTCGGTCTACAAGAAGCGCTTCCCGGCACGCGTCGGGGACGACGGCTTGGTCGTTGCGACTGCACGATGGCCACCATATTGGAACGACACGATTGAGCAGCAATCAGATCATAGAAAGAGCGATCGGCAGCTTAGCGAACATCATGCGAATGTATGTCGAGACGCACATGCGGTTTGGTGAGCTATTCAAAGTTGATCCCGAGGAGGCGATTGACAACCTGGATCGCACTTTCGAAATGAAGCTTGAGGCCTTTCACACGCTCTATGATGTCTCGAAGGGCCTGTTCCCATATCTCGGTAACGGCGATGCCACCGTGCTCTTAGCGGTACGCAATGCAATCCATCATCGTAATCATCCCCTGTTCCACAGTTTGAATCGGCGTCTGTACCTCGATACCGATCTGGATCGCTGGTGCGGGGCTTCCTTCCTGCTTGCGAGCCACCCCACGCTTCATGGCAGTCCAATCCAGATGTCCCATTACGTCAGGCTGGACGATCTGGACGCTCGGCTTGATCCTTCATGCGCCTCACCGTACCTCGACACCATCGTCGGCAGCGACAAGGCTGTGCGGAGGATGGAAGGCATCGATATGCAGCTCAAACTTCCGGCAATCCGCGACCGCGGCTTACGTGACCGATACCCGAAGGATCAAATCTATTTGGACTTGATGCCCATCTTCGTTTCTGCCGTTTGCAAGGTATTTAAGGCGATGAAGGCTGCCGGGGTCGCTTTCAGGGGATTCGACGCCGAAACTTACGCAGTTCCGTTCACATCAGAAATTGAAGTCGATCTCAGCAGCCCATCACTGAAACGACTACGGGTTGGCGACTTAGGACCTCCCGTTATCGTCGACGTTTAGCTGGTCCCCGAAGGGCCGAGTCCTGCCAGTCCGCTCCCTCAAACGCGCTAGGCGAACCCAGGGGCGCGGTCGCAGTTCAAATGTTCTCGCGACGGAAGTCCAGTTTGAGTTTGTCCTGGTAGACGCCAATGCGTTTTTTGGCGCGGTCGATCACATCACTGAAATGCAGTATCTCGAAATAGGTCTCACCCAGCGATTGCCGCGTCTCGGGATCCTTCAGTTCGCTTGATTGGAACCAGCCCTTGCCGGTCGGGAACGGCGTCCAGTTCCCGCTCAGACGCAGCGTATTGACGCTATCGCCGATCAGATAGCCATAGAATTTTCTGAGTTTGCCGCCGGATTTCGCCGCAAGCAGCTGAGCATATTCGGAAAGATCGCCGATATGCTCGTCAGTGGAAACACCAGGCGCCTTGAATTCGACGATGATCGCCGAGCCCTCCTTACTGAACACCGCGATGTCGGGACGCTTGCCCGCGTTGTCGCTCGTGCGTTTCGCAAGAATTTTTCGAAGTTCCTCGTCGATATCACTCTCAAATACATTGGTGTCATCGTTCCATTTGATATTCGCGAGCGGCAAATCCGAGGCTATATAGTCATAATATTGGTACTCTTCGCTCAGCAACCAGATATCGTGATCAGTCGTTTCGGTGCTGTCCTTGCGCATCGGGAAAAAGATGCTGTGGATGATCTGCTCATCCTTGCGTCTGGTGCCGTCGGCGGCCGCTTGCATGGCAAGCCGCTGGCCGCAGGCGAGATCGAGGATATCGACAATCGCGGCGCGACGCACGATTAGCTGCGACAGGTTTGCCATGTCGAAGTTCTTGAGCGATGACGTATATTTCCAGGAAAGCTCATGGATTTTCTTGCGGAACTCGTCGGAGTCCGGCTCGGCTGCCAGGATCTCCTCCTTGAGGCTGAAGATCGCGGCGGTCTCGTCGATGATGGCCTTCTGGTATTTGCTCAACACGCGTTCAGCGACCGACTGAGCGGATTCGCCGTACACGATCCTGGTCTTGGTATCCTGTAGCATCGCTTCGCTGATACCGAACTGGTGGGTGGCCTCCTTGAGCACCGCCTCCTTCTTCCAATCGGCAGGAGTGACCATCTCGTCGATGACCGGATCGAGCGCCTCATGAATGTCAGCGTAGGACAATTTTTCCGCCGAAAACATATCGCCGCTCGGAATCTCGTCGGGAATATTGTCGAAGTCGTCGCGCTGCTCGTTGACGCGTGCGTCCAGATAGTCAGCCTCGATCAGCACGATATGATGGAAACCGCCGACCGGGTTGTTTTGCTCGGTACGCGTCCTGAGGTAGTGACCCGTGATGTCTTTCACAGGCGTGGACTTGGCACAAAAGGCGATGGCATTGCGCGGAAGATCATACTGTTCGGCATCGAGCTGATAGTGGGAGAGGTTGAATGTTTGCCGCGTGCCGAGACGGTCCCCTGATACAGGATCACGCTCTTCGACATCAACAGCACGCTCGGCAGTGACTGCCGGCAGGTCGGCGAGCCGTAGCGCTTCGATCTTCGCTTGGTCGTCCTTCCAGTGCCGTGTGGTGAACCGGATCTCGAAGTTGCCGAGCTGTTCACCGAGTCCGACGAGCCGCTGCAGGAAAGCGACGAGCATCTGCTTTTTCAGCCCCGGCGCCGAGAAGAGGGTGCTGAGGGCCTCACCGCGGGATACGCGCGGGCGAACCGCCTCTTTGAATTGCTCAAGCCGGATGACGGTCCCGATGTCGGCTTCAGCGACCGGCGCCGTGGTAAAATCATCAGCCTCGATTTGCTTCTGCGGTTCGGAATACCGAAACTCGCGCTTCAGGAGAGCGTCACCGTCCCTGTAAGTACTGGTGATCCTCATCGCTGCGAAATGGTGGAAGAACTGGATGCGTCCCGCGCCCTTGCACTTTCCGATGCCAGAGATGGAGAGATCGTCCTTGTAAGACGTATCCTTTGTCAGGAAGGCCTTGAGTTGGTCGTCGCCGAGACCGCATCCGTTGTCGCCGCACGAAACGTTCATTAGTTCGCGATCGTCGAGCAAGTCTGCACGCAAGAAATCGACTTCGATTGCAATATTCATGTCCGGCGCGGATTGGTCGCTCGCTCGCCGAATGAGATAGGCATCGATCGCATTGGCGATAAGTTCTTCAAAGACCACGTATTGGTTCAAGCTGAGCTTGGTGTTCTTGATGCTTCCCCGGATGTCGAGCGTCATTTCGTTTGATCCAAATCCTAACATAAGTCAGCCTGCTTCTGGCCGCCTGCCAATGTGCAAGTCAAGCGAAGTTCGCAGCCTCCACCGCAACTCATAGACAAGCGTACCGTCGATACTGTCCCTCATGCCAGCCTAAGCGGAGGCCAAATCCTACGTCCGCATTTGGCGGCTTCCGATGGCACCTCGAATGGCCGAAATGAAGGCGCGAGGCTGCCGCCGAAATCGGACCCATCGTCCGGCGGGTTGTCCAGACTAACATTATGGCTGATCAAACGGCTCGGCCACGATCGCAGCTCGCTCGCATCCTCAGGAATGCTCACGCCGCTTCCGTAGCCAAACGAGACGCAAAACACCTGTTGGCGGGACTAAGGCGATCTTGAAGGCCATCTCGATTCCTGCGAACTTCTCACTGTCAACGGAAGGCAAAGCTGGCGAATTTCGCGTTCGCTTCAAGTACAACAGCGAGGTGATATTCTCGACCGAGGGCTATTCAAGCAAATCCAACGCCCAGAACGCTATCGATTCGATCAAGAAAAATGGCCCCAGTGCGCCGGTCGAAGACAATAGCTGATCGCCTTCGAGGCCATACGACGCTGCGACAATTCCGAAGCTGAGCATATTGGCTTCGAAACGAGCTTCGGATCGGAACTAGCACTTGTTGCGCTAGGGTAAGTGAGGCCTCAGATCCTAAGGGAATCCTCGGCAAATAGACTTCACTAGACCTCTGCTACATTTAGGAGCATTCTCCCGCCGGGGGAGAGGGTGTGGATAGGTCTCGTTACGACAATCGTTCTCATCGCTGGCGCAAGCGCACTGGAGCAAAACACTCCCGTGCACTGCGGTGGGCGAGTGTGCCCCGACGGTTGATCTTCGTGACCGCCGCTGCAGTCGGCGCCTTCGCCGCTGAGACGGGCATGGTGCATAGTGACCGGTTGCTCGACCTGACCCCTTCGAACTGGATCGAGCCAAGGCCCGCCCCCATGATCGGCGTGGCGTCCGTCATTGACGGTGACACAATCGAGATCCACGGCCAGCGTATTCGGTTCAACGGGATCGACGCGCCAGAGAGCAAGCAATATTGCGACGACGCCAAGGGCTTCGAGTACCCATGCGGTCGGCGATCCGCCGAAGCGCTGGATAGTTTCCTGGCCGCCTCGCGGCCGGTGCAGTGCACTTTCGTGAAATGGGATCGCTATCACCGCTTCGTCGGCGACTGCCGGCGCGCCGACGGCGCGAGCGCGGCGGCGTGGATGGTAGAGCATGGCCAGGCGCTCGATTGGCCGCACTACAGCAACGGCGCCTACGCGCCGCAGCAGGCGAAGGCCAAGGCGGCGAGGCTTGGTCTATGGGTTGGCAAGTTCGACGCGCCTTGGGACTGGCGCGCATCGCATGGCGACGGGACTGCGCCGTCGAGCCAGCCGTTCGGCATCATCAGTCGCAAGCTGGTCGCGCAAAGCGGCGGCCTTTCGTGCGAGCCCCGGCGGTACTGCTCGCAAATCAGTTCCTGCGAAGACGCCCAATGGTACCTGCACAACTGTGCGTGGGGCCGCAAGCTGGATAGGGATGGTGACGGGGTAGCGTGCGAGACGCTTTGCTAGGGAGGGGTTCATGGATGACAAGTTTTACAACCGCGTCGGCGGCGATCGTATTTCTTCGCGGCAGATCGATGAGTTGATTGGGTTAGCGCGCGGCCTCGCTGCAGACGGAAGTATCAACAAGGCGGAAGTCGAGTTCCTTCAAAAATGGCTGGCCGCGAACGTCGAGATTAGCGATCAGCCGATCGTCCGGACCTTGTACCGACGGGTCAATGAAATCCTTGCGGACGGCGTTCTCGATGCCGATGAGCACACCGAACTTCTCGATACGCTGAACAGCTTCTCAAACCGAGATTTCGAACTCGGAGAAGTATTGAAGCCGACCACCCTGCCCCTTTGCAATCCGCCTCCGCATTTGACCTTTGAAGGTCGGTCGTACTGTTTCACCGGGACATTCAATTATGGCCAGCGAAAATACTGCGAGCAGGCCATAACTGATCGTGGCGGCCGCGCTGGCAGCCTGACGCAAAAGACCGATGTGCTCGTGATCGGCGCCTACGCCACGGAGTCCTGGAAGCACTCATCGTTTGGTGACAAGATTTTCAAAGCGACCGCCTGGCGCGACGAGGGGTTGCCAATCTCAATTGTCGCCGAGAGCCATTGGGTCGGTTTTCTCTAACTTCGTCCGTTCGTTTGGCAGTGTCTCATACCATGAGCACCCCTATTCGACCGAGGTGGAACGATGCGGCACAATGCGTTCAGCGATCAGATTCGCCCGTCTCGGCGATTTGCAGGTCGCTTCATTGCAAGCGTGATCGCGCTCGCAGTTGCAACGGCAGCTGGGTGCAGCTCCATAGACTACCAGAAGCTTGCCACCGGTGAGATATCCGGCAGCTTGTTCGTGATGTGGGTCGGTGAGGGTAACAGTTCCGGTGACGGGAGTTTCCTTTTCGTGCCCGACCCTCATGATCCCTTGATCTTCCGTCGGGCAGATCCGGCAGCACCAGGAAGCACGATCAAGCCGGGCCTCATGTACACGGACGGCGGCTCAATCCCGAAGATCGCGCAAGTCTTCAAGGGTCTCTCCCCATGGGGCTACGCTCCGGCCTACATGATCCACGACTGGATCTTCATCGCGCATCACTGCATCGTCGACGGCAGCACCGAGAAGAGGTTCGACCAAGTCCGTGGGGTCGATTTCGACGACTCCGCAGCGATCCTCGGCGAGGCAATCAAGGCGTTGATCGCGACGCGCCAGGTCGCGCCGAACGATGTTGCCCCCAGCGCCATCACTGCAGCCGTGGGAAGCCCAATCGCCAAGAACCTTTGGGACGAGAAGGGAGCCTGTAAATCGCTACAGGTCAGCGCGAAAGATATTGCTTCCGCAGAGGCGGCGATACCGGGCTCGACATCCAAAGCTCAGAACCTGAGGACCTTCCAAATACCAGAAACCGTCGCGCCGGCGGTCCGAGCAGTGAGGCCCGCGAAGATCATAGCACGCCTGTCCTTCTGACCTGAGCGTCGAGCCAACCCATGGCGGACCAGCGTGCGGCGACCGACCGTCGAAACGGCCGTCACGGGTGATCGTCATGGACCTAGCACGAATGGCAGCCTTTATCGGACAAGTCCGCTTTCAGCAGACGTCACAAACCAATTGAACGACCCAAAGGAGGCGAAGCGGTTATTGGCGATGCCAATTGTTTCGAGCACACGCCGGCAACGACCCCGTTTGAATTACCCGAGCTCGTGGATAGCCACGTTAGGGACAACCGACTTCGCAATCTCGCAAAGGTGTTGATGATGCGTCAGGTAAATGACCTGACCCACCTTGGCCATCTCGCCGAACAATCGGAAAACTTCCTCCGACCGGAGATGGTCGAAGGTCTCCATGATATCGTCGGCGATGAAGGGAACAGATGGCCTGAGCTTGGCAAACTCATAGTACCCGGCGAGGCGTAGGGCCAGATAGAGCTGGAAACGCGCCCCTTTCGACAGAGCGTCCGCCACCTTGGACTGGTTATCCCGCTGCATCGCGATGAGGATCTCGCCGCCCTTCACCGGCTGGGTCGTCAAGCCTGTGTACTGGCCGCACGTCATCAGTGCGAAGGCGTCGGAGGCCTCGCTCATCATTCCGGAGCGGTGACGTTCCCGGTAGACCCGCAGGGCGCTCGACGCCGACATCACCCCAAGCTTCAACTCGATGTAGCGGGCAGCCTTCTCCTCGATCTCGAGAAGAACTGTGCGACGATCGGCATCGATCCGGGCAACTGCGCTATCGCCGCCGACGGCATCGAGCTTGTCGGTCGCCCGGGTACGCCGGACGAGTTGCTGTTGCAACGCTTCATCGAGGTCGGTGAGGCGCCGCTCGATTTCCGCCTTTTCAATTGCCAATTCATCGAGATCTACGCTCTCCAGCAATGAGCGCGCCTGGGCGAAGTCGTCGAGAGCAAGCTCGCTCGTCAGTCGTTCTTCAAGCCCGACCACGGCGCTCTGCAGACCGTCTCGCTCGCGAAGCCGTTCATCGCGCTCCGCGACTTCGGCAAGAGTTTTTACCCCGAAAGCGCCGAGCACTTGCTGCTTGGCCGTCTCGTGTGCCGCGATCTCGGCCCTCAATGCCTCCTGAACGTCTTGCAACTTTTGAACATCAAGGATGAGATTCGCCCGCGCCTCACGGGCGCGCTCGGCTTGCTCGAGGCGCTCGGCCAGCTTGGCGCTCACCTGTTCCGGCGCCTCGTCACCTGCGGGATCCCCGGCCTGTGCACCAAGCCGGGCCACCTCTTCAGCAAATCCAGTCTTGTCCGCCTCCATCTTGCCTATGCGCATACGCATGGCCTCGCGATCCTGCAGGGCCTTTGAGAGTTCCGACAGCTGATCGAGCACGCTGCCAAGCCCGGTTCCGGCGATGCCGTCTTCGAGCCAAGTCCCATTGAGGGTTTCATTGACGTCGGCCTGCCATGCAGCATCTCGCCGTTCGGCAATTTCAACAGCGAGCAGCCTGGCGGCCAGATCCTCTTCCTTCGCGGCTACGCTCCTCAGTGCTTCCGCTCGTTCCGCATCGACCTTCGCCTGCCTGTCGAGAAAGCGGTCGGCGGCGACAACCATGGCGTCCAAGGCCTCACCGGCTTGCAGCTGAATTCCAACGCTTCGAAGAGCCGAGGCCAATCCGAGATGGATCCGCTCTCCTTCGGCTATGGCGCGTTCGCTTCTTGCGCGTGCGAGCAGGATGTCGTCAAAGGCGCCAAGCGCGTCGGCGCGCGCGGAAAGGCGCTCCTCCAGAAGTCCGATCAAGAAGTCGAACGACTGCGCCTGGCAATCCTCAAGCAAGGTGCCGGCTATTCGCTTGACTTCAGCGGTCGCCATTTCGGCGCGCGCGTCCAGTTCGCCGAGTTGGACACTGACGCGCTCTACTGCCACTTCGGTTTCGGCCGCCTTTTGCTTGATTGCGCGCAGGTCCGCGAGATCGCCGGCATGAGCCAATCGTGCCGCAGCGACCTGATCGTCCCTGGCGAGTATCGCGGCGAACGCGTCCGCAGTTTCGGCCTTCAAGTCGTCGCGATGATTTCGCCAGGCCTTATGCCTCTCACGCCGAATGGCCGCTGCAGTTTCATCGTCGGCGATGTCGGCCGACGCGCGGACAGCAGCCAGACGAGCCGACGTCGAGCTCCGGCTTTGTTCATGCTCAGCCAGACGCTCGGAAAAGACTGCCCTGTCCCTTTGAAGGTCGGCGGCAAGTTTCTTCCAGGCAGCGATCTGCGTCGGCGTTGGAACCGTCATTTGCGAAAGCGTCTCCGCATCTCCCGACCACGGCCGAAGGCGCCGCATCGCATCGGCCAGCCTTGTTTGCTGCTCGTCGTCGAACGCGCGCGCCTCCGCGATTTCGCGTTTGTGACCACTGGCCTTCGCTTCCGACACGGCCGCCATCAGCCTGGCTCTTGCGGGCTCGGGCACCGCCCTGCCCTCGCCAACGCGACCTCGAGCAGCGTTGAGTCCGTCGAGCGCGGCAGCCGCTTCATCGCGGGCCATCCGCAGGCTCGTCGTAATGCCGGAGCGTTGTTCGACCATGGTGCGAAGCGTGCCGACCACCACGGCCGGCAGGATAAGCCGGGACGGATCCTGTTCGGCCGATCTTCCCAGCGCGGCGAGACAGTTGGCAACAGTCTGGTCGAGCAGCTGGACTTCCATCTTGCGGGTCGGCAGGTCCATGCCGGCGGACACATAGCGCGCCTTGCGGTCGGCAAGTCCTCGTACCTGCTCCGAGATCGCGAGCACGGTATCGTCGACGGCAATTGCCTCGATCTTTGCCGTCGCGCGGTCGACCTCATCGGCATTTGCCTGGAGACGGGTTCTCAAGCGTGCATCCTGATCGATCAATTCCGCGATGCTGCCACTCCAGGTCCTGGCAGGAGACGGCATGTCCGGCAGCTCAGCCAGCCTGCTTGCCTTGCGTTTTATCTCGGCCAGGACAGGCGCGGCGCGCACATATCGCTCGATCGTGGCGAGCTGCGCCGACAAAGCCGCGCGCTCGGCCAGGCTGCGGTCATATTTCTCCTGGGCCTCCGCCCGTTCCGCCTCGAGCGCCTCGAATGTAGAGGCCAGCGTGTCGATCGCCTCCTTGCGTGACTTGAGTTCCGCGAACCGCTTTTTCAGCAGCGCGATTTCGGTCGTCTGGGCCTGTTTCCGGTGAAGCCCGTCTGCCTCTATCTCAAGGGCGGCGAGGACATCGCTGGCATGCCCGAGCCCGGCGCTGGCGGTGAAAAGTAGCTTTCCTAGATCGCCACGCGATTCAAGGATCGCCTTGCCGCCTGCTTCCAACGTCTCATCATCCAGCGAGAACATGCTGCTGTAGGCATCGCGAGACAAGCCCGCAAGGTGAGCCGAAATGGCAATTTCGCTCAGTGGCCGGCCTTCGGCGTCATGCAGCGAGTTGCTACGGCTTTTGGTGCGCGAAACGGCAAGTGTCTGCCCCTCGAATTCGAGCAGGCCGCCGATGCGCATCGAGCTATAGTCATGCAGGAAATTATAACGGCTGCGCTCTTCGATGCCGAAGAGCAGATCAAGGTAGGCGGAAAGTGCCGTCGATTTGCCGGCCTCGTTCAGGCCGAAAACGATATGCAGATCGGGGCCTGAAACCGGCTTCTCTCCAAAATCGATCGCCTTATTGGTGAACTTGCCGTAGCGGGTCAGGTCAAGGCGCCGCAATCTCATCGCGTCGCACCTGCTTTGAGCCGGGCCGTGACCAGGTCAACGCTTCCGGCAAGCACATCGTCGAGAAACTGTTCGAGGCCTGCTTCGTCCTTGCCGGCGAAGCCGCGCGCATCGGGCGGCAGGTCTGCGATCGTCTTCAGGACGAATTCCCGCGCTTCGGATCGAAATGCTTCCGAGTTCGCATTGGCGCGCATAGACTGGGCGAGTTCCAAAGTAGGATCGGCGACAGTTCCCGAGTCTCCGGCAGAGGGAGCCGAAAGATCAAGCTCCAGCTTCTCCACCCAGGTGTCGCCCACCTGTTCTGCCGCCTGTTCGGCTTCCGCGACAGCCAAGTCCCGGTCCCGCATCAGCGACCATGAAAGGGCGGACGTGCCGACCAAACCAAGGCGGGCAACAAGGTAGCGCGATCTGGCCTGCTTTCGGGCTTCTTCCAGCCCTGCCCAGATGCGGATGACAGCCTCGCTCCATTCGGCTGTCCCCGTCAGGTCGACACCCACACGCTCGAATTGCGCGACACTGGTGAGCCTCTCCTCGATCTCAACGGAGCGATCGTCGCGAACGGTGACCAGCGTGACCGATTTCTCGCCCGCCTCATTGATGTCCCTCCCTTGAGGAATTCCTGGCATCACGAGAGTGCTCGCGCCGGAATAGACCTGGCGAACGTGGATATGGCCAAGCGCCCAATATTCAAAGCCGTGGCCGTGAAGATCGGCGACGCTGCAAGGTGCATAAACGTCATGGCCCGGGGAACCAGCCAGGCTCGTATGCATGATGCCGATGTTGGCAGCTCCCTCCTGGGGGCGAGCATATTTGGGCAGCAGGCTTTCGGGCGCCTTGGGGCTGGCGAAGCTCAGCCCATGGAATGCAACGTCTATCCCGGAGCCAGGCTGCACCACAGATTGGCAGCGGCCGCCAAAGATCGTCACCGTGTCTGGCAAGACGAGCTGCTTGGTAATCCGCGACATGGCGTCGTGATTGCCGCGGATCATGTAGACCCTGACGCCGGCTTGATGGAGGCGCGTCAGTTGGGAGGCCAAAAAGCGTGCTGTTTTCATCGAGGTCTGGTCGCCGTCGTAAAGATCGCCGGCGACCACAAGCGCATCGACCTGCTCCGCTAGGCACAAATCCACAACGGCGATGAACGCCTGACGGCTGGCATCTCCGACCAGCTCGGCGAGCTCCGGATTGCGCAGCGCAAGGGAGCGCAGTGGCGAGTCGAGATGGATGTCGGCCGTATGAACAAATCGAAATGCCATTCGAAGGACTCTCCGGCCTGAACGAAAAGCTCAGGCAAAATGCTGGCCCAAAGTCAATCTAGCTAGCCGGGCCGTGATGGCGCACGGTGAAGACAGCTTGGGTCTCGGTATCAAAGTCCGGCAGTGTTTCGCAACAGTCCTGGTGAGTGAGGTCACGAAATTAGGGTCGGACCGCCCCTTTCTGACGGTGCATTCGCTTCCCTCCCCTTTTTCTTGGTCGGCCCAACTATCGCGTGGATAAACAACGCGATTGTATTCGCGTGACCGGCAAGACCCTTTTATATCCTGAAAAAATTGCTAGTCTGCATGTGGGGACTGGGGTCAATGCAATCTGTTGATAGTTCAGAGTTAGTAACAAATGATGATGCGGTAGCCGAACGCTCGACGGCCCCGAGCATAATCGCCGACGTCGCATCCAGCTTCACTTATGCATCCTATCAGAACGCAATTCCGGTAATCCGGTCTATCCGACTGGATAACGACACCGCCGGCAGCCTGGAGAGTTGCCGCCTGGAACTCACGTCATCGCCGTCGTTTCTGAGACCGAAGACTTGGGCAGTTGACCGTCTCGTTCCTGGCGATAGGCTTCAACTGAGCGACCGCAAGGTCGAGCTCGATTCCGCATATCTTGCTGGCCTGAACGAGGCCGAGCGTGGCGAAATCACCTTACGCCTTTCCGCGGCTGGTCAGGTCCTGGACGAACGGCGCCTGACCGTCCGGCTGCTTGCGCGCGACGAGTGGGGCGGCGTCGCCGACATGGCGCAATTGCTTCCGGCTTTCGTCATGCCCAATGACCCTGGCGTTGCACCGATCCTGAGGGCGGCGGCAGATCGGCTTGCCGCGCACGGGCATCCCAGCGGCCTTGATGGCTATCAATCGCAAAACCCGCAGCGGGCATACATGTTGGCTGCAGCCGTCTATTCTGCGATCACCGGCATGGGGTTGCACTATGCCGAACCTCCGGCGAGCTTCGAGAGCCGAGGGCAAAAGGTCAGGCGTCCCAAGACGATCGCCGAGGAACGCCTGGCGACCTGCTTGGACACTTCACTTTTGTTTGCCGCTACTCTGGAAGCTGCCGGCCTGCACCCGGCCGTGCTGATGTTTGACGGCCATGCAGCTGTCGGCGTCTGGCTGGCCAAGCGAACCTTCGCCAACGCCGTGGAAACGGACCAGATGGAGGTCCGCAAGGCGCTTGCGTCCCGCGAATTCATCGCGTTTGAAACCACAGGCGTCACTCACCGACCCGCGCTCACATTCGAGGCGGCGCAGAACGCGCTCGGTATCCGGCTCGCAGAAGAACAGGCGCATGCCTTCGTTGCGGCCATCGACGTCAGGCGATCGCGCAGCGGCGGTATAACGCCCCTGGCTTCGCATGAGCCTATCCGGCGCAATGCCGCCGAGGAGGAGCAGTCTGCGGCCATCGCGGCACTGCCGCTCCCCGCGGCTCCAGCAATTGGCGCGATGCCAGTGGAGATCGTTGAGATAAAGCCTACCACAGCCGCCGGTCGCATCGACCGCTGGCAGAAGAAGCTGCTCGACCTGACGCTCAGGAATCGCCTGCTCAATTTCCCCGATTCAAAAAAGACGATCCCGTTCTTGTGTACCGACGTCGCCTATCTCGAGGACAGGCTGGCAAATGGTGCTGCCGTGCGCCTCATTTCCTTGCCCGAGCAGAACCCTTTGGGGGAGCGAGACGCGGAGCTCTATCGCGATGTCCATGGTCGCGATCTGCAACGCGGTTTTGCAGCGGAAGCGCTGCTTAGGGATGAGCTCGCCTCAACGCTGGGCGTCCGTCAGCTTGAGGCCAGATTGATCGACCTCTACCGTCAGGTGCGCAATGACTTCGCCGAGGGTGGAGCAAACACGCTGTTCCTGGCCGTGGGTTTTCTTCGCTGGAAGAAAAAGCCCGAAGATGAACGTAGTTATCGGGCACCGCTTCTCCTGGTGCCCGTCCGGCTAGAAAGACGGAGCGCGAGCTCGCGCTTCACGATCCGCTTCCACGAAGACGAGCCGCGGTTCAACGCCACCCTTCTCCAGTTCCTCGAGCGGGAGTTCGAACTTCGCCTTCCGCAGTTCGCCGGCGATCTACCGCTCGACGACAGCGGAATCGATGTGCCGCGCATCCTATCCTCCATGCGACAGGCGGTCCGCGATGTTCCTGGAATGGAGGTCATCGACGAAACCGCCTTGTCGACATTCTCCTTCGCAAAGTTCCTGATGTGGAAGGACCTTGTCGAACGAACCGATGCACTGCGACAGAACAGGGTCGTTCGCCATCTCATCGACACGCCCGAGCAGGCGTTCGAGGGCTCTGGTGGTCAGTCAGCCTTTCGTGATGAAGCCGAGCTGGACCGCGCTTACGAACCCTCCGCCATCATAAGCCTCCTTCCCCTCGATTCATCGCAGACCGCCGCCAGCCTGGCGGCAGCCGAGGGGCGCGACTTCGTGATCGTCGGGCCGCCCGGGACGGGAAAAAGCCAGACGATCGCCAACATGATTGCCAACTGTCTGGGCGTAGGCAAGACCGTCCTGTTCGTGGCGGAAAAGACTGCCGCACTCGATGTCGTCTACCGCCGGCTGCGTGAGCATGGACTTGGAAACAACTGCATCGAGCTGCACTCGAACAAGGCCGATCGGAGACGTTTTCTAACGCAACTGAAGGCTTCGTGGGAGCACGGAGGTAACGCCGACGCGTCTCAATGGATCGCAGTCAACGAGCGGCTTCGCCTGCGTCGGGATGAATTGAATGCCTATGTCGAGGCGCTTCACAAACGGTATCCAAACGGATGGACGCCCTATTTGGCGTTGGGCATAGCGCTGAAGTCGAACGACCAAGCTGCGCCGACATTCGCGTGGCAGTCCTCCGATGGGCACGATGCACAAACTCTTCTTCACCTGGAGGAGCTGGCCGCGCAGGTCGGTCTGGTGTTCGCGTCGGTCGAACGTCAGCCAGCATTGGATATGATCGATGTCGGAGAGTGGAGCAGCGATTGGCAACTAAGGTTGCTGGCCGCCGCAACGTCCCTGCACTCCGCCAGCGGGCAATTGACGGCATCGATACGGGATTACCACTCCAGTCTCGGTCTTTCGCCTAATGAGACGTTCTCGCATACGGAACTCCAGTCGCTCATAGGCCTGGCACAGGTTCTGGCTCAAACGCGGAACCGCGATATCTCGATTGCGTATAACCGGGATTTCTCGACCTTCGGCGAAGCGCTTGCCAAGCTGGAACGCGCGATCGGGGGTTATCGCGAGAGCGAGCGCAGCCTCTCCGGCGCCTATGACGTCGCGACCGTCCGCGACCTCGACTTGGATGTCCTGGACCGCCAATGGCGTGAGGCGACAGAATCGTTTTGGCCGAGATCAGCCCTCGGCAAGCGCAAGGTTCAGAAACTGCTTCAAAGCCGCACACAGCGCGGTGCCCCGGACCCCGGCACGGACCTTCCTCTGCTCCGCCGGATGAGAGAGTTTTTGGCAGCAATCGACCAAAGCCCGCTGGCAGGCAAGCCGCTCCCGATCGAAGGCCTGACAACGGACGTGGCGGCTGTAGCGAGCATACTCGATTCAGCCCGGCGTCTCCGCGCGGCACTTCGCATTCCTGGACGCAGTCAGGACGAATTTCGGGCCGTCGTTCGCTCCGTGGCACCAAGTCTGCGCGGCACCCTTGAACACGACCGACTGCGGGAGTCGGGCAACCGGCTGCTAGCAGCCGCCAATCACTTCGAAGCCGCGCGATCGGCATTCGGCGAGGTTTCGGCACGGGAGATTCCAGATCCCGCAGATGGTTCTAGCCTTGAAGCGCTCACAGCCAAGCTGATTGAGCTAGCAGATGCTCGAAACCTGCTTCGCAATTGGTCGGAATGGTGCCGGGTGAAGAGGCAGGCGATCCAGCAAAATCTGGCACCTCTGGTAGAGCAGATCGAGACGGGAGCGATACCCCCCGACCAGGCGCGACCGGCCTTCCGCGTAGGCTACGCAAGATGGTGGCTGCCGAAGATTCTCGACGGGGATCCGGTATTACGAAACTTCCGCAGGTTCCAGCACGAGAACGCGATTACGGAATTTCGCGAGATCGACGACCTTGTGCGCACACAAGCCGCCCAGCGCGTGGTAAGCGCGCTCGCGCATGGGCTTCCTTCGGTACAAAGCGTCTCGCGCAATTCCGAACTTGGGTTGCTGCGGCACCAGATGGAGCTTCAGCGGCCGAGCCAATCCATCCGCGACATGATCGGCAAGATGCCTGAGAGCTTTGCCAAGCTTGCGCCCTGCATGTTGATGTCGCCGCTTTCGATTGCCCAGTACCTTCCTCCAAACCAGGCCTTGTTCGATGTGGTGATCTTCGACGAGGCCTCGCAGATCACCACCTGGGATGCAGTTGGAGCCATAGCCAGGGCGCGACAGACCATTATCGTGGGCGATCCCAAGCAGCTGCCGCCGACCAATTTCTTCGGCCGCAACGAGGACGACGAGGAGATCGCCGACCACGAAAAGGACTTGGAAAGCATTCTCGATGAGGCAAGGGCGTCCGGAATTCCGGTGCGCGATCTCAGATGGCACTATCGCAGCCGCAGCGAGTCGCTGATTGCGTTCTCGAATTATCATTACTACCGCAATCGTCTGGTTACGTTCCCCTCGCCGGCGGTCGATGATCGCGCGGTGCGGCTGCACCGGGTGCCTGACGGCATCTACGACCGCGGCAAGAGCCGTACCAACAAGATCGAGGCCATGGCGGTCGTCAGCGAAGCCGTCAGTCGCATGAAGGGCTGGCTGGCGTTGCCGGAGAATGGCCGGCCGACGCTCGGCGTAATCACGTTCAACGCGCAGCAGCAATCGCTGATCCTGGACCTTTTCGATGCCGCGCGCCGGGATCATCCGGAACTCGAATGGTTCTTTGCCGAAGACCGGGTCGAGCCCGCGATCGTGAAGAACCTCGAAAACGTCCAGGGTGATGAGAGGGATGTTATCCTGTTCTCGATCACGTTCTACAAGGATGGCTCCGGAAAGCCCCCGGCGATGGACTTCGGGGCTCTCAACCGAGATGGCGGCGAGCGGCGCCTCAACGTGGCGGTGACACGTGCGCGACAGGAACTTATCATCTTCTCCGGTTTTACCGCGGACCAGATTGATCCGTCGCGAAGCAAGGCGATCGCAATCCAACACCTGAAGACATTCCTCGACTACGCCGAACGCGGCCCGATCGCTTTGCCTGCTCAGGATCTTGGATCTGTCGGCGGTTTCGATTCGCCGTTCGAGGAGGCAGTTGCCGAGCAACTGGAGCGGCGCGGATGGATCGTAGTCCCGCAAGTCGGGATTTCAGATTTCCGGATCGATCTGGGCGTCCGCCACCCGGATCTTACAGGAGCTTATCTGGCCGGTGTGGAATGTGATGGGGCGACCTATCATCGATCGGCGACGGCAAGGGATCGCGACAAGGTTCGCGAGCAGGTTTTGAGGGGGCTCGGCTGGACGATCTTGCGCGTCTGGTCGACCGACTGGTGGTTCGACCCGAAGGGCTGCGCCGAGCGCCTCCACGCAAGCCTGGAAACCCTGCTCGAGGAAAGTCGGGCACGTCGTTCAAACGAACAGACGGAGGAGGTGACGACACGCTGGGAAATGGGTCAGCAGGTAGAGTCGGTAGGTGAGACCACCGACCAAACAGCACCACAAATCGAGGAGCTCCCGCCCCTTCCGAACGCATCCAATGTTGAGCTTGTTTCAGCGAACATTCCAACAGCTCCAGAATCTTCGGGGTTTGCAGAATTTTCAACGATGGCGGGCCAGCCGGTCCAAGGCGGTGCCGAGAAAGGTCGTTACCGGGTGACCAACCTCGCGGCCTTCCGGGCAGACCCCGAGCAATTCTTCGAGTTCAGCTACAGGACCACGCTGCAGGGCATGGTCGATGCCATCGTGGAGACCGAAAGCCCGGTGCGAGCAGACGTTCTTGCCCAACGCATTGCCCGTGCCCATGGGTGGCTCCGCACCGGTGGCCGTATCCGCGAGAGGATCGATCTGCATCTGCGGGACTTGGACCGCACACAGGAATCGAGCGGCGAATTCATTTGGAAGAAAGGCCTGGTCTCGGACTCGGTGCCGTATCGCCAACCGGCCAGTGAGGAGGCTCGACGCTCTATTGCCGACCTGCCGCTGGCCGAGCTCGCTTCGGTGGTGATTGAAAATCCCGAACTTCTGGAAATGCCCGACCCAGCACGCGACCTGGCACGCATTCTTGGAGTAGAGCGCCTTGCTGCGGTTTCTCGTGCGCGACTGCTCGAGGCAATTGCCAAGGCAAGGCAGATCTTAGTTCAGATCGAATAGCGATCAAAAGCCGTTGTTGTAATCGAATCGCGTGTCAACGCGCGCGAAGTTCATGACTGACCTACCGAGAAGGCCATTGCAGCCTCAGCCCGGTGTATAAACATTGAAAAATCATTTGGGGATTCTGCTGTGGCGGTAAAAATCGCGGATCTGACTCTGGACGAGGTTGTTCAGCATCTGGTGACAGGCGCTGCTCTGCATATATCGGGTGGGAGCGACTTCTCGCTTCCTCTGGAAGACAGTCGCACCTTGCTTGCCTTTTACAACCAGAATCGGCAGGCCTACTGGAACCCCGACAAAGACACCAACATCCTAGACGGCGAGATCGATCGCTTGCTGGACGCATTGGACAAACCCTCCAAAGTGACCGCTCCGATGACGCGCCAGGCAAGCCAACAACACCGCTGGCAGTTGGTGGCGATTACGGCGCATCGTTTCCGCGGTCTTCACCGCCATTGTGTTGACAACGGCGCGGACCCGAAGCCCTTCACGCTTGATCTCTCGCGCCATGCGACACTCTTTCGAGGTTTCAACGGCGCGGGCAAAACTTCGCTGATCAGCGCCGTTTGCTGGTGCTTGACGGGTTATGGGCATCGCTCTCAAGGCCTCCCCTCGCCCTTGCACATACCCATCACGGTTCAGATCGCCACCGATGAAGACATCGAAGGCCCCAAGGCTTCGTTCGAGCTGCCGCCGATAGTCCCGATTCCGACGGAAAAGGAGCTTCTGGCTGTCGATGGACAACCGCAGGTCGATACGTGGGTGCGCCTCAAGTTCCGGTCTTTGGTCGACGGAAGCGAAGTAGAAGTTGAACGGCGCCTCGAACGAGACGGCAAGAAGGCCTTCAAGACGACCGCCATCGGACTGGAAAAGCTTGGATTGTCGGAGCTGGCGCTCCAGGTCGGCACATTGATGCCCGGGATTGCCGCAGCGACTCGTTTCGATGACAAGACGACGCTGTCGCAGGCGGTATCAACCCTGACCGGCTTGCGGCCATTGACTCATTTCGGGATCCGAAGCGGTCGCCTCTACGAGCGTTTGACCGGGAAGTATTCCAAGCAAGCCACCGAGGATAAGGAGCGCTGCGAGAGCGACGGCGCCAAACAGGTGACGACGCTGAGTGATCTTCTCAAAGACGGCGAGGGACTGCCGGACTT
This sequence comes from Mesorhizobium sp. B2-7-3, assembly GCF_006440715.1. NCBI lineage: Bacteria > Pseudomonadati > Pseudomonadota > Alphaproteobacteria > Hyphomicrobiales > Phyllobacteriaceae > Mesorhizobium > Mesorhizobium sp. B2-7-3. The sequence goes on from NZ_VFTY01000011.1 coordinate 169,544, forward strand.
GAGCTGCGTAGCCGCGCCCAAAGAGGCCGCCCCGGATGAGTGGAAGATCGGTCTCAAGCGAGCCGAGGAAATACTGAAGGCGGCCGAGGATCAATCTGCTGCAGGTGCCCGATTGATTCTTGGAACACTTCCTCGGCTGACGAATGACACCGAGATCAAGCGCTTCGACGAAGCCATCAAGGCGGCGGAGAATTGCTTCAGTAGCGCCGCGCTCAGGGGCCTGCCTTCAATGCAGCTCGCGCAGAGTCTTGGCGAGCTGAGCGAGGAGGATCTGAACGACGCCGAAGCCGTATTGCAGGACATCGAGCGCGAGGGGGCGGCTATCGTAGCGCAGCTTTCACACGCCGAGCGCGCCGATCGGCTTCGTCTCTACGGCCTGGTGGCGAGGTGGCACGATGCGGCTCATCCGGGTCATGCATTCGTCACCTGCCCTGTTTGCGAGCGCGATCTCCTGCAGCCCGGTGCAATTCCGACCGACGCCCTGCTAGACAAGTCGGTGGTGCAGGCGCTGGAGGACGCCCGCAAGGCCGACGCAGCGATGTTGAAGACAGCGGCGGAGTGGGAGCGGGACACCAAAAAGGGTCTCCGCGATCGGCTACCTGAAAAGCTGCGCCGGTTCGTCGACGACAACGTCCCTGACGATTTGGCTTCAGTATACGGCGCAGCCTTGTCGAAGGAGGTCTTCCAGCTTGCCGATTTTCCGCAGGCTTTGAATCCAATGGCAATAGCCGTCGCCTCCCTTTGCTCCGCGGCCTGGAAAGACGCTCCCAAGCACGAGCCGCTGCCCGGCATCAATCTTCCGTCCGAGATTCCCGACAATGAAAACCTACGCGCCGCGATGCGTGGCGTGCGACGGGCAATGGTACTCTCCCGCTATCGCGTCGCGCGTGCCGAGTTCGCGCGAGGCGCTGTTTTCAAAGTGATGCGGACCGAAGCCGATGAAACTGCGCTCCCAGCCAACGAACGGACCGTCCACGGGCAACTAGCCATCCTGAAGGCTTACCTCGATGCGGCAACCGACTTCGCAGGTATTCGCCGCCAGTTGGGGCAGATCAAGGATACTTGCGAGAAGTGGGCCAAGGCTCGAACGCGGATCGAGAGGCTAGCGCGGGCTGCCCAAGCCGTCGAGCCGTTCAAGAGTTTTCCGGAACTCGTTCATAATCAGGTCGCCGGCCTGATCACGGACCTGCAGGAGAAGGCGACGTCTTGGTCGCAACGCATGTACAAGGCTCATTTCGTCCAAGCGCCGGAATATGCGGGATTGGACCCCGCCAAGAGCGATGGCTTCACGTTTCTTGCGGCCCATGGCAAGCACTTGGTCGAGGCTCATCATGTGATGAACGCCTCGGCACTGCGGGCTTTCCTCTCCGCCTTCGTCCTGGCGCTTTGGCAGCAGGTCTGGTCCCGATCGGGCGGCATTTCCACCATGCTCATGGACGATCCGCAGGACTTGCTCGACCCTGGGAACGTCGCCAACCTTGCCGCCACAGTGCCAGCGTTGATCGCGGAGGGAATGAATCCGATCATTGTCAGCAATGATTTCGGCTTCATCCCCACAATCGAAGCATTCGTCGCCGCCGACAAGCGCGTGGTGGGACAGCAACGAACTGAAACTTGGGAATTCTCGGCTATCTCAACCTCGAAATGCACGGTGAGCCTTGCCCCGGTTGTCGACGAGGTCCGTGTTCGGTGCGAGCACTGGCAAAAAACTGATCCAAACGACACCGGCCTCGCCCGCGAATTCGTCTATCTTGTTCGCGTGCGCATCGAGATTAAGCTGTGGGATCTGCTCGCCTCGGATCCAGCGGTTCTGCATGACCCAACAATGAGCGATCTGCTCCATAAGATCGCCAACGCCCGCAACCGCGGCGAACGTCCATTCAACGAAGAACCATTCCGACGACTGCTTGAGCTGCCAGCACTAAAGCCAGGCGCCTCTTTCAAAGAGGTCATCAATAAGGCTCACCACGGTCGCGCCGATCAGATCACGCCCGTCGAGGCCGAAATCGTCAGGCAGGCCTACGAAGACGTTTTCTCGGCAATTGACGCATGCTGGCTTGCCTACGCAAGATTCATGGGCAGGCTACCGCCAGAGGAGGCTCTGGCGGAAGCCCAGAAGGCCACTACGGACATGAAGCTGGTCGCGCTTCGCAGCACGCCAATCTCCGTTGTCGGCCGGTTGGCCGCCCGCGCGGCCGGGGCCCCGCTCACGACAATCGACCAGGCGATGGAGCGACTGGATCTCGCGTCACTCGGTGACGTCTCGCTGTTCACCCTGAGGGCTCCGACGCTGGGCATGATCGCCTTCCCAGGTCAGACCCTCATCGTATCTGCAACGGCCGAGGTGAAGAATGGTGACCTCGCGATCGTTCGCACCGCCGGCAAGACATACGCGCGGAGAATCGGGCTCGACAAATCGGATCGCGCCCGGATTGCACTGGAGACGATGCCATCGACAAACCCGCGCACTCCGCCGACCCACTTCATTCAGCGCAGCGGCGCGCATCTTGGCAAGGTGATCGGGGTGCTGTTCGATGAGACCACGGTTGCGAAGTCGCAGGACGAGGCGATCGAAACCGAACGCTCGCCCATCCTCGAACAGGTAGTCGCTGCCGCGGGCGTTGTGGGCGACAGCGCTTTCCCCGTTGCGCTGGACTCGGGCTATGTCCTGCTGGGGGTCGCTCCAGACCTGGCGCTACTCGAAGGGCGCATCTTGGCAGTCGTCACCAGAGCGGACGAGTTCTCGAACGAGCACTTTGCCTATCTCAAGCGACTCGGCAAGGCGATGCCCGGTTCGCAGTCCGTCTATTATCTTGAGAATGTTGGTCAGACTGGCGAGGGGGAATTCGTACAGTTTCCGGTCAAAGGCCTATCGCCGACCGCCGGTATCCCGGTCGTCGAACAGACCTGGAAAGTCCTTGGAACGCTTTTCTAGCTACCTGGTGGTTTGGGGCGCCTGTGTCCCTGAACCTTGGGAAGGCGGAAGATTCCGTCACGCGAGGTTATTGCATTGTCCATCTACGCGCGCGATACACCGACCAGACGCCTGCAAACGCGCCCCGGAGAAAAGCAGATTGACCGTAGTATGCTTACGGCATATATCTGCCGTAAACGCACTACGGAGATTTGCGTGGCGGACAAAACGGTCACTGCGCGAATAAAGCGGCAGCGCGAATTGCGTTCCGCCGAAGGTTGGCAAAAGGTGACCGTGTGGGTACCGACTTCAGCGGATGCCGAAGACGTACGGAAACTCGCCGCTGAGCGCCGGTCCAAGGCCGAGGCGCTAGCGGGACTCAGCGAAGAGGTGCCCAAAGTGAGTATCGAGACTACCGAACGAATTGCCAGGGCTATCGCCGAGCAGGGGTCCAAGGCATACACGACACCATCAGGCGCGGTTCTGGAGTTGATGAGCCAGCTTGCCGGCGAGGGCGATCTTGAAAGCTTTTCGCTGGCCTTCGCCATCATAGCGCGTGCGAAGCCCGCCAATGCAATCTACATCGCCGAGCGTGTCCCTGCCAAGATCAGCGAATTTCTGTGCCGCCATCGGGGTATTAATGGCGGTGATCTGGGCAAGTGGCAGATATCGAACCCCGAGTGGTCCGACAATCTTAAGGCGGCGGTTCGCGACCCGGCGCGGTTTCCACGAGTCGTCGAGGCAATGGCAGAGGCGGTCAGGCGCACCAAAAACAGACAATAGGTGGCAAGGCCTCGGAGATAACTGCCCGCAGCTTAGCTGCCTTGAAACTGCAGGCTAAAATTGAAACACCAGGTGAGGGCTGGCCTGACCTGGTGCACAAAGATCGGTGTCGAAGGCGCATGGCAAGCCAGTGGGGCCTGTTCGACTGCTTGGGAGTGGTTATCTACGCATTATGGCAGAAAGTCAAGTTCCATATCCTTACCTGCCTCCGCAACTGCAGGCTATCCGCGCGTCGATCTCTGAACCACGCTTCGCGACATACCTCACCAAGGGCGGCAATCACGAGGAATATGCGATGGCGCTGTACCTGTACAATGCGCGCGTCGCCAAGGCGTTCCTCTACCCTCTGAATGTGGCGGAAGTAACCCTTCGGAACGCCGTTGACGGCATTCTCGTCGCGAAGTTCGGATCCACCTGGCACCAGGATGCGACCTTTCGGGAACAAACGTTGTCGGCCGACGGCCTCGCAACGCTGGACAAGGCGATACAAAGGGCTGGCGCGAACGCAGCTCGGAATCAAGTGATCGCGACGCTGACATTCGACTTCTGGTCGAACCTATTTCGCTCCGAATACGGGGCTTTGTGGCGCACAACCGTCAACATTGCTTTTCCGCACCTCAAGCATGGCGAATCGCGCCAGGAGATTCAGAATCTCGTCAGGCCCATCAATGCGTTCCGAAACAGGGTCGCTCATCACGAGCCGGTTTTGGACATGAACGTAACCGACATCCACGCCAAGATCGTGCGTTTGGTCGAGCTGAGATGTGCAGAAACGGCGGCGTGGATGAAACACCACTCCACACTCGGCGCTGTCGTGAGGTCGCGCCCTCGCAGAGATGGTTCTGCGACAAATACTCTTGCCTCTAAGCTGGATGCGGCGTTCGTGCCGGTTACGCCGGAAACGGGTCTCAGTGAACTGATAGACCTTGTCGAGGAAAAGCCCCAACCGATCCTATGTCTTGACGAAGATGGGCGTCCAACGGCGGCGTTCACAGTTCTCGACGCGATCCGCTTCATTTCGCAGCGTGCAAAGGATCTGGATGGATTGATCGCACTTCATGACCACAGGGTCGCTGACTTGATCGCCGCCACCAATGTGACGGGTCGATGGGTGCAGATGGACGAAGCCAGCCCAGTAGCCCTGGCGGTGAAGGAGCTTCAGAAACCTCGCATTCAGATTCTGGTGGGCATCGATGGCGCTACGGGCAAAGCAACCGGAGCGATTCTGCGTGCTCATCGACGCTACTAGTCGACAATGTCCGAGCCAACATCCTCTTCGACCATGCTGGCAAACCCATGCGCAAGATCCCCGGCCAGCAGCTTCTCCTTCGACAGCAGCCCAGCATCCTCGAGCGCCTCGAAATCCGGCAGCTGGCGCAGCGTGTCGAGCCCGAACTGCGACAGGAACGTTTTCGTCGTCACATAGGTGTAGGGCGCGCCCGGCTGCGGGCTGCGCGGCCCCGAGGCGATGAGGTCCTGCCCGCGCAGAACGGCGATCAGGTCGCGCGACACCTCCTTGCCGAAAAAGGAAGACAGCTCGCCGCGCGTGATCGGCTGGAAATAGGCAATGCACATCAGCACGAGCGCCTCCGCCTGAGTCAGCTCTTTTGCCCCCTCGCCCGTTGCGCTGCCAAAGGCGGAGCGGATGACGTCGGCAAAAACCTTCTTGGTCCGGTGCTGCCAGCCGCCAGCGACCGACACCAACTCGTAGGGGCGGCCGGCGAGCTCGGCGCGAATGTCGTCGATGACCAGGTCGAGATTGCAGCTTTTGCCGACGACGCGCGCCAGCACCTCGCGCGGCACCGGCTCATTTGCCGCAAAGATCACCGCCTCCACCCGGCCCATCCACTCGCGCCAGCGCAATTCCGGCGGCAGGTGGTCCAATTCGGTATCGAGCAGCGCCGGCTGGTCGTTCGGCTTGCGGCGGGCAGCGGCTTCGCTCATCGCTAGAGCCCAAACAGCCGAAAGGTTTGGCGGCCCGACAGCTCGCGCACGGCATCCAATTGCTGCAGCCGGTCGAACAGGCGTCGCGCCGCAAAACGCGACAGGGTTTTGGTTGTCAGCGATCCGGAAACGGCGTCCTCGTTGAGCAGCAAAAAAATCACGTCGCCGGCGCCTTTCGCGCGCAGCTTTGGTGCTACCGCCAGGAGCTTTTCGGCGCGGCGCGACAGCTCGGCGGCGAGCCGGCAGGCGTCGGTCGCCGCCTGCGCCAGCGCCACGCAAACCGCGCGCTCGTATCCTTGTTCCTCGAGCCGGACGCGCTTACCGACGCCGCCCGCGGCGCGGAGGGCCGGAGCAAAAACCTGCGCCATCAGCAGCGGCAGTGGCCGCGGCCAGCGGAGGCTTTGCGCCAGCACAAGGTCGGCGAGCCACCAGGCAAAAATCTCGGAGTCGGGCCGCATGGCGATCACGTGTCCGGCGATTGCCGCCGCGGCGAACGGGGCCGGTCGCGGCGACCTCGCTGCTTCGTCGATCGCCGGGCAGAGGTCAGCGAGAGAGGCGCCGTCCCAATGGAGTCCAAGCTGGTCGACGATCTTTTCGAGCCGATCGGAGTCGGCGACAGGCGGCTGGACGGACAACCGCCGCCAGGCGGCGAAGATCGCGCCGGCGGGACCAGGATCGGCACCGGCCGAGCGCAGGTACCAGGCGTCGCGCAAGGCGGCCCCGTCCTCTGAACGGCCGGCGAGCCGCATGCTGGCGACGGCGCATTTGAGCGCCAGTCGCTGGCGCCAGGCGCCGGCCCAGGCAGGCTGCGCCTGGGCAAGGCTGTCGAGCGCACTCAGGGCGGCGCCGGCCTGGAAGGCGGCGTCGGCGTCGCTCGGCGCGCCGCCGGCGGCGAGCGCCCAGGCCGGCACGGCCCGCGGGGCGGTGGGACTGGCGGTCGTGGGATCGAGACGAATCATGGCTTTTGAGGGTAAAGCGCGCGTGCGCTTTTCGCCATGATTTTCGCGTCAAAACGCACAGCCTGTCGGAAGGATAAAACGAATGATAATGTTGCCTTATCGTTCGTTTTGCTCTCTATAGAGCGAATGGCCTCTCTCGTCGATCAAAACCCCGAAAATCACGTCGCGCCACCCTCCGCACCGTCCCACAGCACGGCAGCGCAGGACGATGTTTCGTCCGCGAGGCTGTCGGTGGAGCCCGACGCGCCCCGCGCCGACGACTTGCCCGACATCATCGACGTCGTCCTGGCGATGGGGACAACGCCGGAAGAACCGCCGGCCGAAGCTCCCTCCCCTCTTCCGGACGTCGCCAATCCGCGCCTGCCGGCGCATCTCGAGGCGCTTGCTGGGCGCGCCCGTGACTATGTCGAGGCGGCGAGCTCGGCCAACACTCGCCGCGCCTACGCTGCAGACTGGAAGCACTTTGGCGCCTGGTGCCGCCGGCAATATTTTGACCCGATGCCGCCGGATCCGCAGATGGTCGGGCTCTACATCACGGCGCTGGCTTCTGGGTCTGGAGGGGATAAAAAAACCGTTGCGACGATTGAACGGCGTCTGTCCTCGCTGACCTGGAATTATGCCCAGCGCGGTCAGCCGCTGGACAGAAAAGACCGGCATATCGCCACTGTGCTGGCCGGCATTCGCAACAGCCACGCCAAGCCACCTGTGCAGAAGGAGGCCATTCTCCCCGAAGATCTCATTGCCATGCTGGAGACGCTCGATCGAGGCACGCTGCGCGGCTTGCGCGACCGCGCCATGCTGCTGCTTGGCTTTGCGGGCGGACTTCGCCGCTCGGAGATCGTCGGGCTCGACGTGGCCCGTGACCAGACCGAAGACGGTCGTGGCTGGATCGAATTCTTCCCTGGCAAAGGCGTCCTGGTCACGCTGCGCGGCAAGACCGGTTGGCGCGAAGTTGAGATTGGCCGCGGTTCGGCGGACGCCACCTGCCCTATCGTGGCCCTGGAGGCGTGGCTGAGACTGGCACGAATAGGCTATGGGCCGCTGTTTCGCCGTGTCACCGCCCAAGGCAAGGCGGTCGGCGCCGAGCGGCTCAACGACCAGGAGGTGGCACGGCTGGTCAAGCGCGCGGCACTTGCTGCCGGCGTGCGGGGTGATCTGCCGGAAGGCGAACGCGGCCAAAGGTTTTCGGGACATTCGCTGCGAGCCGGTCTGGCCTCCTCAGCCGAGGTCGACGAGCGCCATGTGCAAAAGCAGCTCGGCCACACCTCGGCTGAAATGACCCGCAAATACCAGCGCCGTCGCGATCGGTTCCGCGTCAATCTCACCAAAGGTAGTGGGTTGTAGCAGGAAAAGCGCCCTCCCCTGCCCCGAACCAGATGTCCAGAAAGACCAGATGACGATCTGGTTTGAGTTGGCGCCGCAAGCCGCCAAACTCGTTAAAGGGCCGTCATAGCCAGGATAGCTGGTCTTTCGGCAACCGTCCGCTCGGATCGAATACCGTCACCTTGTGCGGCAGATCTGGCCCCCAATCCCAAAGCACGAGATTGCAATCTTCTGCCTCGGCGCCCGGCGCAAAGCTTGGCACCAGAATGCCGGCAATGCCTCGAGAACGCAGGCGGTCATGGACATCCCATGAAGCCGGGCGTTCCCCGTTGCTGAGCGCCGTCGCCCAGGCGCACGACACCTCGTCGAGCGTGACGGACGCTTCTCCCCTCCCCTTCCCCGTTGTCAGGTCCACAATGGCCTCGCAATCAACCTCGTAGGAACACAGCACGCACGGATCGATCCGATGCGCGAAGCCCTGATTGGCTTCCTTGACCGCCGTCATGATGGTCAGGGCCAGGTAGAGTGCGGGCACACCTTTGGGATTAAAGCGCGCACCCCTGATCGCGGCTCCCTCACCGGAAGTCGGTTTGAAAGCCCAACGCGGATCATGTGCCCTGTAGCAGGTTCCAACGAACCTCAAGCAAAGCCGCCAAGCGCCATGTGATCGAGATAGTCACGAACGGCACCAGCCTTGCCCTCTTTCACGAGCGCTTCGGCGGTGCGCCCTCCGAATGCCGCAAGCGGCTGGGCTCGATACCACGCCATCGCCTGGTCCTTTCCCCCCGCCCAATCCGTCACGCGGCTGATGATCTCAAGCATCTCACGAAGTCGCCCCTGTGTTTTGGCGGCGCGGCTGCGCTCCAATCGATAAAGGGTCTCGCGAGCAAGGCCGGCCGTCTCGGCCAATTGGCCCTTGGACATTCCAAAGCCATCCGCCACCTGGTCGACAGCAATGTTCCCGGCCGGATCCATATAAAGCAAAACCAACGGTTCATTCGGGGCGATTTTTCTGAGTGCGTGGCCCACAGCTTACATCCTGTCATATCAGACGTCACAAATACTAGGCAAAACATAAGGCACTTTACCGTTAGCATCAAGTCTCGCAACCGAGGCGACCACCGACGAGGCTGTTGGATGGCCCGCTCGCGGCTGATCAAGAGCATTCCCCTGCCTCGACTTACGACGTGACAGCACGTGACCCAGTACACCGGCTAAACAGCTTGGCCTTGAGCGGGATTGATCAACGACCAGGCCCGTCCCTCCCCAATCAATCCCAGCCTTTCCGTTTCATGCTGAGCCGCAGTGCCTCGCTGATCTCAGCGGATCTTGGGCCGCTGGCCGGCCCATCCTGATGCGCGCTGTCCTTCCAGAGCGGCTTGCCGGCGTTCTGGCTGGTCTTTGCATCAAGCCTTGCACGCAGCAGCGCCATGACCATCGGCCACACCGAAAACTGGCCGTTGCGAGCCCGCTCCGTCAGGTTCCTGAGATAGCCGCCCCGACTGTTGATCTGGTCGGTTCGCTGCAGCATCGCAGCTATCGTGATAGCCGCGTTTTCAGGCCCCATCACCTGGACCGCCTCCTGCCATGCGCTGGGGCTGACCCCCATATGGGGCCGGGCAAGTTCGGCCGCCGCAACAAAGTCACGCCAGGATCGAATCTGGGCGCCGCGGCCCATGTTTAGGATTTCCGGACATGCGTCCAGCACCATTCCCAGAGGCAACTCCCGTTTGGGCAGGCTGTGAACATTGTTGTCGGACCCGGCACTGCCGCTCGCTTCTTTCTCGTTTTCCTGGCGATCTTCAGTTTCATCGTTAGAATGAGAGTCTGGGTTTGAATTCTGTATGTGGCGCTCGGAATGGGACTCATTGGCGTTCATATCTTGTGATTTAACGAATGTTTCCAGCAGCTGATGCACTTCGGCCCAGATGTCCTCCAACTCGTCGGCAACCGACTCCAGCAACTGGCGTGAGGCTGTCCGCGGCAATCGAGCGGCCGCCGCCTCATACCGCTTCTGAAACCGGCGCCAATCACACGGAACCTGTTCATTGAGCCCTGCATCGATCATCTTGACGATGTCGCGCCGGCAGATGGTGAGACGCTCCTTGACCAGCCTGTAGGCCTTCCGCTCGGCTTGCACGGCGGCCGCCAACTGCTTGAATTCCTCGGCACGAGCCACGATTGGCGCAAGGTCGAAGCCATAGGCCTGCTCGATCTGCCCGCCCTCCCCCTTGCGAGCAAAGCGTTTGCCATTCGGGCTGTCACGACGGATCACCAAGCCACACGTCACAAGGACGGACAGGTGGCGCCTAAGCGTCGCCGGCGACATGCCGTTGGCACGCCGGATCAGCTGCTCATTGGAGGGGAACACGACCAGGCCCCCCTCCCCGGAAAGATCGTCCTCGCGGTGAAACGACAGCAGCGCATTGAGGATCGCCAGCGAACGATCGGTCGCGCCTATGGCGTCCCTGGCCTCTGTGATGTCTCGAAAGGCCTGCCATTTGGGCACAGCCGCCGTTCGGTCGATCGCCTTTGCACCTGCCTGGCTTGCCATCTGAGCAAGCGTCAGTGGCCGCCGCCCAAATGGCGTCGTTGAGATATGCGTAACCATTTTCCCTTTGCCTCTAGTCAGACAAAAGAAATCTGCTCGCCAAACGACGCCTAATAGCACTTGACAGTGATTCGCGGATTTGCGATTCTCGGCTTGCTACAGACCTGAGAAGGGCTTCCGTGACGGTGACGTTCGGGGGCCTTTTTCTTTTGCGGTTCAGTCTCCTGTTGTCTTCCTGGATTCCGTCTCTCGGAACGCCTCGAACAGTTCCTCGAGCCTGCCGGTAATGAAAGCACCGAACGCCGATGCCTCTCTGGATTTAAAAGCCAGGGTGAAAACCTTCCCGGTATCGGTGATCCTTGCCTTTACGGAATTGTCTTTTGTCGCCCAGGCCCTTTCCACGGCCCTCGTCGGCGTCGATTTCGCACCGTGGACGGTTGCCGCCAGCAGTTCATAAAGGGCCTGGAACCGCGCATCGCTGCCGGCTTGCTGGAACTGGGCGGACTGGACATGCGCCTGCGCCCTGGCGGCATTGGCCGGATGCTCCATGAGCTTGGCCAACTGCCACCAGCGGTCACGGCCGATCCCCTTGGCCGCCCCGATGGCCATGATGACGGATTCGGAGACGTTGCTCGACACGGACCGCATCTTGGAGAAGGTCGTATCGTCGAGCGTCAAGGCCGATTTAACGATATCGGCCGAATAGCCCTGCTTGAGCAGGCGCTCGGCAAACAGCGTCCGCTCGACAAAGGACAGGTTGGCGCGAGCCGCATTCTCCTGGCCCTGGGCGACGACGTGATCGCGATCGTCCATTTGCTTGACAACGGCTCGCACTGGGCGCCCCAACGCACGTGCGACCCTGACGCGCCGATGCCCGAACACTGTCTGGTAGCGCCCGGGGGAAGCCGGATGCGGCCTGACCAGAATGGGCGAATCCTGTCCGCGCTCCTGGATCGCCCGCGCCAACTCGGAGAATTCCTGCTCATCCTCGCCAATCCGGTCCGACACAAACGAGGTGTCCACCAGCTCTGGGTCGAGATCGACAACCGAGCTTTTCGACAGCTCTTCAAAGGACTGCATGATGGATCGCGACGCGCCGCGAACAGCGTAGCTCGACACATCCCTGGTCTGCTCCACCGCAGCGGACCCCATCACGCTATCGAAAATGTCCTTGCGCGCCATTCAGCCCCTCCTCAAATCAGCTACTAGTCTGATTTTGTGGACAAAAATCTGCGTTTTTACTGCAGTAAAATTCATCGCCATCACGCCCTCCCCCACGCGCGATGGACGAGCGAGACGATTTCGGAATTGACCGCATCAAGCGATTCCATCGCCCGATCGTAGGTCGTGCGCGTGAACGAAGATTTCTCGACCTCGTAGAGCGTCTGCTTGGTCAGCCCGGCGTCCGATATGGCAGTCGACTTCAGCATCGGATGCTCAAGGATCTGGCCGGCCAGCATCGATTGCATGAAGCCTACCATCTGGGCCTGCGGAATGTCGGTGGGCTCGTAACGGGTGATCAGATACCTGAACCAGTCGAGTTGGATCTCGGCTCCGGCTCCCTTGATGGTTTTTAGGATGCCGCCGAGCATCAGCAGAAACTGGCTCATGGACATGAGATCGAGCATTTGCGGATGAACCGTAATCAGCACCGACGTCGCTGCCGACATGGCGGTCAAGGTCAGATAGCCGAGCTGCGGAGGACAGTCGACGACGACGACGTCATAGCGATCGTCGACGTCGCTCAAGGCCCTGGCTATGCGCAAGAAGAACTGGCGGCCGGCATTGGATGATTTGTCCTGCATTGCCAACGGCGTATCGTACTCATACTCCTGAAGTTCGAGATTTGCAGGAACAATGTCGAGGCCGGGGAAATTCGTCGGGACGATGACGTCGGCTATGGACCTACGCTCCGCATCATAGCGGATCGCCTCATAGAGCGAGAGGTTCCGGTCGAGTTCCGGCTGGAAGCCGTGGAGTGCCGACAAAGACGCTTGCGGATCGAGATCGATGGCAAGCACGCGATGGCCGGTAAGTGCCAGGTGCTGGGCGAGGTGAGCCGCGGTCGTGGTCTTACCGCTTCCTCCCTTGAAATTGACCACCGCGATGACCTGCAGCTTATCTCCAGGCTTGCGGTGCGGGACGTATTTCTTAACCTCCGTCCTGCCATGCTGGTCGAGGAAATGGCGAAGCTCCAGCATCTGGTCCGCCGTATAAGAGCGTCGACCCGACTGCGCTTGTTCGGGCAGGGGCCCCTTGCCTTCGAGATGGAGGCGCTTCAGATTGTTTTGCGACACACCAAGATAGTGCGCTACCTCGGCCATGGAGAAGGTGCGCAGGGTCTTCGTGGCGTTCGGAGGAAACTTCTCCATGCGCAGCTGATTGAGCCGACGCGATATCTCCGCCCCGTGCTCGAGGATCTTGTCGTCAAACTCAAAGCTGGGCAACCGCATCGCGATGTTCATACTTCCGGAAACCTGAATTGGCGCTTTTTGGTGGGAAACAGACCAACAACCGCCATTAAGCTCCGATTCGCCATCCCGAGCAAGAGCTTTTGGGTTAACAGGAGGTTAACGGCCCGAGCGGTCAACACGCCGGTAAAAACGTCTGCTGGAGAGAGCTACCACGCTGTTTCGATTTAGGTTTTTGTGGAAATTTACTGCAGTAAAGTACAAACAGTAAAGTTGCCACCACTGTCGCTGCAGCGGCGGGAAAACGGGAGTCATTCGACCCCGGGGGCGAGATATCTGTGCATGGGGCCGGGGCCTTGGTGTCAGTCAGCCGCACCCATGACCTGGCGGCCAGGCGTGTTGATCAGCAGCAGCCCTGCAAGTTCACGGCTGACTGGCCCAAGCGCCTGGCATAACGCAGCGCGAACGCGTGCCGGACGGCCATTCTATGCCAGGCGCGCCGCTGGCGACAAGCGGCTGCTGCCAGGGCGACGGCTGCTGAGACGGTCATGAGCGCCAGCCCCGCCGTGTCATAAGCCAGCGCATCGCGCAGGTTAAATTGCGTTGTAGTGACCAAATGCGATTACCGGCTCGTAGACGATATAGGACCTGGTGATGGCTTCCTTGTGCCTCCTTAACCCTGTCATCTGCGATGCCCAGGACAAGCTGTTGCTGCTCGAGTCATTGGCCTCATCCAGGGCCTCTGGCCCGCGTTCGCGTTCTCGGCTCTGAGCAGCCAGCTTACAAGACACTGGCGCTGTGATGCCGAGCCTCAATCGGAAGAGCCGCTAGTCGACGGCATATTCGGTCCGGGCATTGTTTGGTCTCCTCGAGCGTCGAGCGGAGCTTGTGAAAAGCAGGCCGCTCACGGAAAGGATCACGAGGAGCGCGCCACTCGCCATCCATATCGACGGAACCTCCGCAAGAAAGGCCCAGCCGAGCAACACAGCGATGATGGGGTTGACGAAGGTATAGGTCGCTACGAAGGTCGGCGTGACTTTGCGGAGCAGCCAGATGTAGGCGGCAAAGGCGATCACCGTTCCGGCAACGGTGAGGTATGCCCACCCAGCGACCGACAACGCCGTGATCGAGGAGGGGTGAACAAGGCTCACTTCGCCCTTGGCGGCACCGACAACCGCCAAGGCAGCGGCGCCAGCCCACAATTCGATGATAAACATCACCAATGGGCTGCTGGACGTTGGGGACTGTTCGGATACCACCGTTCCGACGCTCCAGGACAGGGACGCGCCAAGCAGCAAGAAAATGTCGATGAAGTGCACCGCCCCGATTCCGCCACCGCCTTCTTCCCAGGCTATCAGCGCAACGCCAACGACACCGGGGACGAGAAAGGTCAGTGACAAGGGGCTTGGCCGATCGGGACGTCGGAGGCCTGTCTGAAGCGCCGCAATCCACAAAGGAATGGTCGCCAGCATGATTGCGGCCAGGCCTGTTGGAACACGCTGCTGAACGTTGGCAAGGATGCCGTGGCATCCGACGAAGAAAAGTAATCCGCATATGACGCCGTATAGCAGGGACCTCCTTGACGGAGGCTTCGCACCGGATGCTGCGGCAAAGATGAAAAGGATCAGACCACCGACCAGGCAGCGCGCCGCGATCAGCAGGAATGGCGGCAGTGATTGCAGGGCCAGCGCCAAGGCCAGGTAAGTCGAGCCCCAGATGAAGTAGATGGCGCCGAAGGCAGCTATCAGGAGAAAGCTTGCGCTGGGGAGCTTCATAGGCGTAAAACCTCTTATGAGGTTAGAATTCGGAGATCGCGCTTGGGTTCCCCGCACAACCTGAAAAAGCGGCAGCCGACCGATGTCGCGAAGGAGGATCTAGCGATCCGCTTTGTCAACACGGTCGCCTGGCGCCTGCGGCAAGCCACTGAGGAGCGGCTTCCCACGCCCGCGGCACTGCTGGATTGGCTTGATGAAAACGGCGTGCGCATTTCCAACGATTCTGCTGAACTCACGCGGGGGAGGGGAGGGCACTTTCAAGGGGCCCAAACCGCATATGCAAGCGCCATAGCGCTGCGCGAGACGATCTATGCACTCCTGGTGGCACAGATCAGAAATGTCAGTCCCGTTGCCGACCACGTCCAGGCATTCAATCGTTTTCTGCATCACAGGCCAGCCGCTTTGCTGGAATGGCGTGCCGGGAAATTCGGCTGGAACGGCTCGCATCCAAATGAACTCGATTTTTGCACGCCGATCGCCATCTCCGCGGCTGAACTCATGACCGGCCCGCGGGCAGGACGGGTCAAGCAATGTGCCGACGATCGCGGCTGCGGCTGGTTGTTCATCGATGAGAGCCGGGCGCAAAACCGTCGTTGGTGTTCCATGGGAGACTGCGGCAACCGCGCCAAGGCGTCGCGCCATTATGCCAGGATCCGCGAGACCCGAACCGGGAACTGACGCCATGGCAGCCATCCACAGATGTTGCTGTAAAAGCAGGTGGCCCTGAGTCACGCCTATCATAGCGTCAACTGTAGCGGGCCTTTTCGCCACAGTTCAGTGACAGGATACCAGCTGGCATCGGGTTTGCCGGAGGGGTGTAGGGTCGTATCCTAATCGCGCAAGCTGGATCAGACACTATGTGCAACGACTACGAGCAACACATTCTGTGGGCTGAATACTGCAAGATGATGCAGAGGCTCGAACTCGGGATGCCTACCGGGCAGAGCGAAGGCGATCTGCCCGAGGCCGACGACATCAAGATCAACGATGTCGGCCCGGTGATGCGCGCCGCGGGCAATGGCATCGAACTGGTGCCTATGAACTTTGGCTTCCCGCCATCGAGCCCGCGCGGCGGACCGGTTTTCAATTTCCGCTCCGAAGGCCGAAGCTTTGCCAATAGCAACCGCTGCCTCATTCCGGCCTCGGCATTCTTCGAGTTCACGGGCAAGAAATATCCGAAGGCCAAACATCGCTTCACAATGAATGATGAGCCGTTCATGGCGATCGCCGGCATCTGGCGGGAAGGGCAGGGCGGAGCGCCAGCGGCCTTCACGATGCTGACAACCGGTCCCGGACCAGACGTTGGGCCCTATCACGACCGGCAGATCGTCGTGTTGAGCCCGCATGACTGGGCGCACTGGATCTACCTTACCAAGACCGAAGCGGAGCTGCTTCAACCGTCGCCTGCAGGCACACTGCATGTTGAAACGGTTCGGCCAGGAAGCGACTGATGAGCGCTGCTGGCGGGGCCCAGATTGAAGCTCCTGCTGTTCGGTGACAGGCCCACGACTGCGTACAGGCGCGGCGTCAGCCAGCCTGGTTGGCGGTGGCATTTTCTTTCCAGCCGTGGCGCAGACCAGCCCGGCCAATGCCGGAGAGCACGGCGACCGACAGCTACACCACGTTCGGGACACGATCCAGCCAGCGTGCATCGGCGGGCCTGATCGTCACGGAGGCGACGCAAATGTCGCCTATGGAAAAGGGTAGCAGATCGCGCGCTCAAAGCCCGTCGTCGTTGCGTTTCTTTCCCTTGCCTGCAAAACAGCTTCTGGGGGCGAATCCGGTTACCTGGGTCTCGAACCCGCACTAGAGGGAACATTCTGCCTGACAGTAAAATTGTTTAGCGATACCAGAAATGTCGTGCGGAACGATGAACAGACGATCTGCTTGGCGGATTGGAGCCATCGGCATCGGGGGACATTGAGTCGCCGGGTCTGAGATAAAGCGCATTGGTATTCGAGGAAACCTGATGTACCAAGAAACAACATATTGCTCAACCTGGCCTTTGGCGTTTCCTTGGCACTTGTGCTTAGCGTCATTGAGTGCAGCCCTAAAGTAAGTTCAGCATCGCTATGTCCGCAGACGAGACCAAAAGAGCCAAAGTCGAACGCCTGATATCATCCGTACCGAAGCACGAATTCGAGTTTCTGATGAAGCTCGGAAAGCTCAGCAGGCAAGAAGCGCAGGCGCTCGTCGAGAAGCACAATGGCGATCGCGCCCGGATATATGCTGACTTGGCGGCCAAAAGAACATTCAGATGGTAGGGACACATTGCCTGCGAGTTCCTCTAAGTCGAGCACGACGCCGACCCTGGGACGGCAATCTTGCGCCATCCCCATTCTCTCTACTCCAGCGTCGCTATATGGCGGTATGACGGCACCATCTAACGCATGACGAAAGGGCTAGGGCCGCCGACGAGCCCTGCCGACCTCCCGCTCCGGACGGCTCCAGCTCGCTGCCGCGACGGGAGGGATCGTGCTGTATCGAGTCGCCGCAGTCGGCATTCCCGGCGCTGCTCTAGCATGCCGTCCTTCAGCCTCTGCGTTCCGCTCTCCAACAGGTCTGAACAGCAAGTCCGCAATGCTCGGTTTGCACTCGATCCCTCCCGGTCCCGGCGATGGTGGTGGTCGTCCGATAGGCTTAATTGCGCTGTAGCTAATATAAGATATACCAAGCCTTGCGGGAGGCCCCCCGACCGCGATGGCCGGTGCGGCCCGCATCCCAACATCCCAGACCGCGCCGGCCATTCCAGCTCGTGTCCAATGAGGGGATGTAGCTCGCGCTACAAAAGCTGCTTGCATGTGGATTTGACAGCCCCGCGATGAGCGTGCCGCGCGCCGGAGGCATCGGCGCTGCGCCATGCTTTGGTGGCGGACACCCAACGTTTGCCTCAAAGGGCTACGATGAGGGTTTGCAGGCTAGCAGCTAAAGGGAGATGGAAATCACCCAGGCGCCGGCGCCGCGGAAGGATGGGCGGTCGAACACGCAAGGGGTGCGGGGAGCCGGCCCGGCGGAATCCCTGGGAAGGGTCAGCCGGCGCCCAATGGCCGTGCAGAGCCAGCCCTTTGCCCGCCTTGCTGCCGGACGGCAATGCGCCCCTCGCTCAGGAGGCATCTGGATGCCAAGTTGCTCCTACATACAGATGTCAACTGTTTATATAGCTGCATTCGAAACCCGCATATTCCGTCATGCCTCGTAGATCGAGCACGCGAACACGGCCTTGCCGGAATTCGAGAAATTTACGCTCGCGCAGTTCGCGCAGCATCCTGTTGACATGAATCGGAGTGAGGCCGAGGGCGTCCGCGAGATCGTACTGGGTCAGAGGGCATTCATAGCTATCGCGGGTGACGAAGCCTATGTGTTCCAGGCGCGTCCTCAATTCGAGGAACAGATGTGCGGTCCGCGCCAGGGCACTGCGTCGACCAACATTGGTGAGATGTTCAGCGATGACGGCCCCCTTGTGCCCAAGAGCCGCGACGACCAGGGAGAAAAGATGGGGGGATTTCATGGCTGCGAGCGTAAATGTCTTGGTCGAGGCTACCAAGACGTTCAGTTCGGTTCGAGCAACAAACGTTTCAAGCGCGCCACCCCCGCTCGACCGGGACAGGACGAGATCGCCTTTCAAGGCAAAATCAAGGATCTGTCGCTGCCCCCCTGCAAGTTCGTGCGACAGGCAACCCCAGCCCGACTCGACTATGAATACGCGATCATTGTCCTCACCCTGGCTGAAAATGACCGTCTCGGGTGGATAACGCTTCGGTGTGAACCCCAGCGTCTTCATGAGCGCCGAATCTTCGTCGGCAAGCCTGATATACGATGACCGCTTTTCATTCCCGCCCAAAGACTGTGAAGCGTACAACATCTATAATCCCGCCCGATGTCTTCCTTTCTATCCCCAACGGATCGAATGTACATTAAATTTGGCGTGATGGGTACCTGTGCGACGTCGCAGCTACCAGCATGCGAAAGCAAGCGTTGTACGTCGCAACCCCGCAGCTAGCTTTTATTTCTTGTGAAAGTTTCTTGCATGGAATCGACTATTTCGGCGGCGATGAAGCTGCTGCGATTGTCCACTTGGCCGGCGGCATTCCGCAAGGTATTTGATGCGTCCTTGAGCAACCCTCTTATCTGTCTTGCCGACAACAATTCCGATGCCTCAAGTTCAAGCAGCACCGATTCACTTACGTGCAACGCGGCAAGGGCAACAGCTCGAGGCCTGGTGGCCAGCAATTTCAAGAGATCACTGCTGGGCCTAGTACGCGATTTCTTTTTTGCCATAGTATGCTTCTCAACTGTCCGGACAAGAAGGGTGTTTGGACTCACATCACCTCGCCTTGGCGATTTTAATCGCGATCCGCGGCGGCAAACGAGATTGGAAAAGCTCAATCTGTGTCCCTTTAGACATATTGTAAGCATGCTATCCCGGTTTGGAGCCACGACACAGAGGCAGGCATACCGAATTAGCCGTAGCTTGCCCTTCCACCTTGGGACACCACGATACCGCCGTCGCCGCTGAGACGTCGCATCGGAGAACGGCGACAAGTCCTTTATCAGAGAAACCATGGTCACTTCCCAGCTCACGGGGTCACCGCTTGCCGTCCGCGACGGGTCTCGCCACCTTCGATCGGGCGCGTACATCGCTGGCCTGCCACGCCGTCGAATTCTTCCGTACCCAGCCGGATGAATAGTGTGGGGCCGACCGTGAGGCTTAGCCCAGAGCCCGCGCGGCGACGCTCTTGTCCAGGCCCAAAGCCGGCATCGGGAAAGATTCGATCTGCCCTTCGGTCTTGTCCAAATACTGCATCAAGGCCGTCACCAAGTGGTAGAAAATGCTGGCGGGAACCTCCGTTGCCTGTGATCTTCCGCGCTCGTCAATTCTGTCGATCCACAAGCCAAGGGGGGCGGGATCGATATGCCATCGAAAGAGGCGGGCGACACGGGCCTCTATCTCTGGTTTCAAATCAGGCCCGCCTATGCCGTCCAAGGCTATGGCTGCCTTGATGGCCTCGCATTGGGGCCAACTGCGGGAGAGCCGGTCGATTGGCATTCCCTGCCGCGACACAGCCGCGTAAGCCAGACCCGTAGCCCGATTCAATCCGCTGGCGATCGCGGACGAATAGAGCTTCCGTGCATAACTGGCCAAGTCCTTTTGTCCGCTTTTTTGAGCGAAATCGATGAGAAGCGAGGCCCATTCGAAATGGTGGCCCGGTTCGGTCGACAGGCCTTTTTCTCCAGGCAAAGGTAGCCAGTCGACGTCGAAATTTTCCCCCACCGTCCAGCTCTCCTGGTCGAAGAAATGGCATCTGAAGAGATCTACCACGCGAGCCGCCCGGCGCAGATAGGTGCGGTCGCCACTAACGTCATGCCACGCAAGGAAAGCCTCCAGCATGTGCATGTGCGGGTTCGAAAACCGCATCCCGTTCGAGCCCGAGGTTTCCAGGAAGCCGTTCAGACGGTCGTCTTCGAGATGCGCGTCGATGAAATGAAATGTCTCTTGTGCCAGTCGCAAGGCCTCGCGATGGCCGCATCGATGCGCATGGCAAAGTGCCAGGAGTACGCAGGAATGATCGTATGCGTCCTCCGCAGGGTCAGCCACGCTGCCATTGACATTAAGGGTGCGCACCCAGCCGCCACGGGTGGTACGGCCATATTTGGCAATGAAGTCGATGCCGTGGTCGATCAGCTCGTCGGCTGGTCCGGCCCAGCCGCGTTCCTTGGCCACCGCGAAGGCGTAGATCTGGCGAGCCATGGTGCGCATGCGCTTGGGCTTCCCCAGCGGCCTTGTGTCGAAACCGAGCGCCTCGTGAAAGCCGCCGTTCACATCATCGACCCCTACGGTGGACCAAAGCGGCAGGGTTTCGTTGAAGAGCCAATGTTCGACGCGCTTGCGCCAGGAACCGTTGATGATGACCCGGTCTCCCGAGGGCGTGTACTTCGTCTCAAGCCGTCCGCTCTTTTCCAATTGCTCGACGACCTTCTTCACGTTCTGGCTGTGGCTGACAGGGGCGACGAACACCGCGTCCGGTGTCGCTACTACCGCAACCCCCTTCATGCCGATGACGGTCAGCAGCCTTCCTTGGCTTCTAAGGTAGGAGCTGTCGCAGTCCATGGCGACGATGTCGCCCATCACGACATTGCCATTGCCGTCTGTCGGGCTGGCTTCGAGCAGCGATTGCCACGACCCAAGGTCGTTCCAGCGGAAGGAAGCCGTAACCATGGCAATATCGCGTGCATGCTCCATGACGGCATAGTCTATCGAGGTGGAGGGGACGGCCGAGTAGAAACCCTGGGGGAGACAGATACCCGAGAGGTCCGTTCGTGCAGTCTTGTAGGCCCGTTCTGCAGTTTCCCAGATGTCCGGCTGGAACTCGAGAAATGCCCGGCGCATGGTGTCGGCACGAAACAGGAAAATGCCGGCATTCCAGTAGAATCGTCCTGACGATACGTAGTTGCGCGCTGTCTCTGCGTTGGGCTTTTCGACGAAGCGCGAAACTGCAGCCACGCGGTCGTCAGTTGCTGCAACCTCGATGTAGCCGTATCCAGTTTCCGCATGCGTTGGCTTGATGCCGAACACGATGATGCTCCCTGACTCGGCGGCATGAACGCCCGACTCGACGGTCTCCCAGAATTGCGCGTCGGTCGATATTTCATGATCGGAGGGAACCACGAGCACAAGTGCATCGCTGCCATGTTCCGAGATTGTCTGCAGGGTGGCTATGGCGACGGCTGCGGCGGTATTGCGACCGACAGGCTCGAAGATCGGTTTACCGCCGTTCAGGCCGAGCGAAGCAATGTCAGAGATAACACGATCGGCATGTCGTTCGGAAGCGATCAGGTAGATTGGGGTCTGATTGTCGGGCCGCGCCTTGAGCCGCCGGACAGTCTTTGCGAGCATTGAACCGTCGCCCGAAAGGTCGTGGAATTGCTTTGGATTGTCTTCGCGCGAAAGCGGCCAGAGGCGTGAGCCCACGCCCCCGCTCATGACAAAACACACCAGCTCGGATGCCATATTCGAGTTCCCTTCTCAGAAATCTCTAACTACTGGCTCGACCTTTGGATCTTGGCGCAACTGCAGGTCGAGAGCATCAACCATGTCGTGGCGCCCTTTGGACGGAGCAGCGCACCAGAGCCGGATCATAGGCTTCTCCGACGAGGCTGTCACTGTGGCCCCGGCGAGGAGCTGGCAGCAGCGGCGTGAGGCAGGCAGACTGCGAAAAGCCATGCCGACACTCCTGGACCAGGCCGCCAAGGAACAGCCCGGCGATTGGGCGCCAGGCAGCGATCAAATGGCTGCCCAAGTCACGTCCACTACCATCCAGCGCGGCGGCCGGCCCGACGCCGCGTCGTGATGCAATTGAGTTTGTAAAGGACACCTTCCGCTCCGAAATCGCTCACGAGGGAGGGTTTTAGCATGCTGTGGGGCGCCGGCCTCGTCAGGAATTCGGGCAGTCCTGACACCCAGATACGCTCCCCTCATCCAATAGGAGATGCCAATCGGCCGCCGAAAGGATGTCTCGTAGAGGCGAGAGCGTTTTGTATTCTGGCACATGCGTTCCATTCGGGCGCTCACGTTAAGGATTGGGCCGCAAAATGCCGCTTCCCGCATTGAGGTCCCCGTCGCGCGAATATGTCGATGAAAGGCGCCTTGGCCGGCTGGTTCGCCTTCTTCAGGCCACGCAAGTCGAAATCGAGAAGGAGGCGACGCAACTCTATCCGTCGGAAAACGCGATGGCGGACTGCGCCGCGTTTTCTGTGCAGGCGCTCGAGAACGGCGAAACTCTCGAAGTTATCTCCGTCAGGATCGATACGCTCACACATAATATGATGTTGAAACACACACGGCAGGTCTCGCTGCAGCGGCAGCTGTCATTCCTGCGCAGGACTCAAGCAGAATTGCAGCGCCTTCTTCCCTCCCATAGGACGTAGCCGCATACGCCAATTGGCGGCGTTTACCTTCCGGGGCACAGGCGTAGTCTTCCGCGGCAGTCTGGGATCGCGGGGCCTCGGCTTTCAATGAAAACAGTGGCCGAATGCCAAGGACCACCTGCATGGGGACGGCGTGCGCGCAGGGTTTCCGCGCACGCCTGCCGGAGGCGTTGAATGAACCGCATGTTTCCCAATCAATGGCCCTCGACAACGGACCAGCAGGCTTCCGTCGAACAGGAGTTCATTGGCCTCTCCGACATAACCAGATTTCTGCGGTGCTATGTTGGCACCATCATCGCCTGCCTTGCCGCGGCGCTCTTGGTGGCCGGCTTCTACAATTTGACCACCGACCCAACCTTCACCGCCAGCGCGCAGATCCTGATCGAGCCGAAATTGCCGCAACACCTGCAGGAGGGTGGTGAAGTAAATCTGTCATTGGATACCGCCCAAGTGGAAAGCCAGATCGCAGTCATGCAGTCGGAAAAGATCGCTGCGATGGTCATCGACCAGCTGAAGCTCATCGATGACCCCGAGTTCAACCGTCCGCAGGCTCCGACTTTTCGGGAGAGATTCAGGAGGATAGGAGCCATCCTGCTTGACGCTTTCGGGCCCCGGAAAAGCGCCTGGTTCACCTCGCTTTGGGAGCATTTCGGCCTAGGCGTGCCTGAAACGCCTGCGACGCTGACCGATTACCAAAAGTCTCGGCGCAGCATGTTTATTTTCCGCAACGGCATCGACATCCGCAGGGTCGGCGTTTCCTATGCGATAGACATATCCTTCACCTCTTTTGATCCCGAGGGCGCAGCCAGGATTGCGAACGCCACGGCCGATGCCTTCGTGCGCGAACAGATCGAAACCAAGACCGACGCCGCGAAGGAAGGCGGCGCGTGGCTCGAGCAGCGCCTTGGCCAGTTGCGCACCCAGATGAACGAGGCCATGGCGAAAGCGCAGGAGTTCCGGTCGCGGCACGACTATAGCGTCGGCCACGAAGCCAGCGGCGGCACGAGCGCTGTGCCGACGCTCGAAGAGCTTGAGGTGACTGCTGAAACCTACCAGAAGATGTACGAAAGCTTCCTCCAGGCCTACACCAACTCGGTAAGCCAGCAGTCGTATCCGGTCGCCGACGCAAGGGTGATCACGGCTGCGACGGCGCCGCTCTATCCGAGCGCTCCCAGGCCGAAACTGTTTCTGGCCTTGGCGGCAGTTACCGGGCTCATTCTCGGTATCGGAATTTCGTTTGCCAGGCATACGTTCGACTGGACCATAAGGTCGCCGCGGCACATCCGCGACAATCTGGGTGTCGAATGCGTCGGAGAGGTGCCGCCCACCAGCTGGAGAATGGATTCCGGCCGCCTCGACGAAGTGGTGAAATACCCGTATTCCCCCTTCAGCCACGGCCTCAGGAAGGCACGAACGGAAATCAGCCTTGCGGAAACCAGTCATCCGATAAGATTCCTTGGGTTGACCGCTGTCTCCAACGACAGTTCGAAAAGTTCCGTCGCCAGCAATCTTGCCACGCTTTACGCGATGTCCGGCCTGAAGACGCTGGTGATCGACGCCGACATCCGGGCGAGCATGACCACACGTCTGCTCGGCCCGTCACGGGCCTTCGACAGACCGTGCGAGGATCCCGTTCGCCTCAACATCGTCCGCGCCCCGGGACGGCCGTTCGACATGCTGCCAAGTTCGGTGGTGGACGAAAAGCATCTGCTGGCGCCAGACAAGATGAAGGCGCTCCTTGCGGAACTTACCGCCAGTGACCTGGCCGCATACCAGTTTGCCGCCTACGACATCGTGATCGTCAACCTGCCGACGCTCGCCTCGGGCGCCGACGAGCTGATTGTGGGATCGGTCCTGGACTGCGTCGTGATCGTCGCCGAGTGGGGCAGGACACAAGTCGAAACACTGCGGGAACTTGTCAGGACGCTGCAGGCCAGCAGGACGCCGATACTTGGCGTGCTCCTGGCCCGCGCGATGACGTCCAAGCGCCGCAAGGCGTGAGGCCGGTATCGAGAATCCTCCTTCGGAAGTCGTCAAAGCGTGTAGGGGGATCATTCCTTGGGATAAGGGGATAGCCCCGGAGCGCTGCGCTACCTCCTTTGCCTTTCTTGCTCACAAGCCTCGGCCTTGGAAGAGTGTCGAGGACAATTTCGAACCGGCAACCGTCCAATGACAACAGACGCCTTCGAGAAACAGCCGCACAAGGGAGCGACGATCTGGATTCATCCGTTCCTCCCCGAGCCTGACGACGGCCGGACGACAGTCCTGCATGTCGTTGCCTCGCCCAAGCCCAACAATGCCGGGGCAGTGCTGGCAGACCTGTCGCCCTCGCTTAGGGCAGGAACGACGAACCCTCCCCTGGGAGGCATCTCGAAGCGGTTCATGGATCTGGTCGTGGCAATCTCGGCCCTTGTCATGGCCGCGCCGGTCATGATCGTCGTTGCCCTGCTGATCAGGATAACGACGGGAGGTCCGGCGATGTTCTCACACAGCCGGGTCGGCTTCGGCGGAAAGCCGTTCAATTGCTACAAATTCCGCACCATGGTCGCGAATTCGGACGAAGTTCTCAAAGCATATCTCGAAGCCAATCCCCAGATCACCGCGGAGTGGGAGGAGACTCACAAGATCAGGGACGATCCTCGCGTCACGTCCCTCGGGTGGATCCTGCGCAAGTCGAGCCTCGACGAACTTCCCCAGCTCTTCAACGTCATCCGTGGCGACATGAGCTGCGTGGGGCCGCGGCCCATCGTGAAGGACGAACTCCAGCGCTATGGCGACCATCTGGAGGAATACCTTCGCACGAGACCGGGCGTTACCGGCCTCTGGCAGGTAAGCGGCAGAAGCAGCATGGACTACCCCAGCCGTGTGGCGCTGGATAGCCAATATGTGCGGAACTGGTCAATCTGGCTCGATCTCGCCATCTTGTTCAGGACCGTGTTTGCGGTGATGCGCTTCGACAGGGCTTCCTAGAACGGGGGATCGTCTGTGTCGGATGGTCCATCCTATCCCGTCTCATTGTTTTTAGCCGGACCCCTGCGACGCCACGAGACTGGCTAAATGCCCCCGGGTGGGCATGGGCGTGGCAAGATCGCATTTTTTCGGGTGAACCCCATGGGACAGGCGGTCACCAAAGTATAGAGTAAAAGAAGTTAGCGTTTTGGGGCGTTAAAGATCCAGAAAGTGGAAAAATAGAAATATTTTAGAGGAGCGGGGAGGCTCAATTGGTCGCTAACTTACAGGCGTTGCGAGGCATCGCCGCGATAACGATTTTACTTTATCATCTTGGACCCATGTTAAACCGCCGTTTTGGCACCGATTTCCACAGCGATATAGGTGCGGAGGGCGTCGACATATTCTTCGTCATTTCCGGCTTCGTGATGGTTTTTGCGTACGCGCAAAAAGAACGTTCCGCCTGGGCGTTCTACGGTGAACGGGTGATCAGAATTGCCCCTCTCTACTGGATGGCAACCCTGGCGCTCATTGTCCTGTTCGGGCTCGGATTCCGGCCGAACGGGCTGCAGGACTATAGCCTGGCCGACATAGTCACGTCGTTTGCGTTTTACCCTAAAGTGCGGCTGGACGGGGAGAAGGCGCCCATTCTGTCGCTCGGGTGGACCTTGATCTACGAAATGTACTTTTACCTGGTATTTGGCGCGTTCCTCTGGGTTCGCAGCACACGCGACAGAGTGGCGGTTGTTTCGGCGGTCCTCCTCGTTGTCGTGGCGGCTGGGTCGCTGTTCGGACCGGATAGCCCTTTCGCGCTGCGTGTCTATACCAATTCCATTGTGCTGGAGTTCGTCGCCGGATGCTGGCTCGGCTACTGGTATTTGTCCCAGCGAAGGAAGCTCGGGCTGCCCGTCGGCGTTGCGTTCGTTGCAGCAGGCCTGGCCGTGCTTTCCATCGAGTATTACTTACAGGTCTCTTCAAGCGAGTACAGAATCGTAACTTACGGGTTTCCGGCTGTCCTGGTGGTAACGGGCGCCCTGGTGGCTGAGCGCAGTGGGGCGACGACGTGCAACTCGATCGTGCTGCTGGTTGGCGCCGCGAGCTATTCGATGTATCTGTTTCACCCCATGTTGTTGCAGCCGTTCGT
Organism: Mesorhizobium sp. B2-7-3; assembly: GCF_006440715.1. NCBI lineage: Bacteria > Pseudomonadati > Pseudomonadota > Alphaproteobacteria > Hyphomicrobiales > Phyllobacteriaceae > Mesorhizobium > Mesorhizobium sp. B2-7-3. The sequence continues at coordinate 196,223 of NZ_VFTY01000011.1, forward strand.
AAACTTGGCGGCCAAGATTATGGCCCCAGAGCCAACAATGGCCATTGTGGTAATGCCACTCGCGGCAGTCACTGCCGTCGTCGTCACAGTAGGAATTCATTTGGGATTGGAGGTCCCTCTGACGCGCTGGCTACGCAACATCTGGGATCGGGACCGAACGGCCAGGATCCCGGAAGGTTCCGTGATCAGTTGAATATGCGGATTGCAAATGAAATCTTCCTTTGCAATCCCTTCATCGATCCTAATCTAAGGGAATTCCAGAAAGACTGGTTTCTGTCCCGCACTGAAGAAAATAGTCATAACAATTCTACGAATGTGAACTGCTCAAAAAGCCGAGGCGGCCTACGCTTGGGTCCGTTTCCTATGCACGGAAATCGACAGGCCGACGATGTAGGCGCAAGCCATTGCGAACGCCAGGATGAGGAACCTGGTGATCGTCACGTAGCCCGGCAAGCCAAGGCCATTCCAGACAAGGCTGCCGATCAAGAGCACGGCTGTCCCGGCGATCAGGGCGGGAGCCTTGAACCGCAGTCCCATCAGAACGCCTGCCGCCGATACAGCGACTACACTCATGAGCACCGACATCTCCAGCTGCGACATCACGGGACCGATCGGCTCGCTGCGGCATGGAAAGACCCGCTAGTCGCGTTGGCCACTCCTGTGCAGTTGGTGCGGAAGCCGGTCGAATGATCACTGATATGCGGCCTCAAAAAGCATAGCAAGGGCCAGGATCACTGCATGCACAGTTCACTCAGGCATGACGCGGATCGGCCTGTGCCCCGAGCCCTTCATGGCAGCATCCCTCCTGGCAGAGATAAGCGGCGGCTCGCCGTCCCGAGTGGCCAACAACCGCTTGCGATCCGGCGAGTACGTATCCTCTGACGCATGTCGCGCAACACTGTGCGGCGGTTCTGCGTCTCCATGAAACAGCGAGAGCTGCTCGCAGGCAATCGATCGACGCTCGGGCGGCAGGCTGCCGCCCGAGCCCAAGCTGTGCGGGCTTGATCAGTTGGTGTTCTGGATCGGAAGCGCCTGTCCCTGAATCTCGCCATCCGCGGGGAGGGCGGACAAGGCGGATGTCGGCGCGGGTATCTCGATCTTCACGGTATCGCCCGGCTCGATCGATGTCGTTTCCTCGGCCGCCAGTTCTTGCGGACCATTGGCCGTCATCCTGACGATCTTGAAGATCGGCTTGGCCCTTTCGGCGTGTTCCCTGAGCGCAAGCAGGGCAGGAGCCGTGACCGCGGTTTCGTGCAGCAACTGCGATGCGGTCTCGGCTTTGCTGACAACTTCATTGAGCTGCGACTGCGTCTCCCGCAAGGCCGCGGCGATCTCGTTGGCGTGTTGGTTGTTGAGATTGAGAATCTCGATGTCGGTCTTGCTTATCTCCTGCCTGACCCGCAAGAGCGAGGTTTCGGCGGCCAATCTGTCGCCCTGCATCTGGGCAACCGTCCCTTCCAGATTGAGCTCCCGCGGTGCAACCGCAAGCCCCTTCTGGACAAGGCTCGAAACGCCTGCCAATTCCTTCTGGATAAGCTCGATCTGCTTGTCGCGGAAAGTCAGCTGCTGCTGGAGCGAGTCCAGTTCCTTCTCCAGGAAATCCTTGAGTTCGCTAAGCGAACGCAGTTGCGTTGTCATCGCTTCCTTGCGGACGGCGAAGATCCTGCGTTCCTGCTCCATCGCCACCGCGACCGTTGCGTTCGAAGCCCTGTCCTTCAGCTCCGCAGGAAACGCGATGTCGTCGCTGCCGGCCTGCTCGGCTTCCAGCCGCGCTTTGCGCGCGAGCAGGGTGACGCTGCTCAGCGCCAACAGGCCCACGTCGCCCTGGCCGGCGATGACCTCACGCTCGAGCCTCGGGATGTCATCCTCGCGCGTCCGCAGGCCGCCGGCGATTCCCAGCGCCTGCAGCACCGTCAGTCCGGGTCTGTAGGGGAATTCGCCGGGCTGCGTGACGTAGCCGACGATGTAGAACGGTCTGTACTGGGCGATCTCGACCGCGACATCCGGATGGCGGCCGAGGCCCATCTGCTGCATCAGGCGGTCGCCGATTGCGCGGGCGAGGTCGCCCGGCGAGGTGCCCTGCGCGCGTATCTGGCCGACAAATGGCAGGAAGAGCGTGCCGTCGGCGCCGACAACGAAATCGTCGTTGAGAGCGGTCCATTCAAAGATCACATCGCGCGACGCACGCCACTCGTAGACCTTGAGCCTGACCTTGTCCTGAGGTCCGAGCAGATACTCGGCAGCCATCGCCGGCAAGGCGAAGGCGGTCGCCGCCGCCAAGGAAGCCGACGCCGTTACAAGCCATTTCCGCATTGTCTTTTCCGCCTCAGATTTTCAGGATGTATTCGGGTTCGATTCGCCCCATGGCGACATGCAGGATCGCAAGCATGTTGCCCTTGAGCCTGCCCCTCCGGTCGACATACGGCTCCGGCCGCAGGCTCCTCGCCAGGTTGGCCGCGATGTTCCTGAACATCAGGGGCAGCGCGAAAGAGGCCGGAACGGAGCCTTTCCTGACCAGGTAGATCGCGTTCGCGACCTGGGAGTAGCCGAACCGCTCTCCGCTCACCCGCCCCGTCTTGATGCCGAGATGGACGCCCGAGATCGAGGTCACGCAGACCACGCGCCCCTTGGATCTCATCTGGCTGGTGAAGTCGATGTCTTCCTGCCAGCCGTAGAGGACTAGGCGCTCGTCGAAACGCAGATCTCCCACAAGCGAGGAGCGGAGCGACATGTTGCATCCGTATGCGCCGACATGGTCGACCACCAGCGGTCCCTCATGTTTCTTGCCGTCGGCTTCCCGCAAGGCGGCTTCGGCGGCTTCCCAGGTGAGGCCGGCATTGGTGGCTCCGTCCCTGACCACCATGCCCATCACCACCGCCCATCCGTCATTTTCCGCGAAAGCTTTCTCGATCTGCTCCAGATATTCGGCGGATGGAACGAAATCGTCGTCGAAGAATGTGACGATGTCGGAGCGCCCCAGGGCAGGTACGAGAGCCGTGTTGCGCTGGGCGGCCAGCCCATTCGGCCCGAAAACGAGTGACACGGGGAAGGGACAGCTTTCCGGCAGTTCGACATGCGTGGCGTCGGGCGCCGACAACACGACCTCGTCGGGAAGTCTCGTCTGGCCGCTCAGATAGCTGAGCAGGCGCGCGACCTGTTCGTTGCGGCCGAGGGTCGGGATGATCACGATGAGTTTCATGGCCGGTCCATATTCGGTTCCAGCTGACCCTAGACCGGTGACGGGGTCGAAACAGCCTGCATAAAAGGAGACGGAGGGAGCCTGGCTTACCCCCTGGCTCCGGCTTTCGGAGTATCCCCGGCGAACGGCCGCAGCCATAAGTATTAGCCGAACATGCGCCCGGAGCAGCCTGTAGCCGATCGGAGAACTTGCCGGGGTCGTTGCGAGGAATGGAGACTGCTGGCCTGCCGAGGCAAGGGGGAACCATGCTCCACGAACGCGCTTCCGATCTGGCCCTTGCGGCCAGGGTCGATATGCCCATCGAGGAGGTGCCGGCTGCGCCGAGGCTCGACGTCGACAGATATGCGAGGATAGCCGTCGTTCATGACTGGTGCCCGAATTTCCGGGGTGGTGAACGGGTGCTGGCGCAGATCTGCAAGCAGCTCCCCAATGCCGAAGTCTTCACGCTTTTCGATTTCCTGCCGGCCGACGTGAAGGAGCAATATTTCCACGACGTGGAATTCCATACGTCCGCGGCCAACCGGATCCCGATGGTGCAGAAATTCTATCGGTCGCTTTTCTTCTTTTGTCCCTTCCTGATCGAACAGTTCGACGTGACGGGCTACGACGCGGTGATCTCGTCTTCGGCGGCATTTTCGCGCGGCGTGATCACCAGGCCGGACCAGCCGCATCTTTGTTATGTGCACAGCCCGGTCCGTTACGCCTGGGACGAGCAGTTTTCCTATCTTCAGCAGGGTCGGCTTGGCTTCGGCCCCAAGGGAATGCTCTATCGCTACATGCTCCATCGCCTGAGGACGTGGGATACCAGAACCGCGCATGGCCCGGACCTCATGCTGGCCAACTCCAACTATGTCCGCTCGCGGATCCAGCACATCTACGGACGCGAGGCGCGCGTCGTTTTCCCTCCGGTCTCGCTGAAGGAACTGCCCTGCGTGGAGGACAAGGACGACTACTATGTCTCGGCGTCCTTCCTCGCCCCCTACAAGCGCACCGACCTCGTCATCCGGGCCTTCAACGAGATGCCGTCGCGGCGCCTGGTCATCGTCGGCGAAGGCCAGCAATCGGCCAGCCTGCGGGCACTTGCCGGCCCGAACGTCACTTTTTCCGGATACCTGCCCCGGCAGGATTATGTGGACACCCTGGCGCGGGCAAAGGCGATGGTCTTCGCCGGCTGCGAGGACTTCGGCATAGCCCTGGCCGAGGCACAGGCCTGCGGAACGCCGCTGATCGCTTTCGGCCGCGGCGGAGCGGTCGACATCGTGCAGCGCCTTGGGTCGTCTCCCGAGCCCACCGGCGTGCTGTTCAAGGCCCAGACGGTGGATCACCTCAAGGAGGCGGTCGAACGGTTCGAAGAGAACAGCCACGCCATGACGCCCCGCGCCTGCGCCAGGAATGCGGGACGCTTTTCCGAAGAGAACTTCGATCGCGCCATCCTGGAATCGCTCGGGGCCGTCCAGGCGCTTCACGCGATCATGTGAGTTCGCGTATTCGGACGACCTTCGTTTGCGTGTCGACGCCGTCGGCTGCAGCCATCGCCTCGAGATAGCGCAAGGCCGTCGCTTGCCAACCAAATGCTGAGGCTCTCGCTCGTCCCCGGCGTATCATCTGGGTCCGCTTGTCCTCGCAATCGCGCAGCTGCATAAAACGGTCGAACCATGCTTCCGGGTCGTCGGGCGGCGCAAAAAGCGCCGCATCTGCGCAGACCTCGGGCAGGCTGGCGCGGTCCGACACCACCACGGGGCAGCCGACCGCCATCGCCTCGAGGGCGGGAAGGCCGAAGCCCTCGGTGAGCGAGGGGAAAGCCAGGCAGAGCGAATCCCCAAGGAGAGCCGCCAGCTCCCCGTCGGAAATACGGCTGAGCCAGTGGATGTTTTGCGCTTTGGCCTTGGCGGATCCCGACCTGAAGACGCGCGCGTCCGACATGCCGAGGATTGCGATGCTGAGGCCGGCCGCGGCAAGGCGCTCGGCCATGTTCAGGATGAGTTCCACATTCTTGTGGGGGGCGGCGCTGCCGATCATGACAATGGTTTCCGGCGAGGCCGCCAGCCGGGTTGCCGGGGAATGTTCAGGCATCCATCGCAGGACATGCTCATGGCCGTTCGGGGCTACGAAGGCCCGGTGGGCGAGGACGACGCCGCGGCGGACCAACTCGCCCAGCGAATAGTCGGAAACGGTCGAAATGCCCCACGCGGTTCTGCCGAGACTGGGCAGCAAGGTTCGGTACAAGCTCCTGAAGGCAAGGGAATAGCTCTGCGGAGCATTCCAGACGTTCGCGTCATGGATGCAGACGATATGCTTGCGGGAAAGCAGCGGTCCCGTGTTGCAGAGGCTGAGCAGTCCGCCGCCGCCGAGGGATGAGGGGAGTTGCGTCTGCTCCCAGACGTGGCCGCTCGTGCGGCCGATTTCGACGCGTTCGATGAAAGCGAGCGGGATCTCCTGCGACCCGGGCGGGCAGTGCAGGCGAACGTCGAGACCGCGGGCGAGGGGCCCATGTTCTGCGAGCAAAGCGTCGAGCGAACGGACGACCTCGCGCGCATAACGCTGGACGCCTGTTGTCGGCTGGGAAAGAAAACGCCCATTGATTGTCCAACGCCGCGCCATGCCGTCCCCCTTTGAACTTCCAGTGTGGGGCCTCCAAGGCGGCGGGTCACCATGGCCATCGGGTCATCCGGGTAACCCGGAAATCATCCGGATAGGCGAGGTTTGGCAGTCTGCCTACCTCAAACGTTCGAGGACCTTCGTGCCTCGCGCGATGCTAGTCTGGTCCAGGGCGCCGAGACGGCCCGGGGAGGCGGAGATGGGTAAAATCGAGTTCGACACGACAGAATCGCCACCGGCACGATCGGCCAGCCGCTTGAATGGACACCGCTCCAGGACACCGCTGGCGACCTCGCTTGCCGGGGACGCCGGATCGCTGATCGGGCATTCGGCATGGACGTGGTCGGACCGGGAAGCGCCGAGGCGGCGCTGGACGATAAACGGGGACTTCACGACACTTCGGCCGACCGGAGTGGCCCGCTACGCCAGCGAAGTGACCATGGCCCTCGACGCTCTCATTTCGGAAGGGCATCCGCTTGGCCGCGACCTGGAGATCGATCTCGTGGTGCCGCGTCCGCTTCCCGAAACCTTCCGCCTCGACGCCATCCCTGTCCGGGTCGTGCCTGAATTCAGCAAGCCGCGTCTCCCCCAATTCTGGGTGCAGGCCCAGTTGCCCTGGCATGTACCGGGAGGATTGCTGAGCTTCTGCAACCTCGCTCCCGTCGCATTGAGGCGCCAGATCGCGTGTATCCACGATATGCATACCAGGCTCATGCCGTCGAGCTACGGGCGGGGTTTCCGATGGGCGCACCGCCTTATCCTGCCGGCGCTCGGCAGGCGGGCCGCCCGCATCACCACCGTCTCGCAGCTCTCGCGCAGCCACCTGTTGGCGTTCGGCATCGCGCCGGACGAAAACATCGTGGTCACCTACAATGGCAGCGACCATGCGAAGAGATGGGATGCGGCGAGATCGTCCCTGACCGTCGACCGCGGCAGACCCTATGTTCTCTGTCTCGGAAGGCGGGACCAGGAGTACAAGAACATGGCGCTTCTCGCCAGGCTTGCCCCGCTCCTCGACGCCATGGGTCTCGATCTCTGGATGCCAGGCGATGTCGACGAGGAAACGATCCTGCGATACCTCCCCGAAATGCCCGGGAACATAGTCTTCCTCGGGCGGATAGGGGACGACGACTTCAAGAAGGCGCTCGAAGGCGCCCTGTGCTTTCTGTTCCCGTCGCGCATCGAGGGGTTTGGGCTGCCCGCCGTCGAGGCGATGGCCTCGGGCTGCCCGGTCGTGGCCTCGACCTCGCCCTGTCTGCCCGAAATCTGTGGGGATTCGGCTCTCTATGCCGATCCCGACGACATCCAATCCTGGGCCGAAACCGTCCGCCTGCTGATGCTCACCCCGGATTTGCGGGAGCGGCTGGTCGCCAAGGGATACGCCAGGGCAAGCAGTTACTCCTGGCGATGGATCGCATGGAAATACCTCGAGCTCATGGTTCAAGTCGACGCCGACTTCGGGGAGTTCAGCGGGTAACCGGCCCGGCAGGGACCGACCTTGCCGGGATAGTCGAAGCGGCGAGAGCGGACGGTTGGTTATGCATGCGCGGGAGCGGAACTATAGCTGGAGCGGCATAGCTCCCTGTCAGATCGCAGTGTGAAGAGGGGCACGATGAACAAACGGATCGATCCGCGCGGATTACGCGCCCCAGGCGGACTGGCGTCCGCCGGCACGCTTCTCTTCGACAACTCGCTGTCGATCCTGAACAGGACCGGGGCCTATCACATCGCCAAGGACCTGACCCGGGAATTCGTCCCCGGCAGGGCAGGGATCCGGCACTGGCGGCTGGGTTCCTTCGCTCCCGAGGGCCTGGTCCGCAAGATTGTCGCCCGGCTGATGATGCTGGAGATCAACTGGCTCCAGGACAGCGAAATCTTCCTGATCCGTGACAAGGTCGACGAACGCGGCACCCGGCTGTTCCTGGACCCGCTCTACGTCCTGAGGTCACGCCTGAGCGAGAACGACATTGTCCTTTGCCACGATGTTGGCCCGCTGACGCATCGCGAACTCTACGACGAACGGACCTGCGCCAATTATCGTCTTGCCTACGAGAAGATCCGGCGCGTTGGGCCAGGCGTCGTTTTCGTCAGCAATTTCTCGGCGCACCACTTCGAGATCCTTTTCGGGTCCGGCTTCCGGTTCCTGAAGACAATCCCGCTTTATCTGCGCACCGAACTGTTCGATGGTCCGGCGGAGGCGGTCCCCGGTTTAAACGGTCCGTTCTTTCTCACCGTCGGCGCGTTCGAAACCCGCAAGAACCAGGTCGCCGCCCTGAAGGCGTATCGAGACGGCGGCTTCCATCGCCAGGGGGTCGGATACGTCTTGTGCGGAACGCGCGGCGACGGCTATGCGGAGATAGCGGAACTCGCGGGCGCCGTCCCGGGTGTGAGGCTCATGGGATATGTTCCCGACGCGCAGTTGCGCTGGCTCTACGCAAATGCCGAGGCATTCGTGCTGCCAAGCCTTCTCGAAGGTTTCGGCATGCCGGCGCTGGAGGCCGCCTATATGGGACTGCTGCCGATCGTGTCCGCTGGCAGTGCCCTCGTGGAGGCCGTCGGGGGCGTTTGCTCGCAGGTGCAGCCGGATAATCCCGCCGCGATCGCGGAAGTGATGGGGAGAGCGCTTTCGCGAAGCGCCGCGGAGAAAACACAAACAAGCCGCGCGCTGCGCGACACCGCGTCAGCTGCAACCAAGGATCGGTTCCTGCAGCAATGGAGGGACGTGCTGGCTGCGGGGGCAATTCCAGGAAAGGCGTGAAACGGCCTTCCGCTGCAATGGCGCCGACAATTATGTCGGAGCAACTGCATTGCGGAAAGTTCGACCGGCATTGACTATTTCGTCGAACAAGGGGTGGCCGGTCACGAACACTCCGACCAGCCAGCCGGCCGCGGCAAGACTCCCGGCGAATATCGCCTGTCCCAACGACAGGTCGAAGCTGAAGCCGCCGGCAACGACCATGGCCAGCGGGCCGAGTGTGGTCAACGCGGCGACGACGCCGCTCTTTCGGACGGCGACAGCTATCTCGTCCCACCGCAGCGAAAGCCTGCGACGCACGAAACTCAAGGACACAAAGGCCTGGAACGGCACAATGAACATCAGGCTCAGCGCCGCGCCCATAAGTCCGGCAAGCAGGACCGCGGTCGTCATGACGACCGCCGAGACGGGGACGACGATCAGCGACCTTACGAACATGTCCCTGATCGAGCCCATCGCCATCATCACGGGATGGTTCAGCTCGAAGCTGAAGGTGAAAAGAGACGCCAGCGCGATGACTTGCACCAGCGGTGCAACCGCCTGCCATTGGTGGCCGAGCGCGATGTCCACGACGGGATAGGACAGCGCGGCGACGGCCAGCAATGCCGGCCAGTGAAGCCCGGTGATGATTTCAATGGCATGTAGGTAGGATCGTTTAAGGTCCCCGCCCTGCCTGGCCGAGGCGGAAAAAGCCGGAAGCACGACCGCCATGGCTCCGCCAAGGATCAGTTTGTCGGGTATCTGGCACACCGTCAGCCCGCGGCTGAAGAGCGCCGCCGCATGTGGCGACAGGACACGGCCGAGCAACAGGAGGGGCAAGGCCTCATAGGCCCTGTATAGGAACACGATGGCGCCATTGTACCCGCCGAACGCGGCTATCCTGCGCCATTGCTTGAACGTCGGCTTGAACATCCAGAAATCCGGGCGCAGCGCCAGGGCCAACACGCCGGTGACCGTGCTGCTCGCCAGCCAGGCCCAGGCAAAGCTCATATAGCTGAACCCGGTCAGCGCCAGCGCGACGGTAGCAGCTCCGCCTGTCGCCGCCCCGGCAACGTTGATCATGGCGACCTTTCCGAAAGCCATTTCACGGCGCATCAGCGTGACGACCTGGATGGGCACCAATTCGACGAACAGGCACACCGACACCAGCCGAAGATAAGGCACCATTTTTTCTTCGTGGAAGGAGGACGCGAGCGCCGGAGCGGCCACAACCAGAAAGGCTGCGATTGCCGCCGTGAGGGCGAGCATCAGGCTGAAGGTCCCGCGGATGTCCTCCCTGCTCAGGACCGGACGCTGGATCATGAAACTCGAGCTGGCGAATTCCCGCGCCGACAGCGCGATGCCGAGGATTGCCAGGCTGATCACCGAGATGCCGATCTCCTCGGGGGTCAGGACGCGGGAAACGGCGGCGACGGTGACAAAGTTCAAGCCGATCACGATGTAACGATCGCCCGTGCTCAGCAGAAGTGCGCGTTTGACGCTCATGAGGATCCTGGATGCCGGCTGCGAGTGAACAAGCGCCGGACGATGACGTCTGGTCTGCCCGCCTCCCAAGGCAGGAGAACATAGGCCGGCGGTCCGAAGTAGAAGCCAAAAGGAAGTAGGTCCGTCCCACATTCGGTTGAGATCGAAGGGCGCGCGCCTGAGGCCGCTTCTGCGGCAGCAAGGCCCTGCATCGCGAGAAGGTCCCGAAGCGGTCGCCCGTACTGGGGTGCCGCCGTCGCCCATAGCGGCCGAAAGGCTATGAGCCGCATTCTAAAGACGTAAGGCGGATGAAGCCGGTCTCCCAATAGTCAGATTGTTGCGACCCCCGACGAGGATAGTGTTGCAGCCTCGTGAGAACCGGGACACTGAAAATGTTGAAATGTGCGTTGATCGGGGCGGCTTGCCTGCTCGCCATGGCCTCGTCGGCCTCCGGCGACATTCTCTGGGGGGCTAACGGCCACCCGATTACGGCCTATCCAGGCATCTCGGTCGAGCGTCAGTTCGACTACCTCGAAGACCTGGGGATGAAGTCCTACCGCGTGAACATTTCCGACCTTTCCTCGGCGGACAGGCTGGCGGAAATCGTGGCGGAGGGCAAGAAGCACGGCATCGAGGTGCTGCCCGTCATCACCCCCGGCAATGTCGACCTTGATAAAGACAACACCGACGAGCTCTACGCCAAGACGCGCGCTCTGGCGGTCGCATTGGGATCCCGGTTTAAGGATGACATCCGCGCCTGGGAACTGGGCAACGAGACCGAGAACTACGCCATCATCAAAGCTTGCGAGAAGCGCGATGACGGCACCACATATCCCTGCGAATGGGGTCCGGCCGGCGGCACCGGAGTGCTGGACTATTTCGGCCCGCGCTGGGCCAAGGTCAGCGCCGTCCTGAAGGGATTGTCCGACGGCATGAGCGAAGTCGACCCGGGCATTCGCAAGGCGATGGGCACTGCGGGGTGGGGCCACACCGGGGCATTCGAACGAATGAAGCAGGACGGCATCAAATGGGACATCTCGGTCTGGCATATGTATGGCCAGGATCCCGAGCCCGCCTTCAAGGTGCTCGCCAGCTACGGGAAGCCGATCTGGGTCACCGAATTCAACAATCCTTACGGAAGCCGGCAAAGCGAAAGACAGCAGGCCGAAGGACTGATGCAGTCCATGCTGCGGCTGCGCCAGCTGCAGGCCAAGTACAACGTGGAAGCCGCTCACATCTATGAGCTTCTGGATGAAACCTATTGGGCGCCCGACTTCGAAGCATCGATGGGGTTGGTCAGGCTTGTCGGCTCGGCGGAGCGCGGCTGGAGCCCGGCAGGGCCTAAGGCCGCATACATTGCGGTGAGGGACTTGATACTCGGCCCGCGGCCGCTGCCGAGGCCGGAGCGCGGCTGCGATTTCGCGGACAGCGGCAAGATCGTGACCGCCACCATGCGCCAGGCGAGTTTTAGTCATTGCCTGATACTGGGGCGCAAGGGCAGCGATGAAGATATCGAACGGTGGTCCGCTGCCCTGGACGACGGCTCGGCCGATGTCCCCAAAATGATGATCGACCTGATGCATTCGCGGGAATTCTTGAGGAAGTATTGCATCATCGGCCTGAGCGACCGTGCCTATGTCGGCTTCCTCTACCGGCTGCTCATGGACAGGGACGGCGACGGGTACGGGCTGGACGTCTATTCCAAACAGCTGCGGGACGGCTCGATGTCGAGGGATTCCATAGCCCGCGGCATGATCACCTCCAGCGAATTCACCGACAAGTATGCCGTCCACCTCGCCGCGACCGCGAAAACGGCCCCCGCCGCCGAAATGGCAAACTAGCCTGCGGCTGAAGAGGTCTGGACCGTCATGGATCTGCGCTTCTGTGGTCTCGCATTTTGCATGCTGGCTGCGACGACCCTGGTCGGCCATGCCTGCGAAGCGCCCATGGCGGCCCAGCAGCCGTTCCCTCTGCGCGTGGAACCCGGCAAGCGATATCTGGAAGACGCTGCCGGCTGTGCCTTTCTGATCAATGGCGACGCCGCGTGGTCGCTGATCGCCGATTTGACCCGCGAGGATGCGGATGTCTACCTTCGTGACCGGCGGGCACGCGGGTTCAACACCGTGCTGATCAACCTCATCGAGCATCGCTTTGCCCGCAACGCTCCCGCCAATGCCTATGGCGACCGCCCTTTCCTTCGCGATGGCGACTTCAGCGCCCCCAACGAAGCCTATTTCAGGCATGCCGACTGGGTCTTGCGCAGGGCGCGCGATCTCGGTTTCGTGGTGCTGCTCGTTCCTTCCTATCTCGGCTATGGCGGAGGGGACCAGGGCTGGTACCAGGAGATGGCCGCCGGCGGCGAGAAAAGCCTGCGAGCCTACGGCCGATTCGTCGGACAGCGCTATGGCGGCCTCGGAAACATCATCTGGGTGGAGGGCGGCGACTACAATCCGCCGGACAAGAGCCTGGTCAGGGCGGTCGCGGAAGGGATCCGGGAAATCGACCCGAATGCCTTGCAAACCGTGCACAACGCGCCCGAAACGGCGGCTCTGGATTACTGGCGGGGCGAACCGTGGCTTTCCGTGGACAATGTCTACACCTACGAGCCCGTCCACGCGGCGGCGCTTGTCCAGCACGCCTCGGGCGAGATGCCGTATTTCCTGATGGAGAGCGCCTACGAAAACGAGTTCGGCGCGGACGCGCACCGCGTGCGGGTGCAGGCCTACCAGGCGGTTCTTTCCGGCGCTTCGGGACAAATATTCGGCAACAACCCGATCTGGCACTTCGGCGGTCCGGGCCTCTGGCCGGCGGACACGACCTGGCAGCAGGCGCTCGACAGTCCGGGGGCCAGGAGCATGCAGGTTCTCCATCAATATTTTTCGTCGATCAGATGGTGGGAACTCGAACCTGATACGGGAAACGACTTCCTCATCGCGGGACAGGGCAGCTACCACGCCCGGACGATGTCGGCGCGGAGCAAGGATGGGTCGTTCGCACTCGTCTACCTTCCCAACGGGAGGGGCATTACCCTCGACCTTGAAAAGCTCGCCGGGCCGCAAGTCTCGGCTCGCTGGATCGATCCTTCCACGGGAGGGAGCGAGGCGGCTCCCGGGTCACCGTTTTCCATGAATGTCCGGTATTTCGTGGCGCCAAAAGGCGATCACACCGATTGGATGCTGGAACTCCGTACGCAACCGGTACAAAGCCAATGACCGCCAGGAACGACGCCGCAGACAGCTTTGACAGCCTGGCGAGCACCGGTGCGATCGGAGCGGCGTCCCGTCAGCCAAGCGGCCACCGCACGGAGGTGCTCCGGGCGCCGCGAAGAATAACATTGTTCGGGCTCTTCGGCTCCGGCAATTTCGGCAATGAAGGTTCGCTCGAAGCAATGGTCGGGTTTCTGAGGAGAGAGAGGCCCGAGGCGGACCTTTCATGCGTCTGCGGCGAACCCGAGGTGGTCAAACGGACTTTTGGGATCGAGACCTCGCCGATCCGGCGGAACGGGCCTGCGGCGGGCCTGTCCGGACGCATCAACCGGCTGCTCCTGAAAATCCCCGGAAAACTTGCCGATTTCGCGCAGACGGTTAGCCGCATCCGCAAGTCCGACGTGATGATCTTCCCAGGCACCGGAATCCTGGACGATTTCGGGGAGAGGCCGGCGGGCATGCCTTACGACATCCTCAAATGGTGTCTCGCCGCTCGCCTCGTCGGCACGCGCATCGCCTTTGTCAGCATCGGGGCCGGCCCGATCAGGAACCGGCTGAGCCGCTTGCTGATGACGTCGGCGGCCCGCCTGGCTCATTACCGGTCCTACCGCGACCTGCAATCCAGGGAATTCATGGAAAGCGTCGGCTTCGACACCCGTGGAGACGCGATCTATCCAGACCTCGCCTTCGGCCTGCCCGCGCCAATTCGATCTCCTCGGACTCGGCCGGAGGCGCTGAAGGTGGGCGTCGGCATCATGGCCTATCGCGGCTGGTACGGCTTTGCCGAAGGCGGTCAGTCGATCCTTACCGGCTATATCGGCAAACTGGCGCGTTTCGTCGTCCACCTCCTCGACAGCGGCCACGATGTCCGGCTTCTCATAGGCGACGAAGAAGACAGCATCGCCGTCGACGCGCTCCGGGCGGCCGTGGATGACCTGCGGCCCGGCTCGAGGCTGGCGCACGAACAGGTCCATTCGCTGGGCGACGTCATGGGGCAGATGGCGCTGACCGACATCGTCGTCGCCACGCGGTTCCACAACATCGTCTGCGCATTGATGATGCGCAGGCCGACCATCTCGCTGAGCTACGCGAGGAAGAACGATGTGCTGATGGAAGAAATGGGCCTGGGCGAGTACTGCCAGCATGTCGAGACCTTCAATGTCGAAACGTTGATCGCGCAGTTTTCGCAGCTGGCGGCTGCCAGGAAAAAGCACGAACAGGCAATTGGCGAGCGTCTCGTCGAGTTCAGGGAGCAGGTCGACAGGCAGGACGCCTGCCTCCTCTCCGGCGTGATCGGTTGAAGCGCATGGTGTTGATCGCCCGCATTGCGCCTCCAGGCAATGCGCAACGGCGTTCATCCGAAAGTTGCGGACCAGGAGTAGGGGCTACATCCATCGTCTGAAGGTCAACAATGACGTCGAAATGCTAGTCTGTTGCGGTCTCACTCGTGCGAGCAACATCATCGATGGAAACAATGCTGAAGAAGCCTATAAGGACGCCAGCGAGCCTGGCAATCCTCATCCTCATCGGAGGTTCTGATTGATGGCCAGCGTCGACATTGTCATCCCTTGCTACAATTATGCGCACTTCCTGCCGCAATGCGTTCAAAGCGTTCTTGTCCAGGGAGTCGAGGATGTCAGGATCGTCATCATCGACAACGCCTCCACCGACGACAGCGTCGAGGTGGCGCATCGGCTGGCGGCGACGGATGACAGGATCGAGGCCATCTGGCATCCGGTGAATGTCGGCTCCCATGCTTCGTTCAACGAAGGCGTGGATTTGGCCCGCGCCGATTATTTCATGATCCTCTGCGCCGATGACTTGCTCATGCCGGGAGCCCTTCGCCTTGGGATGGCGCTCCTCGACCGCTTCAAGGAGGTATCGTTCGTGCTGGGCAAGCACATGGCGCCATGGGTCGGGAACGACCTTCCCACCCTGTCTGCGCAGGCCGACGGCTGGACCCTGACGGATGGCAACCGGCTGATCGAGACCTGCTGCCGGAAGATGAAATTCAACCTGACCGCCCATGCCATGCTCGTGCGGACATCGGTGCAGAAGGCAGTCGGCCACTATCGGCCGTCCGTCCCTCTGCTCGACGACCTGGAGATGGCTCTGCGCCTGGCCCGCTTCGGATCCGTTGCGGAGCTGTCCGTGCCGCTGGCGATAACGCGCGAACACACGACCAATATCTCTCAAGTCATGTGGCAGGACGGGCTCCGCAGACTGCAGGAGTATGAAACCGTGCTGGAGAGCTTCTTTGCTCACGAAGGCAGCACCATGCCCAACGCGCCGGCGCTTCATCGCATGGTCCGGCGCCATCTGGCGGCGGCCGCTTACTGGTCGGCACTATCGCATCTGATAAGGGGCAAGCGCGCGGCCGGCGCCAAACTTTTCAAATTCGGCCGGAGGCTTGACCCGGCCTCCATGTTTCTGCCGCCCATCGGTCATCTGTTCACGGCGGACGGCTCCCTCAAACGTGCGAGACGGGTCATCTTGGAGGTTCTTGGAGCGACGCGCCCTTAGCCGTGTTTCTCGGAATTTTGCAAAGCGCTCAACATCGATTGGGCAATAGATGTCGGATCTGATCGTGACCTTGCCACTTGCCCAACAAAACCAACGCGAAAAAACCTCCGGCAAGGTGGCGGTGGTTCTGGTCACGGACCAGAACTACTTTCTTCCGACGTTCGCAACGGCATTGTCCGCCGATGCCCATACTGGCGGCGACATCTCCATTTATCTGTTCGTCGTCAATGCGAAACAGGCGTGGTTACAGCAATTCGGCGCGGCTGTTTCCGGGACGAAGATATCAATCAAGGCGGCGAGCTTCCCGCAGCTGGCTGAACTCTCCCGATTTCACCGTGACGTCGTTCCCCCGATAGCGCTGGCACGGTTGTGGATCGGCTCGTTGTTGGAAGAGGATATCGGGCGCCTTCTGTACATCGACGGCGACACCATGGTGGACGACGAGCTCGACAGCCTGTTGGCAATTTCGCCGCCCGAGCACGGTCTGATGGCGGTACCGGACTTCATGAGAATTTACATTGATGAATTGAGCCTGTCTAAAGGGAAAGACATAGCCCATCTGACAGATTTGGGCTGCAGTCCGACGGCATATTTCAATTCAGGCGTAATATATGCATCGAAAAATGCGTGGAATTCCATAGCATCGTCGGCCATCAAGTTTCTGCGTGAGCATCCGGACCGCTGCATCGCGTCCGATCAAAGCGCGCTCAATCACGCGGCGCAGGGAAACGTCGACTTTCTGCCTCTTCGCTACAATTATCAGAGCGAATACATGATGGCGTTGGATCCGCGCGAGCTGGGATTCAAGCCAACGATCTGGCACTTCGTCGGCGCGCCCAAGCCGTGGGACGCACCCGGCTGGCCCTGGGATGAGTATTTCAACAAATTCTATCGCCAGGCGGAGTCGGTGCTGCGAAACTGCAGCGTCACGCTTCCGGTCCCTCCAAAGGCGCAGATAGTTGCGGGTCTTTCCCATCGGGAGCGCAACAGATTTCGCATGAAGTGGGTGTATCCTTGGCGCAGATACACACGCAGGCGAAAGATACTGTCCTTGCTTTCGCAGTGACGCGGCGGCCGCGAACCCGGAGCCGGACGGCGCCATGTCGTCGAAGTAGGTCCATACGATCCGAAAGAGCCGATGGATAGGCTTATGGAGGTATGGCAATACGGCAAAAGGATAGTGCGCTCAACCTTGTCGCCGCCTCCTACTCCCATTGCCACGCTTGCCGGCCAGGCGTCGTTTCCCGAAAAGTCAGGCATCGGCGCCGCGCCCGGAACCGGGACATTAACGCGGGTCGCCAGCCCAGGAAACTATGACATGCATGCCGATGCGCGGGGAGCCAGCCATATGAAGGAAACGCAGGGCTGCGGCCGGCTCGGGCGGGCTTGACGACAGATGCAGATCTCGCCTGCCGGTCTCGTTGTCTGCGCGGCGGTGCTGCTGCTGGCCTACTACTACCGGGCGCCTCTGATCGTAGGGCTTGTCGCATCGCTGGCTTTCGGCTCAACGGCCCTGATGACACTCAGTTCGCTGGGCGGATCGTCGCCGCTTATCTACACCTTCTTCGGCGCTCTTCTGCTGATGGGGGTCGCCGCGAGGAGGCGGATCTGGCAGGACCTCGGCGATGTGTTCGGCAAGATCCGGCCCGTATGGGTTCTCATTGGTCTTATGTTTTATGCGGCGGCCGGAGCGTGGCTTTTCCCGCGCCTGTTCGCGGGACAGACCAGCGCGTTCGTCCAATCCACCACGCGCCACGGCGTCGTAGTAGAGGCCTCGCTCGGGCCGGTCTCGTCCAACATCTCGCAAACCGGATATTTCATTCTAGGCGGCCTCACGGCCATCGCCCTTTGCGTCCTGCTCCTCAACAAGGACAGGACAGACGAGATCCGGCGCGGTTTTTTCGTCTGGTGCGTCCTCCATGTGACCATGGGACTGCTCGATTTGGCGGGCAAGTTCGCGGGAGCCGGGGACCTTCTGCTGGTGATCCGGACCGCCAGCTACGCGATGCTCACGGACCAGATCCAGTCGGGTTTCTTCCGCCTTGCCGGAGCGTATTCCGAAGCATCGGCCTTCGGCGGCGCGTCCCTGGCGTGCCTGTCGTTTTGCTACGTCTACTGGCGCAAGACAGGCTCTCGGCTGGCCAGCTGGCTGTCGGCGGCCATGCTGCTGCTGCTGCTGCTTTCCACGTCGTCGACGGCATATGTCGGCTTGGCCGCGCTGAGCCTTCCCGTTGCCTTTTCCCTCGCACGTTCGTTTCTGGCCGGTCGTGTCACTGCCGATGAAATCCTGATCGTCGCGCTCCTGACGATCGGGGTCTGCGCGGTGATGGCGATCATCGTCTACGATGAACGGATCCTCGATCCGGTCATCGACCTCATCGACTCGACCATCATCAGCAAGGGCAGCACGGACTCCGGTCACGAACGGACTTACTGGAACGTCAAGAGCCTCCAGTCCTTCGCCGACACCAGCGGCCTGGGCGTCGGGTTCGGCAGCTCGCGCGCTTCCAGCTGGCCGATTGCCGTCGTCTCGCAGCTCGGCTTCGTCGGCAGCCTGATGATGGCGACGCTCCTGGGCGTGCTGATCCGTGGACTGGGAGGACTGAGGCCTTACGTCGATCGCGAAACGGATGCGGTGGTATCGTCCGTCCGGGCATGCGCCCTGGCAGGAATCGTCGCCGCCTCCATTTCGGGCGGGAGCGCGGATCCCGGCATCGTTTTCTTCATCGCACTCGCCGTCGTCGCCTCAGCCAGGGCGCTCGCCCGCAGGAACAGGCATGCCCGCGAACGGTCGTTGCAGGGATACCAATCCCCGGAACTGATCGATGATCCGGCTGTCGCCAGACATGCGGCGATATCCGGGCAGTGGCCGCCCGCGTCCGGCTGGGAGAATCCCATCGACCGCGAATTCATCGGCCTTTCTGACATTACCGGCTTCCTGAAGCTGTACGCGCGCTCCATCACGGGTTGCCTGGCGGCAGGCATCCTCGCGGCGGGGTTCTACGTCGTGACCACGGACCCGACCTACACGGCGAGCACCCAGATCCTCATCGAGCCGAACCTCGCCAAGCTGCTCCAGCAGCAGCCGCGCGAAGCCAACGTGTCCCTCGATACAGCGCAGATCGAAAGTCGGATCGCCCTCATGAGGTCGGAAAGGACCGCGATGATGGTCATCGACTCACTCAACCTGCGGGACGACGCGACGTTCAATCGGCCGCAAAGTCTTACCTTGGCCGAACGATTTGACCAATTCGGCGCGCTTGTGCTGAAAACGCTGGGCTTGCGGACCAGAGCGGCTGCCGGTGGGTCTGAATCCGCCGGCGATGGACAACCGCTTTCGGGCAGCGCCGACGGCACGGCGTCCGAGATCGCGGAATTCAGGCGCACCCGCCATACGATGCAGGCCTTTCAGAACGGACTCGACATCCGTCAGCTGGGTGGCTCCTACGCGATCGAAATCTCCTTCAGTTCCCACGACCCCGAATTGTCGGCCAGGGTAGCCAACGCCATCGCGAACGCCCTCGTGCTCGAACAGCTGGGGACCAAGGGAGCGGTGGCCAATGAGGATGGCGCGTGGCTCGATAAACGTCTCGAGGAATTGCGGAGCCAAATGAACAACGCCACGCAGATCGCCCAGGAGTTCCGCGCCCGGCACGACTACAGCGTCGGCAGACCGTCGGGCGACGCGGCGGTCCAGGACAAGGCGATGGAGAATGCGGGCGGCGAGATGCATGAGTCTACGCTCGAAGAACTCGATCTTACCGCGGACATCTACCGCAAGATGTACCGCGACTTCTTGCAGGCGCACACCAGTTCGCTCAACCAGGAAACATATCCGATTGCCGACCTGCGGGTAATCACGCCTGCTTCGCCATCGCCGTCAGCCAGCCATCCGCGACGTTCGCTGATGCTGGCTTTCGGCGCTCTCTTCGGCATCATGGTCGGAGTGGCCCAAGCCTTCATCCGGAACATGTTCGACAAGACCATTCGTTCGCCGCGGCAAGTCCGTGAGGGGCTTGGGCTGGAATGCATGGGCGAGTTGCCGCCGTTCGGACGGAGAGGACGTGGCGGCCGAACGGACGAGGTGACGAATTCTCCATATTCGCCCCTCAGCCACAGCCTCAGACGGGTCAAGACCGCGATCAGCCTCGCCGGCGGCGCCCGTCCCATGAAATGGCTGGGCATCACATCGACGGCGGAGGACGAGGACAAATGCTTGACGGCGATCAACCTCGCTTCGCTCTACTCGATGTCCGGCAAGCGCGTGCTGCTCCTCGATGCGAACTCCTCTCGTCCGGATCTGACCAGGATGCTGCTGACGGCTTTGCCTGCCGCTGGCGAGCGGGCGGCAGGCCCCATCACGTCGAGCATAGTGTCTGTGCCGAACCGGAAGTTCGATCTGCTTCCATGCTTGTCTTCGAGCGCCGGTGAACTGCTTGTCCCGCAGGCGATGCACGGCGCCCTCGCCGAATTGCAATCGTACGATATTGTCATCGTGGTCCTCCCCTCGTTCGCTTCGGGATCTTCCAAATTGGCGGTCAACCCGGTTCTCGATGGCATCATCCTGGTCGCCGGATGGGGCAGAACCTCCATGGACGTGCTGAAGGACCTCGTGCGGTCGATGCGTGCGGGCAGGGCACCGATAGCCGGCGTGTTGATCACCGGGGCTCCCGCAGGGTCTCGAAAGCATCTCGCCGCCTACGGATTGCCCTCGGCAAGCCGGCTTTTCCTGCGCGAACTACCACTCTTGTTGCGTGGATCGGCAATGCGGCTAGGAGCCCATTCGTAGGGCTTAGGGATTACGTCTTCGTGCGGCTACTCCTTTTGCATTTCTTGCGGGCGGGCCCCGCTTGCTGGGAAAGTCCCTTGACATGCACCATCCGTCGACCAACCGTATCGGGACGATAAGGGTGTCTGTCCTTGACTCCTGTCGGTGGCTGACAGGAAAGGAGTCTCGATGTGACCGCTCCGCTCGCGTGATAACAAGCACGACAGTAAAGTGCGGCAGACAGGAAAAATGCCAAGATAGATGGCACATTCCGCCAAGAGAAGATGGAAGTTACGATTTTTGTACGCTGCGATGATTTCTGTTTTCATCGCAGTGGTGGGTGGATTTGTATTATACAATAATATGCATAAGCCCGAAGATGAGGCGAAAAGTACAAAGATATGGCATTCACTAACCTGGAGAGTCCAGCTCTATACGCGTAAGGTGTTTGGGGGAGTTCCGGACTTGTCCTGGTCGGAGCTTCTTCAGATGACGAACCCTTCGAGCGGGTTCGTTTTGACCACGACGGTGACGGAAGGGCGCTCCCTGGATGCCGCCGTCAGCAATCCTTTTGTCAGTGCGGAGGATCGCGCCAGCGGCGCCGATATATTTCGCAGGAACTGCGCGGCCTGCCACGATGGATCGGGGACACACGCTCCGCTTCTCGACCGGCCACTCAGACACGGCGACAGCGACCTGGCCATCTACAAGGTCGTGCGCGACGGTATTCCCGCAACCTCCATGGCGTCCCACGCCGATCTGCCGTTCGACGACCGTTGGAAGGTCGTAAGCTATATCAGATCGCTCCAAGCCAGGACTTCGGCCACGAGCGACGACAACGCGCCCCATCTTGATATCCGCGTGAAGGGCGACGATCTGATTGATCCGAATTCGGGCCAATGGTTGACCTATTCGGGTTCGCTGGACGGTCGGCGCTATTCGCCGCTCTCCGAAATCACAAAGGACAATGTGCCCCGGCTTCGTGTCCGCTGGATCAGCCAGCTCGACACCGATGACCGTGTTCTAGAGGCGACGCCGCTTGTCATCGGCGGAGCGCTCTTCACCAGCGTGCCTCCTGCCGGCATCGTTGCCTTCGACACCATATCGGGCAAGGTGATCTGGAAGTACGACAGGCCTTTGCCCGATAATCTGCCGATGTGCTGCGGCAGGGTAAACAGAGGCGTTGCCGTTCTCGGCAGCACGCTCTTCCTGGGCACTTTGGACGGCGTCCTCGTCGCGGTGGATGCCAACACCGGCAAGGAGGTGTGGGAAACCCAGGTAGCCAAGCCCTCCGAAGGTTTCACGATGACCGGGGCGCCTCTGGCCACAAGCAATGCCGTCGTGGTCGGCGTTGCCGGCGGCGAGTTCGGCATTCGCGGATTTCTGGCGGCCTACGATCCCGCGAGCGGCAAGCAGCTGTGGAAATTCAACACCATCCCCGGTCCTGGCGAACCGGGGCACGAGACGTGGAAGAACGACGCCTGGCAAACCGGCGGCGGCCCGACATGGGTGACGGGTAGCTACGATCCGTCGCTCGATCTCGTGTACTGGGGCGTGGGCAACCCGGGCCCGGACTATAATGGCGACGTACGCCCCGGCGACAACCTGTACACCAATAGCGCGGTCGCGCTGCATGCGGACACCGGCAAGCTCGCATGGCACTTCCAGTTCACGCCCCATGACGAACACGACTGGGACTCCAACCAGACGCCTATCCTTACCGATCTCACCATCAACGGCGTCAAACGCAAGGTGATTTGCTGGGCAAACAGGAACGGATTCTACTATGTGCTCGACAGGGTCACCGGGGAATTCCTGACCGGCGTGAACTTCGTGGAGCAGAATTGGGCCGATGGCCTGGATCACGCGGGGCGGCCGGTCCTGTCGGCGGGCGCTTCGACCCAGGGGCGCCTCATACGGCCGGGCGGCGGAGGAACGAACTGGCAAAATCCGGCCTTCGACCAAGGCCGAGGGCTGGTCTTCGTGCCGACGACCGAAGGGGCATCGATTTTTACGAAAACCGATCCGGACAATGTCCAACGAGGGGAGGGGGGGCTGTTTGTCGCAAGCGGGGCCGCGTGGGTTTCTCCGCCGGTGCGGGCCGTGCGTGCGCTCGATGCTGCGACTGGCGAGAGGAAATGGGAATTCCGCTCCCCCACGGCAAAGGACTCAGGTTACGGCGGCCTGCTGGCGACCGCCGGCGGGCTGGTTTTCGGCGCCTCCGGAGGGGTGCTGTTCGCGCTCGACTCCGCCTCCGGCCAGGAGCTTTGGCGCGTGCCGCTTGGCGGAGAGACGAGAGCCGCTCCGATCTCGTTCACCGTGGATGGCCGGCAGGCCATCGCGATCGAGGCCGGCCGCGCGCTGTTCGTCTTCGGACCGTAGGACTCGAGCTCCAAAAACACGGTTTCGGCGGTCCCTGAGACAACATCCGAAAGGATTAGGCGCGCACCAACCGAATGACCTATTCGGCGGCAGGGCCTCGTCCAACAGGGCATTCCGACCGCCTATTGGCGTTCTCGCCCAGCTCTTTGAGCCTCGGTAGGCTCTGCACCATCACTATCTGCTTTAGGAAGATGCGCGATGAAAGTCATGGTAACCGGCCATCAAGGCTATATCGGGTCGGTGATGGTGCCGATGCTGCTTCGTGCCGGGCATTCGGTGACGGGGTATGACAGCGATCTCTACCGGCGCTGCACCTTTGCCGCTGGGGGCGAGCGAGCTTCAATTCCATCCGTCCAAAAGGACGTCAGGGACGTGCATGCGCGCGACCTCGAAGGGTTCGATGCCGTTATCCACCTTGCGGCCCTTTCCAATGATCCGCTGTCCGACCTTGATCCGGACATCACTTATGAAATCAACCATCAGGGGAGCGTCCGCTTTGCCAAGGCAGCCAAGGACGCCGGCGTGTCGCGCTTCCTGTTCGCCTCGTCGTGCAGCAATTACGGACAGGCGGGCGACGGGATGGTCGATGAAACTGGCGAACTGAATCCGGTAACGCCCTATGGTTGGTCCAAGGTCCTTTCAGAACGGGATATTTCCGAACTGGCCAGCAACAGCTTTTCTCCCACCTATTTCCGCCCCGCCACGGCCTATGGGCTCTCGCCGCGGCTCCGTTTCGACATCGTGTTGAACAATCTGGTCGCGTGGGCGGTCACCAAAGGCGTCATCCTCCTGAAGTCCGATGGAACACCGTGGCGGCCGATCGTCCATATCGAGGACATTTCCAGGGCATTCATTGCCGGGCTGGAGGCGCCCCGCGAGGCCATTCACAATCAAGCCTTCAATGTGGGACGAACCGACCACAATTACAGGATCCGGGACATCGCCGAGATCGTCGCCGAGATCGTGCCCGATTGCCGGCTTGAACTCGCGCCCGACGCCGGACCCGACAAACGCTCCTATCGGGTCAACTTCGACAAGATCGCGCTTGCCCTGCCTACTTTTAGGCCACAATGGGATGCGCGCAAGGGTGCCGAGCAACTCTACCAGGCATACCGGAAGTCGAATGTCACGCTGGAGGAATTCGAGGGGCCGCGCTTCCAGCGTATCGGTCATATCAGGCATCTGTTGACCAGCGGACTTCTGGACGAGCGGATGCGGGTCGCTGGAGTATCCAAGCCATTGGAGGAGGCGCTCGGATAAGCTGGATGGAACACCTGAACCCCGCCGGGATCGGGCCGCCGCCGGCAAACGGAATCGGTCACGAGATTTATGGCCTGGCCGAACGTCTGTTTCCCATCTGCCGGAGCATCACGGGAAACGGTGTGCGAGCAACGCTGGATGTCTTGTCACAGCATATCGAGTTGGAACGGCACGAAGTGCCCACCGGGACGCAGCTGTTCGACTGGACCGTTCCAAAGGAATGGAACATACGCTCGGCAACCATCACAGGCCCGGACGGACATACGGTCCTCGATTTTGCGGACTCCAACCTGCACGTCGTCAACTACAGCTTGCCGTTCAAGGGGATCCTGACACTCGCACAACTGAGGCCGCACATTCATACTCTGCCCGATCAGCCGCAACTGATCCCCTACCGGACCAGCTATTACGCCCCGACCTGGGGCTTCTGCGCCGCCCACGTGCGTGTGGCTGACCTGCCCGACGGTTTCTACCATGTGGAGATCGACGCCGAGCTCGAGGACGGCACTCTCACATACGGCGAATACCTGCACCGCGGTCAGACCGAGCGGGAGTTCCTCCTCTCGGCGCACATTTGCCATCCCTCGCTTGCCAACGACAACTGTTCGGGCTTGGCGCTGCTGGCGATGCTGGCGAGAAGTCTCAAGGCAAGGAAGACACGGTACAGTTACCGCTTCCTATTCGCTCCCGGCACGATCGGCGCGCTCGCGTGGCTGTCGCGCAATGAGGACCGAACATGTCTCATCGACCACGGTCTGGTGCTGTCATGCGTTGGCGATTCAGGAGACCCGGCATACAAGCGCAGCCGCCGCGGCGACGCCTTCATCGACCGAGCCATGTCCCACGTGCTGGGGCATCGCGCCGGGGCAAAGCTGATGGATTTCTCCCCATATGGCTATGACGAGAGGCAATATTGTTCGCCGGGCTTCAATCTTCCGGTCGGCATGTTCCAGCGAAGCGTCCACGGCACATTTCCCGAATACCACACATCGGCCGACAATCTTGACTTCATCAGCCCAGAGCATCTCGAGGATTCCTTCCGCATCTTGATGGAGGTGATCGACATTGTCGAAGAGGACTGGACGCCGTTGAACCGCTTGCCCAAGGGCGAGCCGCAGCTCGGCAAACGCGGCCTTTATGCAGCCGTGGGAGGGCAGAAGTCGTCGGGGGCGACGTCGATGTCCCTGCTTTGGGTGCTGAACCTCGCCGATGGGCAGCATTCGCTCCTGGCCATGGCGGAGCGCTCGAACCTGCCCTTCAAGGAACTGGCCGCCGCTGCGAAACTGCTGTTGGAACATGAGCTCCTGGTAGCCTTATGAGGCCGTTACGGTTCGCCGTCTGACAAGGGGCCAACTTTTGTCCCTTTCCGACATGGCTGTCGGCATCAAGGGCCATGCGATGGAAAAGGTGGGGTCATTGTAGAGGACGCCGGTCGACGCGTTGGGCGTATAGAACTGTGATATGAGATACGAGACCTCGGTGCCGTCGGTTAGGGTCTGGAGGCCGTGGGCGAAGCCGGCAGGGATATAGAGCTGCTTCATGTTTTCGGAAGTCAGCTCGAAACCAAGCCACTTGTAGCGTGTCTGCGAATTCGGACGCAGGTCCACGACGACGTCAAAAATCGCGCCGCGGACACAGGAGACCAGCTTGACCTCTGCGTAAGGCTCCTCCTGGTAGTGCAGCCCCCTGAGAGTTCCCTTTTTGATCGAATGAGCCCGGCTGTGCTGGACAAAGCGCGTCGCCAGACCACAATCGGCCATCTCCTTCTCACAGAAAAGGCGGGTGAAAGAACCACGGTCGTCAAGCATGGGAGTAGGCTCGATCACCCAGACCCCTTGAAGCTCCGTTTCGGTGAACTGCATGCCTTGACTCCCCGGCGCCGAGCGAGACTGCCGCATCAATTCTCAGCGTCGCCAGCCCACGCTGTAAGGGCTACCTAAGCCTTAGCTGGCCTCTCCGATAGCGGTATGTGCGGATGAAAGCTGACTACCCGTTCGGCGAGCCTGGCGTCGGGATCACCGCCGCCGGCTCGCTATAAGGATTAACGCGCCCGACGGATTGGCAAATCGAAGCGGAGAGGGCCGGATCCTAACCTGCCGTCATGTGCCTACTCAGGCGCGGCAGGCATGGGTTCTGCGGAGCGGACCCGCGGGTTAGGTAGAAGACAGGAGCGGGGAATGAATATTCAGGCTATCGAAACCGTTCGCGGTCACGGTGCGGCAAGCCGGAATGTCGGTTGCAGGCTCTGCGGGTCGCGCCTGCGCCACACATTGGTCGATCTAGGCATGTCTCCACCTTGCGAAAGCTTCCTGCAGGCCGAGCAGCTTGACCAAATGGAAGCTTACTATCCTCTCAACGTGCTTGTCTGCGACACCTGCTACCTGGTGCAGCTCAAGGAGTATCTGAGCCCCGAGACCATTTTCAGCGAATATGCTTACTTCTCTTCGTTCTCCTCCAGCTGGGTGGCTCATTCGAAAGTGTATTGCGAGGCCATCACCAGACGGCTTGGGCTTGGCCGTGACAGTCTTGCGGTCGAGCTCGCAAGCAACGATGGTTACCTGCTGCAGCACTTTCTGCCACTGGGCGTTCCTGTACTGGGCGTCGAACCGGCAGCCAATGTTGCGCGCGCCGCGATCGAGAAAGGTGTGCCCACCCGGGTCGACTTCTTCGGGGTTCGGTTGGCAAATCAGATGATGAGCGAAGGACATTGCGCCGACCTGATCATTGGCAACAACGTCCTGGCGCAGGTGCCGGACCTCAATGACTTCGTCGCCGGGATGAAAATCCTGCTCAAACCTCAGGGGGTGGTCACGCTCGAGTTTCCACATATCGAGCGGCTGATGGCGGAGAATCAGTTCGATACCATTTATCATGAGCACTTTTCATATTTCTCGCTGCTGACGATCGAACTGATGGCGGCGCGCCACGGATTGCGGCTGATCGACGTCGAGGAGTTGCCCACCCACGGCGGCTCGCTGCGTGTCTATCTCGCCCATGAGGGCAGTCGCTGGGGCGTGGATGACAGCGTGGGCAAACTTCTCGCCCGAGAAAAACGCCACGGGCTGACGGAGATGATTACCTATGCCTCCTTCGGTCACAAAGCGCAGCGTGCCAAGCGCGACCTGTTGGCGTTCCTTATCTCGGTCAAAAACGAAGGGAAGAAGGTTTGTGGCTACGGCGCTCCAGGTAAGGGCAACACGCTGCTCAATTACTGCGCCATCGGCACCGACTTCCTCGACTTCACGGTCGACCGTAATCCTTACAAGCATGGTCGCTTCACACCGGGGATGCATATCCCGATCAAATCCGTCGAGGCCATCGACGAAGTCCGGCCAGATTACATCCTCATCCTTCCGTGGAACCTGAAGGACGAGATCATCGAACAGATGCGCCATGTCGCCTCCTGGGGTGCAAGGTTTGTGGTCCCAATTCCTTTTGTGGCGGTGATCGATCCATCGGAGTTAGGCAGATGAAAGTTGTCCTCTTCTGCGGCGGTCGCGGAACCCGGATCCGCGACTATTCCGACAGTATACCCAAGCCGATGATCCCGCTTGGCCACCAGCCGATCCTGCGCCACGTGATGCAGTGGTACAGCGATTATGGACATGATGAATTCGTCTTGTGCCTGGGCTACAAAGCCAATGTAATCAAGGATTTCTTCCTCAACACACGGCCGCAGACCTTTTCCGATTGCGTGGTCACGCAGGGAGGTCAAGACGTGAAACTGCTCGGCGACCAGGTCAAGGACTGGAGCATTACCCTGCTTGATACCGGGGTCTGGCGCAATATCGGCGAACGCCTCTGGGCGGCAAGGGACCAGGTTAAGAACGAGAAGATGTTCCTGGCCAACTACTCCGATGGTCTGACCAACGTCGATCTCGACGACGTGGTGGCGAAATTCGAAGCCAGCGGCAAGATCGGTTGTTTTCTCGCAGTGCGCGCACCACTGACATACCATTTGGCCGATATCGCGGAAGATGGTCGCGTGCGTGAGTTCCGCACAACCGATACCTCGGAGATCTGGATCAACGGCGGCTACTTCCTGTTCCGCCCGCAAATCTTCGACTATATGCGCGATGGCGAGGAGCTCGTTCTGGAACCTTTCAGACGACTGATCGACGACAACATGCTCATGGCGTACAAACATGATGGCTTCTGGCGATCGATGGATACGCTACGCGATTGGCAATCGCTCGAAGACATGGTCGAACGGGGCGACATGCCCTGGAATAGAAAAGTTACCGCCGAGAAAACCAGGCGCGGTCTGGTGATGGCCGCTTCATGAGAGGGCTTGGCCTCGCACGTGGCGGGGAGGAACTCTCGATCCTCTGCCTTGGCGCCCATTCCGATGACATCGAGATCGGCGCCGGCGGCACTATCCTTGGTTTGATCACGTCGGGGGTGAAACTGGACGTCCACTGGTGTGTGCTGAGCGCCGGCGGCCAGCGGTCGGTCGAGGCCCGCGCTTCGGCCGAAGCGTTCCTGAAAGGATCGAAGTCGTCCGTAATCGACATCGCGGATTTCGAAGACAGCTATTTCCCGGCCCATAGCCGGGCGATAAAGCAGCGGTTGATAGATCTAAGATCTCGCGTCCATCCCGACCTGGTGCTGACCCATGCGAGGTTCGATGCCCATCAAGACCATCGGGAGGTCAATCAACTGACCTGGAATGTCTTTCGCGATCATCTTGTGGTCGAATACGAGATTCCCAAATGGGATGGCGATCTTTGCCAGCCAAATGCCTACGTGCCGCTCTCTGCCGCAGTGCTGGAACGCAAGATCGAGCTCCTGCAACAGCACTTCGGCACGCAGCGCTCCAAGGACTGGTTCGACCGCGACACATTCGCGGGGCTGGCGCGATTGCGCGGGATGGAGTGCAGGGCCCCGGAACATTTCGCCGAGGCGTTTACACTCAGAAAAGCCAGACTTCTTTAGCGGATTTCCGTCCCGATTTGCTTGAGGGCTTGTCTGAGCCGAGGGGGCGCATGGTTCCTGGGGAAGACTTCGGGTCGGGCTTTGCCTTCAGGAGCCATCCTCGACGTGGTTGGCGATCTTCGCACGACACTTTTGGCGCACCACGCTGCCAGATCGGGGTTACCGGCTCATGAAGTGGGTACGAGCCCGCGGGTTTCTGATTGTCGTTTGGTCTCACTGCTCGCTGGCCGAGGGTTCTGTGAGACGGCCGATATCTGGGCCTGTGCATCGCCATTGTTGAAGCGACGAAACACGATCTGCGAGGGGCGGCCGACCAAAAATTGGCTTGCTCCCGAATCCAGGGCCTTCGCGTACACGCCCAGAGCACCATCGACGGCGTCTATGGTTTTCATGACCGACGCGTCGTCGTGCGTGTAGCTGACGACGAGAGATGGCATGAGGACACCACGCTTGATCGTCTCCTGCAGGAACAGGGAACGGTATGTCTGTGAGGGCTTGCCGTCCTGGTCAAGCGTGGCGTAGGCGAGACAACTGGGACGGCCGACAACTTTGAAGTGCCGATCCAATCCATGGCGTCTGCAAACCTCCGTGATGCCTTCCTTCAATTTCGTTCCCTGACGGTGCAGGTGTTCGATGACGGACTGGTCCTGATAAACCCGCATGGTCGCGATGGCCGCGGCAAGCGCGTGGGTTTCCGCACCATGCGTGGTCGACAGCAGAAAGACACGGGGGCGATCCGTATGCTCGAGCCCACCCAGCCGCATATATTCGCGTTTGCCTGCCAGGGCGGAGACCGAAAAACCATTGCCAAGAGCCTTGCCGAATGTCGACAAGTCCGGTTCGATGCCATAGAGCCTTTGTGCTCCCGCTGCATGCCACCTGAACCCGGTGATCATTTCGTCGAGAATGAACAGCGCGCCATTTTCCCGGCAAAGACGCTGGACATTATGCAGGAAGCCGTCGGCCGGATCGTCGCCACGGGAAGGTTCCAGGATCAGAGCGGCTACCTTACCCGGGTGCCTGTCGAACAAATCCTTAACACTAGCGATGTCGTTGTACCGGAAAGTGAGGGTCAGGTTTTGAACCGCTTCTGGAATTCCCGCATTCATCGGTGTGGTGCCGATGAACCAATCGTCTGTCGAAAAGAAAGGGTGGTCGGCGCAGCACGCGACGAGATCGCGACCCGTGTAGGCGCGGGCAAGGCGGACGGCGCCTGACGTCGCGTCCGATCCGTCCTTGCAGAATTTTACCATCTGCGCGCCGACGAGTTCAAGGAAGGTTTCGGCGCAGTCAACTTCGATCCTTGCGGGGCGCGTGAAGTTGGCTCCGCCTGCAAGCGCCGCCTCCACCGCCCTGAGCACCGTTGGGTACGCATGCCCCAGCCCGACGGAACGGTTGCCCATGCCGTATTCGATGTATTGGTTTCCATCGACATCCCAGACGTAGCACCCCAGACCACGTTCGATAAAGCCCGGCGCGAGAACGGGATACTGATCCTCGCCTTTCGCGTAGGTGTGGCTGCCGCCCGGGATCAGCTCGCGGCCACGTTCTTGAAGGCGTCCCGATTTGCGAAAACAGAGGCTTTGCTCAGGCATGCGGACTGCTCCAGTTCGACAGAAAGTCTAGATGTCTGAGCCTGGATTTTCGCGTTCTCCATAAGGTCACCGGTTTAGCACTTATGGTGGATGGTTGGCCCGATTGTGCGGTCTTGTGCGGCAAACGCGCAACTGACAAGCAGCATCAAGGCGCAAGCGAATGAATTCGCGCAGCGTTGCCTGCGGCCGGGAGCAGCTAATCCAGCGTAGGTTGCTTGAACCAGGCTCAACACTGGGACCATGGGCGAACAGCCGGCATGTCCGAAATGCTGATGAGCATTTGCGCCGCGGCTGCCGCGAACTACGACCCCTGACCCGCGGACAACCCGGAAATTCCAGGCGATCCTGCCAAATAGCAGTCCCCTGCGTGATCACGCCATTCACGGAAAAGAATCTTATGGTAAACAGCTAGCAGCGGTCGATTCCCCCAGGATGTAGCCGCTCAGAATGAAGCCCGCCCGGGTCGCTACCGTGGCGGGCTTTTCGTTGACGGCGACGCGCTTGGTGCGTTCGCTACAACAAGACCGCGATCGTACATTGAGGGAGGCGGCGTGTGATTGCGATCACCGTTCAGCCGCAGTTCCTTCCGCGAAGAGATCATTGACTTTGTATGCGACTTCCGTGCGGTTGGTCGCCTTGAGCTTCTTCATGATGTTGCGGATGTGCACCTTCACCGTGCTTTCGCGCAGGTTCAGTTCAAAGGCGATGATCTTGTTGGCCTTGCCGCGTCGGAGCGCCTGCGCGACCTCAGCCTGCCTGAGCGTGAACATGCCGGTCAAAGGCGCATCACGGCTGCCTGAATCTATCAGGTGCCGCATAGACAGAACGCTACTTGCCGGAACGAAGATGCCTCCCGCTGCCGCAAGATTGATTGCCTCGACACAGACATCGATCCCTACAGAGGTTGGAATGTAGCCACGCGCGCCACATTCGAGAGCCGTCAGTATCTGTGCGAGGTCTTCGGTGTCCGCCAAAATCACTACGGGCACTGACTTGAATTCGCTCGAAATTCGCCTGATCTGGTCCGCGATACCCTGGTCGGTGACTTTCCGGCCACCTAGGTTGAAGAGAATGGCTGCAAGGGTCATCCCCTCTTTGGCGCGCCATTCGGCAATCGATCCCATGGCCTCGACGGCCATGCCGAGATCGTGGTCTTCCAGCGCCGATGCGAGACATTCGCGGTCGAGCGCCCTGCCGTCCAGGATGAGCAGACATTCCCTGCCTGCTCGCTGCACCATTCCCGCTCCGCTTGACGGGATCTCTGCCTGATCTGCCGAAGTATATTTATGCAGTCCTACTGTGGAGCCCATACACTTACCCACCTTTTTTCCACGCGATCCGCCCTGCGGCGGCCAATTAGCCCCTCACTCTTCAGTTCCTCCAGAAATTTAAAAATAGGGCCCCACCATTTTGGGAGCTTCAGCTGGAATTTGCCCAGCTTTGCACCCACTGCTGTTCCCTGTTCCCAATCCCAACCAGAACAACCTAAGCTTATGGGCTATTTATGAGCCAGCGCTAACTTAGATTAACATTTGGTTAAATTTTTGAATCTGCGAAAAACACTAACGGCTAGCCCCGCCGCAGACGCTACGGTGTTAGGTAAAACAGCGAGCTGGCCCGTCGATGGATGTTGTGGAGCGTCTGAATACCGCAGGACATCGCAACGCTGCGAAGGTGAACCCATCCGAAGATAGCTGGCCTCGGCGGTCCTCATCCCATAGGCGTAGCCAAGGACTGCTTGCCCCTCCGGCAGTCAAAAGCCAATGTATCACCAAAGCATCGGTTGATTGCTTAGGCGCCGACACTGTCATCTAAGCGCCTGCTTCGCGCAACGCTCAACCAAAGGACGGCGTAGGGCAGCTCCCTGGCGCTCCTTGGACGCTGTGGCAAATGCCAGCTCGTTTGGTCGGGAAGGGGAAGGCAAATCCGCCAGCATCCCTAGCGGACATGAGGGTCCGAAGCAGCACACGGTGGCCTACTTACCCCGACAGAGCCACGCCATGTATAGCTCGGGCTCAGGCGGTCCCCTGGGGATCATTCTCGGTCAGCCAAGATGCGTCCAGAACAGGTCCGGCATTCTGGACATCGGCTTCGAAGGCGTCGATCAACCTTTTGGCGGCTTTGCTGGCGATATGGCTCTCAGGGTAGGTGGCCTTCACGGCCCGTGCACACTCGTAAACCTCCTTGAGTTTCCTAACCTGCTTGAGCCCTAACGCGCGATATACTCCATGGCTGGTCATATCGCCTCTCCTCCCTGTAGTGGAATTCTCCGCTGCCTGGCCTACTACGGGCCTGCATTGACAGAGAGTTTCCTGGCTGAAAGCAAAAAACTGCGTGCGACTGTAGTAAGGTCGTCGGCTTCCCGGGTCGAGGCGTTCTTTAGGGGGCCCGCCGGAACCAGGGCTTAGCCATTCGCGGGAGGGTACGACCCGCTTCGCGCCTCCGTCGCAGACCTGTTTGTTCTCGAATTGTGCTCAGGTGCATGTTTTGGCGCGACGTTGAAGGGGACATTCGATCACTCAACGCCCAGCGCTTTTGAGCGCACGCCACCACCTTGACTATCAAGGCCACGGAAGTGACGTCGGGACGAGCATTGGCGCGCTCTACCATCGCCGGTGGAAGGCTACCCCCTTTGACTCACTTGCTCAGGACATCCAGTTGTTGAAAGATTAGCGATCGGACAGCTCGCTGTATCCGCGTCACAGGGCCAAACCAAGCGGGAACTCGTCGGCATGCAGGTGTCTCTGCCGGGACTGCTAATATGCGCGGCTATTTTGGTCACGTCCTACTATTCAAGGGGAATGCTGATCATCGGCTTGATCGCTTCCCAGGCTTTCGGCGCGACGGCCGTCATGACACTGACCTTTCTGGGCGGGTCATCTCCATTGATCTATACCATGTTCGCGGCCTTGCTTGTCACGACCGTCGCTTTAAGACGTCGCATATGGCTTGATCTTGGACTCGTGTTCGGAAGCATCCGGACGGTCTGGATCCTGACAAGCCTCATACTGTACGCAGTCATCGGATCATGGTTGTGTCCGAGATTCTTTGCGGGACAGACCGCCGTATTCGTGCAGTCCAAGACCCGCGGCATAGTCATAGAAGATTCCTTGGCGCCGGTTTCCGGCAACATCTCTCAGACCGGCTATTTCGTCCTTGGTGGACTCGCCGCTATAGCGCTTTGCGCCCTGCTGCTGCACTCGGACCGGATCGACCAGGTCCGGCGCCGCTTCTTCTTGTGGTGCGGCCTCCACACGGGGATGGGAGTCTTCGATTTCATCAGCAAGACGGTGGGCGCGGGAGACCTGCTGGGCCCGATCAGAACCGCCAACTACGCGATCATATCGAACGCGACGGAGGCCGGATTCGTGCGGATCACCGGACCTTTTTCGGAGGCCTCTTCATTCGCCAGCATTTCCCTCGCCTGCCTGGCATTCTGCTACAGCTACTCCTGGCATTCTGCTACAGCTACTGGAGAAAGACGAAATCACCGCTGGCCAAATGGCTGGCCGCCATCCTGCTCTTCCTGTCCATTCTGTCGACTTCATCGACCGCATATGTCGGGCTGATACTGCTATGCATCCCGGTTGCTTTGTCGATGCTGGGCTCGATCCTGAGGGGAAAGGTCGAGGGCGAAGAGATTCTGATAATGGCTCTCTTGGTGTTGGGCGGGACAGCCATGTTGGGCATAAGTCTTTACAAGGCCGAGGCGTTTGACCCGTTCGTCAGGCGGTCAACAGCACCATCATCAACAAAGCCGATTCCGCCTCGGGCCATGAACGCACCTATTGGAATGTAAAGAGCCTGAAGTCGTTTCTCGATACCAGCGGCCTGGGTGTGGGGTTCGGCAGCTCAAGAGCATCGAGTTGGCCGATCGCTGTCCTTTCCCAGTTGGGCTTGTTCGGGTCGCTGATGATGGGTGTCCTGCTGTGTGTCCTGGCTAGGGGGCTGGGGGCGGTTCGGCAATGGGTGGCCCCAGAAACAGACGCCGTCGTGGTCAGCGTCAGGAATGCTGCCCTTGCAAGCATAATTGCCATGTCGGTATCGGGCGGCAGCGCTGATCCAGGCATCCTCTTTTTCATTGCACTGCAGTCGTTTGCGCCACGAGAGTCAGTGCTCGGCGCGGCATTGCGGCATTCGAGCGATCTAGCCCGGCGTCCGGCGACGGTGCGGCCAAAGTCGTGTACTCCGGTTCCGCCGAGTTGGCTTTGCGACGGCAAAGGTTGCTGGCAATGTGTCAGGGCCCGGTCATGTTCAAAATGGACGGGGATATTGACTAACCGGCGAGCCTGGGCTCGATCGCCCTTGGCTGGGGCGCCGGTCGCCTGGCAAGAAGAGGAGGGTTGCCGCCAAAAGCTGGTCGCAGCCTGCAGGCTGTGCCGAACAAGTGCAACACGCTGGCGCCACACGCCTGCCTGACCTGACCTGCGCATCCGGCGGTTACATCGTTGCGGGGCAACTCATCCGTGCGAAGCTGATGCCGGTTTTGGGGATTTTCAGAAGACTTTTATATTGCAATCGATATTTGCTTCCATCACGGGCCTACGGCTTTCGTCGGATACGACTACCGAAAGCTTGCTTTGCAGCTCGCCCTGAACTTCGTCCTGTGCCATGGCGACCAGCATTCTGACTGCGTCTACCCGGGCCTCAAGCGCACCGACGTAATGGGTGCCCTCGGTGTCGGGAAAATGGGATTTGCCGTCCCGGACATCGAAAAAAAACAGTGGCATTTTGCATCCGCGCTTAACAACAAACCGCTCGTCAAAGCGGGGTTTTGCATCTTGCTCACGGCTGCTTAGGGCATTCGCCCACAAGATTCTAGCAACCGCAGATGGTCAACCGGAGACGGTTGTGGAGAACTCAAATCCGGTTGATCACAAAATATTAAAAAGGTTCGATTGGCCGACAAAACCGTTTCCCGAGACTTCGCCTTCTGCACCGTCGGGAAAGCGACAGCCATCGCCTTTTCAAAAGCAGTGTCGGCCCGCTAAGGCCGCAGCAGGCGTCGAGCCTGAGTAGGCTCAACCAAACTGATAGATAGGCCTGAGGAACGGTTCCGGTAAGCTGCCGCCTCGACAAGCGCATTCGTGTCGTTTTCATCGTGCGGAGTTTCCTTTCGTGCCTCTGAATTTCATTGCCGAAGCCCGGCCCAACACCTTCGCGTTTGAAACCTCTGCGCTGATCAAGGCATGCGGCTTCAGGGAATATGACGCGCGCTGGTGGTTTGGCCAGGTCGCGCCCGAACTCAACCTGATCGGCGTCCAGGCGTTGGGTATGGGGCTCGGCACGATGATCCGCCGTCTCGGGGTTGGGCCTGACATCGTCACCGGACATGATTTCCGTTCCTATTCGCTTGGCATCAAGCTGGCGTTGGTTTCCGGGCTGATGGCGACCGGCGCACGGGTGAAGGATATCGGTCTGGCGCTGTCGCCGATGGCCTATTTCGCGCAGTTCGCGCTCGATACGCCGTCGGTGGCCATGGTCACGGCCTCGCACAACGAAAATGGCTGGACCGGCATCAAGATGGGAGCGGCGCGGCCGCTGACCTTCGGCCCCGAGGAGATGAGCGCACTGAAGGCGATCGTGCTGTCCGCCGATTTCGACCTTGTTGGCGGCGGCTCTTATGATTTCGTTTCCGACTTTCGAGAGACCTATCTCAACGATCTGACCCGAGACAAGCGCATCACACGTAAGCTCAAAGTGGTTGCCGCCTGCGGCAATGGCACTGCTGGTGCCTTCGCACCTGAGGCGCTGGAACGCATTGGCTGCGAAGTGATCCCGCTCGATGTCGAGCTTGATCATACGTTTCCAAACTACAATCCCAATCCGGAAGACATGCAGATGCTGCATGCCATCCGAGACAAGGTGCTGAAGACAGGGGCCGATGTCGGGTTGGGATTCGATGGCGATGGTGACCGCTGCGGTGTCGTCGACAATGAAGGCAAGGAGATCTTCGCCGACAAGGTCGGCGTCATGCTGGCACGGGACATTTCCAGCCAATATCCGGGTTCGACCTTCGTCGTCGACGTCAAGTCGACCGGACTGTTCAACACCGACGCGGTGCTGCGCGCCAATGGCGCCGTTACCGACTATTGGAAGACCGGCCATTCCTACATCAAGCGCCGGGTTGCCGAACTCGGCGCGATCGCCGGCTTCGAAAAATCGGGCCATTTCTTCTTCAACCGCCCGATCGGGCGCGGCTATGACGACGGACTGGTCACGGCAATCGCCATCTGTCAGATGCTGGACCGTAACCCGGCCAGTTCGATGGCCGATCTCTACAGGGCCCTGCCGCTGACCTTCGGCACGCCCACAATGTCGCCGCACTGCGCGGACGATGTGAAGTACGGCGTGGTCGAACGGGTGGTCTCCGATTTCCAGGCTCTGAAGCGGGACGGCGACAGTTTCGCTGGCCAAAAGATCGGCCACCTCGTCACCGTCAATGGGGTGCGGGTCGTTGCCGAGGACGGCACCTGGGGTCTGGTGCGCGCCTCGTCGAACAAGCCGGAACTGGTCGTGGTCGTCGAAAGTCCGGTCTCGTCCGAGCGTCGCCGCCAGATGTTTGATGCCGTCGACGCCGTGCTGCGCCGCAGTCCGGAAGTCGGCGCCTATAACCAAACTTTTTGAGCGGGCCAAGCGGCGAGAATGGCGGCTTGGTGCAACTGATTATTGTAAAGTGCGACGACGGGCTCTTGCATCCTCAGGCTTCAGGGCAGGCTCTGCCGGGGTTCGCAGCGTCAAAGGTGTGCCGTAATGGGCCACCCGCAAATGGTCCCTCAATTGCATCTCCCATCCAGCGTCAGGGGTGAACCTTTGGCGAGCGCTGGGATAACCATCATGATTTCAAACACACCGCGGCTCGGCTGCAACAGGTGCAAACTTGCTCTTGTCGGCGATGAGACAAGACCATCGAATATCCTGAGATGCCCTGGGTGTGGGGCTTCAGACACGTGCGAGAATGTCATGCTGGAGATTGACGAAAGGCGAGCCGAGGCACTTTCGCGCGCCCTTTGCCGCCCAGAAATGCGGCGTGTAAGAACGGGTCGGACAAAAGTGTACCGTTTCGCGCTCCTGTTTGGGACAGGGCGGCTCGTGCGAGCCGACGTCAAAGACGGGCAGTAGCATCGCGCCGGCGGGCGGCCTTTGCCAGGCCGACAGCAAACGCCAAGATCAGGTGCCTCTGTTGACGTGATCGCGAGCCGTAATGGCAAGCTGTACTCCACGATTGTCAATTGGCTGCCATGCACCTTCCTCAGGCGAACGATTTGCGGGCAGTATGCAAGCTGTATGTAGCCATCTGAAAAGAGCAATTTAGGTAACGGCCCGCACCGCGGCCCATGGCAGCTGCCGGAAGTAGGCGCGACTTCAGAATTCGTCGGAGGCTCTTAGTCCGTAAGACCTACTTGAATATTTGCCAGACTATGATGCATCCTGAGGCCACAAATGGTCCTTGGCCCGGTTACCTCAGTGCTGAGCTAGTGGCACTCTGACTACGGTCGTCGAAACGGAGCTCAACAATGACGCCCAAGCGCTTCACCCGCCCGGTTCATGTAATTGTGGGACTTGGCTTTGCGCATGAGGTGTCATCTGTCATGGATGCCTATCAGCTTCTCGACGAATGGGTCGGGTTCCGCAGCCCAACACATGCGGCCACACTTGCGCTTTTCCGGTCTGCCCTTGCAGACGACGAAGATGCGGAAACGGCTCGCCTTGCCTTTGAGGCATTTGCTCGATCTCAGGGAATTCTCGCCGCGGAGGAAATCGTGTCCTCTGGTGGTGCTGCAGAAGAGTGGATGACAGCCTATGACAGACGGTCAGAAGTCGTGGTTGATGGCTAGTGCACGGTGGCCAACAGTGACTTCGGTTTTGGGAAGGCGACACGCATAAGACCTACGTAAAGCGCGTCGCCTGAAATCCGTCTCGACGCGAAGCGCTTCAGGCGATGACCGCAGCGGTCACCCCGGTGGCTTGCAAGCTCTGGACGTGTCCGCACGAGGCCACCTCAGCGGGCGCGCGCCACGAGCCTGACGGTTTGTTGACAAAATCGGCAAAGCTCAACCAGATATGGGCTCGGCGAGTTCGTCGGCCGCTTCACTGACGCCGCAGCCAGCCGCCCGCTCGAGCCAGACCCGGCCGGCCGCGGGGTCGCACTCCCCGGCCAGGCCATTGACGAGGTAACGCCCAAGCATGAGTTGGGCTTGGCCATGACCACGTCCGGCAGCGGCGGCGAACCATTTCTGCGCCGCCTTGTGGTCAACCGGCAGGGCCTGGCCAGCACCGTACAGCGCACCTAGCGCAAACATCGCCCCAGCGTGGCCGTCGAGAGCGGCCTGCTTGAATAACTGTGTTGCGACCTCTGGCTCGCGGGCGCCACCGCGCCCGTTGAGCAGCATCTCGGCAAGCGCGACCTGTGCGTCGAGGACGCCGGCTTTGCCCGCCCGAGCAAACCAGAGGCGGGCCTGCCTTGGATCCGTCGCCACGCCGCGGCCATCCTGGAGGAGGCGGGCATACATATATTGCGCCTCCGCGACACCTTCGGCGGCCCGCCTCAGCCACTGCGCCGCTTGTGCCTCGTCCTGGCGCACGCCAACGCCGTTGGCGAAGCAGAGCCCGAGATTGAATGCTGCAATCAGGTCGCCCGATGATGCGGCGGCCTCGAACCAACCGGCAACGCTTGCGCCGTCGTCCGGCTCGCCGGCTCCTCCGAGGACGAGATTGGCGAGGTCGATCTGTGCGTCCTGATTGCCGGCATTGGCAGAGGCGCGCAGCCAGCGTGCTCCCTCTTCGACGTCCTCAGCCACGCCGTTCCCCGTTAGGTAGAGAGAGGCCAGGGCGCGGGCGGCGGCCTGGTGACCCGCTTCGGCCGCCCGCCGATACCAGTTTGCCGCTTCCGCAAAATCGGGCCGCTGGTTTTTCACATAGCGATCGCCCAGGAGATAGGCGGCCTCGCTGTTGCCGGCCAAGGCGGCACTGCGCATCCAGGCCTCGCCGGCAGCGGGATCATGGTCGACGAGGCCCCCATCAATCAGTGCCAAGCCCAGCCGGAACTGGGCGGAGGGAAGGCCCTTCTCTGCGGCGGCCTGATAGAGTCGAGCGGCGGCCGCCAGGTCGCGTGAGACGCCGAGCCCGTGCTCGGTGAGGACCGCCAGAAGATAGGTTGCGGTCGGCAGGCCGGCGTCGGCCGCGCGCCGCACCTCGGCCGCAATCCTGACCCGGTGTTCGCGATTGCCACGCCGGGCGAGCGACAGGGCAAGACCAAGACATCCTTCGGCACAGCCGGCGGAAGCCGACTTCTCGTACCAGTGATGCGCCGCATCTGCGTTGCGCATCGGCTTGGGACCGCTGGTGAGGATATAGCCAAGGATAGCCTGTCCGGTTGGCGAGCCCGCCTCGGCGGCCTTGGTGGCCAGTTCGAACGCTGCCGTGAAATCCGGTTCGCCTGGGCGGTCGCGTTTGAACAATTCTTCCGATCCGGCGCCTTTACTGGCGGCTTCCGCCGGGACCAGCCCGGTCACGTAGAGAGCGGCAAGGAGCGCCTGCGCACCGGCGTTGCCGTGATTGGCTGCCCGCAGCAGCCAACGCGCGCCTTCCACACGGCTGGGCGGCACACCCGCTCCCTCGAGATAGCAACGCGCGACCCGGTATTCGGCCTCGACCATTCCCGCACGCGCGGCTACCGCCACCAGCGGAAAGGCTTCAGCTGGTTTGCCGGCGTCGAAAAGCTGGATAGACCGGCGCAACGCTGCCGCCGGGGAGACGCGTCCAGCCAGCCGATGCAGAATTGTCATCGATCCCGAACCTCTGATTGCTCCGATCCTCTATGGCTCCCGCATCGCTTCCTGGCTGACCGGGAGCATCACTGCGAGTATGTACTTGAGCACAGTACGCCGACCGACCTTGACGTCGGCGGTCACCGGCATTCCGGGGCTGACGGTGAAACCGGCAGGCACGCCGTGAAGAGCGACCTGATCGATGGAAATGCGCACGCGATAGAACGGCTCGGCGTCGGAAGGCAGCATAGCCAGCGAGCTGTTCGGATCGCGCGCTTGCTCCTGGGCAGAAAAGGAATCCGGGCTGAGCGTCCGCACGGTGCCATGCGCGAGCCCGTATTGCGAATAGGGGAAAGTGTCGAACTTGATGACCACCTGGTCGCCGACATGGACGAAGCCGCTGCTGCGGCCGACGATATTTGTCTCGATCTCGAGCGGCGCGTTAGCCGGTACGAGGGTGATCAAGCGCTCGCCGGACTGCAGTACCGAACCGACCGAGACCTTGGCTACCGATTGGACGGTGGCGTCGGCTTCACTCTTCAATTCAACCAACTGCTTGCGCAGCTTTGCCTTGTTGAGAAGTTCGCGCGCGTCGGATATCCGCGAACTCGCCTCCGAGAGACTTTGCGAGACATCGGCTCGCCATCCCTGAATGTAGCCGTCGCGCTCGGCGGCCACGGCCTGCTGCTGGAGCCTTGCGGCTTGGGCCGTCTGCTCGGCATTGCCAAGCGACCGGGACATTTCGGCGCGATTATCTTCGGCCAGCAGTGTGTTGAGGCGGCTGCCCACCTGCCGTGCTTCGAGCTGCTTGCGCATCTGTTCGATCGAGGCCGCCACAGCGAGCCGCTGGCGGTAGCCGTCGGCGTCCGACAGCGAACGCGAGATCACGGACCCGAGTTCGTCGCGCTGGCGGTCGAAATTTTCGACCTTGGCATCGTAGACCGCCTTGCGGCGCTCAAAGATCGATGCCTGCAGGGTCCAGCTTGGGTCCAGACCGTCATAGTTGAAGACCTTGCCGTCTGCTTCCGCCTTCAGGCGCGCCACTTCGGCTTCAAGTGTCGAAACCTGCATCGCAAGCGCCGCCAGGTCGGCTGAAGCAAAGGTCGCATCGAGGCGAGCAAGCACTTGACCGGCCTGAACGTGCTGTCCTTCACGAACGTCGATGGAACGCACGATCGCCGTCTCCAGCGGCTGCACCAGGATGTTGGGCGCGTTTGACACCACCAGCCCCCTTGCCGTCACAACCTGATCGACCGGTATTAGTCCTGCCAGGGCGATCAGCGCCATGACGAGGCTCGCAATGATCCAGACGATGCCGCGCGCCGAGCGCGGAATGGGTGCATTGGTGACGGCGCTTGACGGCCACTGGAACTCCAGTATGGCCGGGCTTGTCGGATCCCTCGTTTCCATCCGCTGCCGCCGGGCGGGGAGGGCGATGAGCGAGGTGCTACTCATGGGTTACCGGACCTGAAGCGTAGATTCTCTTGGCATCGTCAAACCAACCGAGGCGGTATGGCGACCGGACGGCCTTGGCGGCCATCGAGGTGCCGGTTTTGCTGCGACCACAGCTGGCGGTAGAGCGTGCATCGCTCGAGCAGCGTCGCGTGCGGCGCGACGTCGAGCACCTTACCCTGATCCATGACCAGGATGTTGTCGCATTCTGTCAGCGAGGACAGCCGGTGCGAAACGATGATCATGGTGCGCCCGCTGGCGATGCGCATGAGGTTGGCGCTGACCACTGCCTCGCTCTCGGGGTCGAGCGCGCTGGTCGCTTCGTCGAGGATGAGGATTGTCGGATCGTGGATGAGGGCGCGCGCGATCGCCAGCCGCTGCTTTTGACCGCCTGACAGATTGGGCGAGCCTTCCTCGATGTAGGTATCGTAACCATTGGGCATCCGCTCGATGAATTCCTGGGCACCGGCGAGATGCGCGGCACGCATGGCGTCGGAAAGCGTCAGCCCTGGGCGCCCGGCGATGATGTTGTCACGGATCGAGCCGCGGAACAGAAAATTGTCCTGCAGCACCACGCCGAGCCCTTGGCGAAGATGGCGCAGGTTGATCTCCTTGAGGTCGACGCCGTCAAGCTTGAGGAAGCCGCTGTAGTCACGGTTGATGCCCTGCAGGAGGCGAGCGATGGTCGATTTTCCCGACCCGCTGCGCCCGACAATACCGAACATAGTGCCGGCAGGGATGTGGAAGCTGACCCGGTCGAGCGCCGGCGTCTTTGTAGCGATATAGCTGAAGGTCAAGTCGCTGAACGCCACCTCGCCGACGAGCTTGGGTCTCAGGCCGGTGGAATTCGAGCTGCTCTCCAGGGGCCGGTTGAGAACCGACGCTGCCTCGCCGATGGCCGCACCGACCTCCTCATAGTCTTCAACCAGTCGCGCCAGGCCGACCAGCGGCTGCGCCACGCGCTGGGAGATCATCATGAAGGCGAACAGGCTGCCGACCATGTAGCCGGAGCGGTCGTTCATGGCGAGATAGGCGCCGATCAGCATGGTGCCGAGCACCATCACGCGTTCGATCGGCGTGACCAAGGTCTGCGGCCAACTGGCGAGCTGGCCGAAGGCGAGACGGGCCTTTCCCGCTTCCGCCACCCGTTCATCCCAGAGCGCCTTGCGCTGCGGCTCAAGGCCGAGCGCCTTCACTGTCTTGATGCCGACGACAGTTTCGCCGAGCGCCGCCGACTTCCAGGTCTCGGCTTCGACCACCCGTTGGTACCTGCGGCGCAGCGGTTTGAGATAGGCAAGGATGATCAGCATGATCACGACCGCGCAGGCCACCACGATCCAGGCCAGCGTGGCGTTGATATAGAACATTACAGGCACCAGCACGCACAGCGTGATCAGATCCAGGAACGTGCTGAGGAGCTTTCCGGTCAGGAATTCGCGGATGCGATAGACCTGGGCGAGGTGATACATCGTCTCGCCGGCCGGATGGCGCTCGAAATAGTCGAGCGGCAGGCGCAGCAGCCGGCTAAAGACGTGCAGATGCAGCTTGGTGTCGAGACGGGCGCCGACGACGTTGATGATCAGCCGCCGCGCATGGCCAAGCAGGGTCTCGTAGACGAAAACCACGGCAATC
The DNA here is from genome assembly GCF_006440715.1 of Mesorhizobium sp. B2-7-3. Taxonomy (NCBI): domain Bacteria; kingdom Pseudomonadati; phylum Pseudomonadota; class Alphaproteobacteria; order Hyphomicrobiales; family Phyllobacteriaceae; genus Mesorhizobium; species Mesorhizobium sp. B2-7-3. Next base: position 239,762 of record NZ_VFTY01000011.1, read on the forward strand.
ACCGCGGACAAGAGCACCAGAGTGGACAGGCTGTTGAACTGCAGCACCTTGTTGACCAAAGTCATGACCATCAGCGGCGGCAAGATAGTAAGGACACTGAGCGTGAACGAGGCGATGGCGATGTCGCGCAGGGGGCGGCTTTCGAGCCGCACCAGTTCGGCCAGCCAGTGCAGGGTGAAAGGCGCATCCGCCGCCACATGCGACCGAGTAGGGCGCAGCAGCACGGCCTCGCCCGTCCACACCTGGGACAGCCGCAGCTCGTCGACGGCGGTGACCTCGCCGTCGTCTGGCGCGTCAGCACTTTTGAGGAAGACGACGTTGCGCTCGGCGCTCGCGTTGGTAAGGAGACCCGCGCCGCCATCGTTGAACAACAGGACGACCGGTCCGGTGTCCTGGAAGCGCAAGAGGTGGGCCCAGCGGATGCGTATGGCGCGCGACCACATGCCGGCGTTTTGCGCCCACTCGGAGAGATCGGCGGCGCTCGGGACCGGGTTGGCCGTCCTGAATTCCGAGGGATCGAGTTCGACGCCGTGATAGCGGGCGGCCCCCAGTACGGCCTTGAGGCGCGCGCCGAGCTGGTCGAGCTCGGCGGGACCGCCGGGCGCATTCTGGCCGTCGGCCTGGTCCGCCGCAGCCTCGACCTCGGTCCCGGCGCGGATCCGGAGCGGCTGATTGTCGGCATTTACGGGAACGTTTACCACAGGCTTCTCATCCGGTACGCAGCGCCAACGATCCACAATTGCCAGGCCGAGGCGTTTCTGCCGAGGTTCCTGGCAGGCGCACTGTACTCCGAACTGATCGGGAGCGCGACTCTCATGGCTTTTCCTCTTTCGAGATGATGAACGCGCGGGGTGCCGATTTCCAGCAAAGCCCGCGCGTCCTTTTCAACCTTGACCAGTCACCGTCCAGTCCGTTCGCCGCTCACTCATGTGGCTTCAAGAGATCCTTCAGGGTCGTCTTGACGGCATGGTCGTTGCTGGCGTAGCCGGCGCCAGGCTTAGTCTGGTCGGAAGTAAGATCCGTGCTCGCCCCCGTCGGCTTGTTTTGGTTCTGACCAGATCCGCTGATCGTCTTGAGGACGTTGAGCAGGTCTGTCGTCACCGATTTGGCTGCAAGCCCGATCAGGTTGCGGAACGACGCTTGGCCGCCGGGGTCACTGCCGTTGCCGGCCGAGCTCGACGGCAGGAATTGCGTCGTGTCCTTGAGGCCCAGCGTGCTGGCGGTGACGTTGGCTTTGGAACCGCCGTTTCCGTTGCCAGAGTTGCCCTGACCTTGGTGTGAGCTGTTGTCGGCATTGTTATGATCTCCGGAATTACCCGGCGCGGGCTGTTCTCCGTTGCCGTGGCCGTTGTTGCCGTGACTACCAGTCTCACCACCACCCGAACCGGTCGGGCCAGTCGACCCTGTTGGACCAGGCGAGCCGGTCGGACCGGTTGCTCCGGTCGAGCCAGTCGACCCGGTGGCACCGGTCGAACCTGTGGCACCCGTCGAGCCGGTGGCACCTGTCGCCCCGGTAGAACCAGTGGCACCTGTGGAGCCGGTTGCACCGGTAGACCCAGTGGCACCGGTTGCTCCAGTCGAGCCTGTTGCTCCGGTCGAGCCTGTCGCTCCGGTTGCACCGGTATGACCTGTCGCACCGGTCGAGCCCGTAGCACCCGTCGAGCCCGTCGCTCCGGTATGGCCAGTCGCACCAGTGGAACCCGTGGCACCGGTTGAGCCAGTCGCTCCGGTATGACCTGTCGCACCGGTTGAGCCAGTCGCTCCGGTATGACCTGTCGCACCAGTCGAACCCGTAGCACCCGTCGAGCCAGTCGCTCCCGTTGAGCCCGTGGCGCCTGTTGCCCCTGTCGAGCCAGTCGCTCCGGTCGAACCTGTCGCTCCAGTTGCTCCTGTGGCACCGGTATGACCTGTCGCACCGGTCGAGCCCGTCGCTCCCGTTGAGCCCGTGGCGCCTGTTGCCCCTGTCGAGCCAGTCGCTCCGGTCGAACCCGTCGCTCCAGTTGCTCCGGTGGCACCGGTATGACCAGTCGCGCCAGTGGAACCCGTGGCACCGGTTGAGCCGGTCGCTCCGGTTGCACCGGTATGACCTGTCGCGCCGGTCGAGCCTGTGGCACCCGTCGAACCCGTTGCCCCGGTAGAACCGGTCGCACCTGTGGAGCCGGTTGCACCGGTAGACCCTGTGGCACCGGTTGCTCCAGTCGACCCGGTCGAGCCTGTAGCACCCGTCGAACCCGTTGCCCCGGTAGAACCGGTCGCACCTGTGGAGCCGGTTGCACCGGTAGACCCTGTGGCACCGGTTGCTCCAGTCGACCCGGTCGAGCCTGTTGCTCCGGTCGAGCCAGTCGCGCCGGTCGAGCCTGTGGCACCCGTCGAACCCGTTGCTCCTGTCGCCCCGGTAGAACCAGTGGCACCTGTGGAGCCGGTTGCACCGGTAGACCCAGTAGCACCGGTTGCTCCAGTCGAGCCAGTCGAGCCTGTCGCTCCGGTCGAGCCCGTAGCACCCGTCGAGCCAGTCGCCCCCGTTGAGCCCGTGGCGCCTGTTGCCCCTGTCGCGCCAGTCGCACCGGTCGAACCTGTCGCTCCAGTTGCTCCGGTGGCACCGGTATGACCAGTCGCGCCAGTGGAACCCGTGGCACCGGTTGAGCCGGTCCCTCCGGTTGCACCGGTATGACCTGTCGCACCGGTCGAGCCCGTAGCACCCGTCGAGCCAGTCGCTCCGGTATGGCCAGTCGCGCCAGTGGAACCCGTGGCACCGGTTGAGCCGGTCGCTCCGGTTGCACCGGTATGACCTGTCGCACCAGTGGACCCCGTGGCACCGGTCGAGCCAGTGGCACCTGTGGCTCCGGTTGCACCAGTAGAACCCGTGGCGCCTGGATCACCTGTAGCTCCGGCGGAGCCTGTTGCTCCGGTCGAGCCTGTGGCACCCGTGTCGCCGGTCGCACCTGTGGCTCCGGTTGCTCCAGTCGAACCAGTGGCGCCTGTATCGCCTGTGGCTCCAGTCGAACCTGTTGCACCCGTATCACCGGTCGCACCCGTGGCACCCGTATCGCCAGTCGCACCTGTGGCTCCAGTTGCGCCAGTCGCACCTGTGGCTCCGGTCGCGCCCGTCGAACCTGTGGCGCCCGTATCACCGGTCGCGCCTGTGGCTCCGGTTGCGCCGGTCGAGCCTGGAGCTCCAGTCGAACCAGTGGCGCCTGTATTGCCTGTGGCTCCAGTCGAGCCCGTCGCACCCGTATCGCCGGTCGAGCCTGTGGCCCCGGTTCCTCCGGTCGAGCCTGTGGCACCCGTATCACCGGTCGCACCCGTGGCTCCGGTCGCGCCCGTCGAACCTGTGGCGCCCGTATCACCGGTCGCGCCTGTGGCTCCGGTTGCGCCGGTCGA